>NZ_JARRCW010000001.1:2687500-3018333 GCF_031501865.1 Pseudovibrio sp. M1P-2-3
GCACATGCGATGCAGAAGCCTTTACGGTTTATGGCGGCTCGCTTTATCCGATTTTGCGTATCTCTTGCCTGACCAGTATAACACAGGAGCGCGCCACACGGCTTGAGCATATTGCCGAGCAGGGAAACTAGGCGGCGCAATCGCTTTTATCCCAACAGAAATAGGGGTTATCCCCGTTCAGCGTTAAAATTACTTAAAAATAAGCTGTTTTTGGAAACACTTTTGAAGCCTGTGTGGAAAATGAAAAAAAGGGGTTGCGCTAACCCCATGAGATCCTTAGAAGACCCCTCACAGGCAGCGACCAAGTCGCCGCCGACAAGGAAAAAGAAAGAGCCCGTAGCTCAGCTGGTAGAGCAACTGACTTTTAATCAGTAGGTCCACGGTTCGAACCCGTGCGGGCTCACCATTCCTCCCCGGAATGGTGAGTTTTTTCTTTTTTGAGCAATCATATCCTTTTGAATTTCCTAGACTATTCGCCGTAAATGGTCGCTTCGTGCAATTTATCCGAAACTGTATGTTTTTTGCGTGCTCGCCGACTGGTTTTGTGCGCAGGCATCAGTACACTTTTGCAAGAACAGGTGAATATATCTCATCCATTGACCACACACCCTCAGTATTGAAATAACTAAAATGCGGCTCCCGCTTTGGAAAATGGAACTTCTCCCAATTTATTGTCATTATATGCGCACTGCCTGCATATGTTTTTACCAGCAGCATTAAATATGCTTGCCGCATACAAAAAAGCGCCGGAAAAATTTCCGACGCTCTTTGTGTAGCTAAAATATCAAACCAGCTTTACAGCTCGACAACCTTGCCATCGCGCAGAGTGATCCGCCGGTCCATCCGTCCGGCAAGCTCCATATTGTGCGTTGCCAGCAATGCCGAGACGCGGGAAGCGCGCACCAGTGCCTGCAGGGCATCAAAGACATAATGGGACGTTTTCGGATCAAGATTTCCCGTGGGTTCATCGGCCAGCAGCACCCGAGGGGCATTAGCAACGGCACGGGCAATGGCAACGCGCTGCTGCTCGCCGCCGGACAGTTCCGCCGGACGATGCGTATCGCGGTCATCAAGGCGCATATATTGTAGCAGCTCATGGGCCCGCTTTTCCGCAACTGGACGAGACAGCCCCCTGATCATCTGAGGCAGGGCAATGTTCTCCAGCGCGGTGAACTCCGGCAGCAAGTGATGGAACTGATAGACAAAGCCCACTTCATTCCGGCGGATATATGTGCGCTCGTCATCGGAAAGTTTGGAGCAGGCTTTACCTCCAATATAGATCTCGCCCTCATCGGGGCGCTCCAGCAAGCCGGCGATGTGCATCAAGGTGGATTTACCCGTACCGGACGGGGCCACCAAGGCAACCATCTCACCTTCATAAAGGTCCAGATCGGCTCCTTTAAGGATTTCGAGGCGGCCATGCGCTTCCATGAAGGACCGGCAAACGCCGCGCATGGAGATTGTTTCCTTGCGAGGCTCGTGATTTTTGCCTGCGGCCTTATTTTTTAACGGCGCATTCATTATTCGTACCTCAGCGCTTCAACCGGATCGAGACGCGCTGCGCGCCACGCTGGGTAAAGGGTTGCCAGAAAACTCAAGGTGAGCGCCATAACAACCACCATCACCGTTTCCCCCATATCCATTTCTGCAGGCAGCTTGGACAGGAAGTACAGTTCTGGCGAAAACAGTTCTGTGCGCGTGAACCAGGAAATAAACTGGCGGATGCTTTCAATATTAAGACACACAACGGTGCCGAGGATAACCCCAGCCACAGTACCAAGAGACCCAATACTGGCACCGGTGATAACAAAAATGCGCATAATAGCACCTCTTGTGGCACCCATGGTGCGCAGCACCGCAATGTCCCTGCCCTTGTCTTTCACCAGCATGGTCATACCGGAGATAATATTCAAGGCGGCCACAAGCACAATCAAGGTGAGGATGATGAACATCACATTACGCTCCACCTCAAGGGCAGAGAAGAATGTGGCGTTGCGCTGGCGCCAGTCTGTCACAAAAACAGGTCGTTCGGCAGCCTCTTCCACAAACGGACGAATTTCGCCTACTTCATCAGGGTCCCCCGCATAAAGCTCGACACCGGTAGCAAGACCTTCTTTGTTAAAGTAGAGCTGCGCTTCCTCGAACGGCATAAAGGCAATGGTGCCATCATATTCGCTCATGCCGATTTCGAAAATAGCCTGAACGGGATAGGCCTTGACGCGCGGGGTCATGCCCATGGGGGTAATACTACCACGAGGGGTGATAACCCGAACACTATCGCCAATAGTCACACCAAGCTGACGGGCCAGCCGTGTACCAAGTGCGATTCCTTGAGAGCTGTCAAAGCCCTCGAGCGTACCGGCCTTGATGTTTTGGGAGATCAGCGGCAAGCGGTCCAGATCCGCCTTGCGAATGCCGCGAAACAGCGCCCCCAAGTCACTGGAGGGACCGGAGACCATGGCCTGCCCTTCCACAAAGGGCAGAGCAAAGGTCACCCCGTCCACGCTTTGAAGGCGGGCGGTGACCGCATCATAGTCATCAAACTGACTTTCGATGGGCTGCACCAGAATATGGCCGTTGATACCAAGAATTTTAGAAAGAAGCTCGGTACGGAACCCGTTCATCACCGCCATGACGATGATCAAGGTTGCGACGCCCAAGGTTATTCCCAGAAACGAAAGACCGGCAATAATTGAAATGAAGGTTTCTTTTCTCTTAGAGCGCAGATAACGCCCCGCAAGCAACCATTCAAAAGATGCAAACGGCCTCGTTTTTCCCAAAGGGGCCGCCTGTACGTCAGTTGTCATTCTTGCTTTCACTCCGCTTAAAGCTTTAATGCAACACCAAAGCCCCACCTGTTTCAGCCCACAATAGGGATAGAAGCAGCGAAATCATGACAGATTCGACAGAAATTTCTGTCGAATCAATTATCCATAGATATTTAACAGGTTTACCCGTTGATATCAGCTATGAGCTTGGAAACAGCAGCTTCCGGTGAGAGCGTGACACGCTCGCCAGTTGCGCGGTTTTTCAGCTCAACTTCACCGCTCTTGAGACCGCGCGGACCAACAATGACCTGCCAAGGCAGACCGATCAGGTCCATGCCCGCAAACTTGGCCCCTGCCCGCGTGTCACGATCATCATAAAGAACTTCCACACCGGCCTTTTCCAGCTGGGCATAGATTTCCTCACATGCACCATCACACTCGCCCCCCGGCTTCATGTTGATGAGGCCTACATGGAATGGTGCCACGGCCTTTGGCCAGACGATACCATCATCATCATGGAACGCTTCGATAATCGCGCCAAGAAGACGGGACACACCGATGCCGTAGGATCCCATATGCACTGGCTGTTCGGTGCCTTCCGCTGTCATCACCTTCGCGCCCATTGGCTCGGAGTACTTGGTGCCGAAGTAGAAAATATGGCCAACCTCGATACCGCGGGCGGAGACTTTCTTGTCTTCCGGCACTGCGGCAAATGCGGCTTCATCATGCATCTCGTCGGTGGCTGCATAAGGCGTAGTCCACGCATCGATAATGCCGGAGAGGTCTCCGTTAAAGTCCACATCTTCGGCCGGGATATCCAGATCAAGAATGTCTTTGTTCAAGAACACTTCACTCTCGCCCGTGGACGCTAGAACGATGAATTCGTGAGACAAATCACCACCGATCGGGCCAGTGTCAGCCTTCATCGGAATAGCTGTGAGGCCCATGCGGGAGAACGTGCGCAGGTATGCCACAAACATACGGCGATAGGCTTCGGTTGCCCGCTCCTTATCCAGATCGAAAGAATAGGCATCTTTCATCAAGAATTCGCGGCCACGCATTACACCAAAACGCGGTCGCACTTCATCGCGGAATTTCCACTGAACGTGATAGAGGTTCAGCGGCAGATCCTTGTAGGAGCGTACAGAGCTGCGGAAGATGTCGGTGATCATCTCCTCATTGGTTGGGCCAAACAGCATGGCACGCTCGTGACGGTCTTCAATGCGCAGCATCTCTTTGCCATAAGCATCATAGCGCCCGCTTTCCTTCCACAGGTCCGCAGGCTGCAAGGTTGGCATGAGAAGTTCTACCGCTCCGGAACGGTTCTGCTCTTCCTCAACGATCTTCTGGATCTTGCCCAGCACACGGTGGCCCAGAGGCAACCACGCGTAGATTCCTGCTGATTGCTGACGGATCATACCGGCCCGCAGCATGAGGCGATGGGAAACAATCTCGGCCTCTTTAGGCGTTTCCTTCAAGATTGGCAGGAAATAACGGGATAAGCGCATGGGCGTGTGACTCTTATGACTTGTGTCCGATAAAAAAATGATTGGAATTTCGCCTACAAACTACGAGCGGCGATGTCAATGCAAGGGGCTCTTCATACCCCATTTTGTGCCTTATAACAGCATTTACGAGAAGGACTGCTCAGACGCGCGCAGCCCTGCCACCGATAAAGCCCGATTTTAAGCGCTCTGGCAGCGCTTAAGGTCCACCCATCTGCTTCACCTTTGAAATACACTTGTATTTTTGCCTGCAAAAGGAGATTCCGGCGAGCCTAGCGAATCGCAAGTGCAGAAATAGCGAACATTTCAACAGCCGTTAGAACACGAGGGCCCCAGAAAGAGAGCAGGTTCTGTTAATAAAGGAAGGCTATGGAGAATATAGTTGCTCCAAAAGACACTAGGGGAAAGTAAAAAGGACCAAATATTCCATCAATATTAATCTGAAACTTTCTTATAGAGCCTCCCGACAGGCCTCTGACAAGAAGTCTACTACAAATACTGATTGTTTATTTTTCACCTATGAAAAATCTATTGAGCGGGAATAGTCAACCCTTTTCATCGTGAGCCTTTAAAGGACGTAGAGGCATACATTTTGAGTATTACCGAGTACTTGACAGCAACTACCTTGGAGATTGATTGCGGATGTAACTCTACTTAAACTAAATATTAGATAATATTTTAACCATGACCAAATGTTAGGCAGCTTGTGACTAAATAATGACAAGGATGTGTTATTAGTCTAAAGTCGATTGAATAACAAAGGCTAGGGTGTTTCAAACACTAGCGATTTCGCAGTCTGAGTCTTGGGAGGATCGCTTTCTGGCGCGCCATTGAGCCGCAGCCGACGTTTGCACAGAGACGTTAATGAAAGCATGTAGACGCGTTAACTAATTTAGCAAGGCTTTTAGCCTTGCTTTTTTTTTGAGCACTGTGTCTTTGCATTTACTCCATTTTAGCAACGCGAGGATAAGGACCCCCCCCTCTTGCGAATTGAATGCTATAAGCACTCGGGCCGGCCAAACCGGCGCAGAACATTGACACCTTACAATCTATAGGCAAATCTATGTTGAGCACGTTTGTTTGTGCGCGAACTATATTTCTCTCAAAACAGCCATCCCCTTTTGGAGAGACACCCTAGCGGAGAGCAGCATGTCACTGGAAATGATCATGGCCTTGATAATTGCAACTACAGCTCTTGTTGCTATTCCTGGGCCAAATGTGGCGCTCATTACAGCAAACACGGTGAAACATGGATTTCGATTTGGGGCTGTGACCGTATTTGGCACCACGTTGGGAATTGCAATTCAGCTTAGCATCGTGGTTCTGGGGCTTTCTGCGCTCCTTGCTGTTGTTGCCGATGCTTTTTTATGGGTGAAATGGGTGGGAGCCGCCTATTTGATTTTCCTTGGCATTAAAACCTGGCAAGAGCAGACCGATACCCTTGAGACATCAAAGGCAAGCACCACCCCCTTGCATAAGCTATTCTGGCAGGGAATGGCGTTTGCCATCGTCAACCCCAAAACGCTTATCTTTAACGCAGCTTTTCTGCCTCAGTTCGTGGTGGGACCAGACACATCTTTCGCACTGATTCAGCCTGCGCTTATTTATCTGCTCGTTATGATGGTGGGAGATTTGTGCTGGGCGGCATTGGCGCGTTCTGCAACTCCCCTATTGAAGGGCATGGACCACTTGCGCAACAAGCTCGCTGGCGGGCTCTTCTTCATCTCAGGCGTTGGCCTTGCCATGGTGCGCTTTGAAAAGTGAACATCGGTCCGTTTTCAACGGGATACGTGCAAGCCACAAGATCAAAGCCGCAAGGTGCTTGGGAGGCACCCTGCGGCTTTTGCTCACTCAGCTAAGCCTGCTTTCAAAGAAAGAAGTCCGTCCGGCTGCGGCGCTTCTTTAATCTTGAAGAGCATTGCATAAAGAACAGGCACAAGGCCCAGCGTGAGAATGGTTCCCACCCCCAGACCGAAGGCGATGACGGTTGCCATGCCATAAAACAGCCTATCTTGCGCAATCAGCAGTGGCATCAAGCCAACAATTGTGGTGACCGTTGTCATGATAATTGGACGCAGGCGCGTTTTGGCTGCAGCAACAATGGCCTCGATCGGCTCCACCCCGTCTTTCTTCATCTCAATATCTATGCGGTCAATCAACACAATAGCGTTGTTGATGATGATACCTGCCAGAGCCAAGATGCCCAGAACAACCATAAAGCCGAACGTAGCCCCCATGACGTTAAGGCCCACAGCCGCCCCGAAGGCAAGCAGTGGAATGGTGGCCAATATCAAGAGTGGGCGGCGGAATGAGTTGAACTGCGCGAGCAATAACAAGAACAAGGCCGCCAGACACAAAGGCATATTGGCAGCAAGAGCCATCTTGCCCTTGGTTGAGTCCACAATAACCCCGTCATACTCGATGGAGTGCCCGGGAGGCAGATCGGCACTGAGCCTTTCAATGATCGGGTCCACTTGCTTCACCAGATCTTCCGGCGTAACGCCAAGAGGACGGGTTTCAATGGTCACGGTGCGGGTCATGTCTTCGCGCTGAATGACAGCATATTCAGAATCCAGCTCGATTTCAGCCACCTGCTCCAAAGGAACCGTCCCCATTCCATCCGCCGTCTCGACACCTAGAGAATAAAGCCTCTCCAGATTGTTGCGCTCGCGGTCCGTTCCCCGCGTCACGATTGGATACAAATCATCCCCATCCCTAAGCTGGGAAATGGTTTGGCCGTTGAAGTATCGTTGCAAGGAGCTGGCAACTCCAGTTGATGAGACTTGAGAACGGCGCGCGAGTGACTGGTTCACATTCACATCGAGTTTTGGAATTGGGTTCTCCCAGTTCTGCCAGATATCAATGTTTCCCGGAATTTGAGCGAGTGCGACTTCGATTTCCTTTGCCTTGCTATAGATTGTCTCGATATCCGGCCCTTTAACCTGAAGCTGGAACACGCCCGGATCCGTTGGTCCCAAGAACATGTCGGAAACCCGTGCATTGATCTCGGGAAACTCCTCGTTGAACATCACCCGCAAGTCCTCAAGGGACTTTTGCATCGAGCCAATCTCATCGAGATTGATAACAAGGAATGCCTTATTGGGCGCGGGGTCGAGTGGCGACAGCGACATTACAAAGCGTGGTCCGCCGTAACCAGCGTAAGCTGCAAAATCTTGCAGGTGCGGGAAACGTATCTGGTCCTTGAGAACGGGGAAGACACGTTTTAGCAAGGTGTCTGTTGCTTTCAAGGATGTCTCCGCCGGTAGGTCCAGTGTAATCAGAACCTGAGCGCGGTCACTTGCGGGAAAGAACTTCTTGGGCACCATACGCATGCCCATAACACCTGCAACCAGCATAATAAGCATCAAGATGAGGAACAGACCGCGGCGCTTCAAGACATGCCGCAATAAGCTTTCATAGCTCCCTTCAATTCTATCAAAGGCGCCGGCCTTTTCACCAGGAGCTCCTATTTCGCTCTTTACCTTCACCCTCATGAATTTGTGACACAGAACCGGTGTCACCATAATCGCCAGAACCCATGACGTGAAAAGAGAAATCAAAACAATCAGGGAGATTGAACGGGTGAACTCTCCGGCCTCATGGTCCGCCAACATCAAAGGCAGGAAGACCAGAACCGTGGTTAAAGTGGAGGAGAGCAGCGGCATGGCCAGCTCGCCGCCTGTCTGGCGCAAAGCTTCATCACGGCTGGTTCCCAGTTCAAGCCGGCGCTTGAAATCTTCTGCAATCACAATGCCGTTGTCCACCAGAAGACCCAGCGCGATCACCATGGTTGCAAGGCTCATGCGCTCCAGCGGAATGCCGGTAAAGCTCATGATCGCCAATGTAATCAGCATGACAGAGGGAACAATTGCCCCCACGATCAAGCCGGTACGAACCCCGAGGAACAGGGTAACCACGGCAAGCACAATCACCAGTGTTTGAAGTACGCTGCTTGTGACACCGTAGACCGCATTCCCAACCTGTTCGGCCTGATAGGTGACAATGTCCAGATTATAGCCAACCGGAAGGGTGCTCTCCACTTCCTCGATCTTGTCCCGCATGATCGGAGCATAATCCAGAACCCGCACACCATCGCGCATGGCCACAGCAAAAATAATGGCATTTTCACCATTGTAATAGGCTTTGGGAGTGGGTGGGTCTATGGGCTCGCGGGAAATTTCGGCAATATCGCGCAAGGGAATTGTGCCCCGCCCGTTTGGCAATGCAATTTGCGTTTCACCAATTTGCGCCACCCCGTCAAAGTTACCAGAAGGCTCCAGAATGAAAGTGCGCTCTCCAATGTCCACTTCACCGCCCGGCTCAATGGTGTTCTGGGCGCGCACAGTATTGATGATCTGCTCTGCCGATAACCCCAGTTCCGCAACGCGCGCGTTGGACACTTCAATGGAGATCTGTTCATTCTGGACACCGTGCAGATCTACTTTCTTGGTGCCGGTAATCGAATACAGCTGGTCCTTCACATGTTTGGCGATATTGTACTGTTCCGCCATAGTATAATCGGGGGCTGTAAGGGCAACGGTGAGAACGGCCACATCCCCGAAACTGTCATTAATATCCGGCTTTTGTGTTCCGGGGGGCAACTGGGGTGTTGCTTCTTCCACCTTGTCACGCAGCTTGTCCCAGATCTGTTCAAGATCGAAGTACTTACTTTCCATTGACGCATGGATAATGGAAACGCCCGTGCGTGTTGTAGAGCGGATTTCCTTCAGCTCGGGAAGCTGGCGGACCGCTTCTTCAAGCTTCTTGGTGACCAGCATTTCCATGCGCTGGGGGGAGAGCCCCGGATATCGGGTTGTGATGACAGCCTCACGCACAGTGACGTGCGGATCTTCTTGCGCTGGCAGAGTAAAATAACTGCGCGCACCTACGACCATCAACAGAGCGACAATGGACAGAACAACTGTCTTGTATCGCAAAGCCAAGCTAGAGAGATTCATGAGTACTTGCCCGAATTATGGATTGTAGACGCGCGGGCCAACGCCAATGCGTTTTACCTGCTGCCCATCATGCAGATAAGCCACGCCCTTGGTGACGATCAGATCACCCGCTGTGAGGTTTCCCGAAACCACCGCAGTTTCTGACGTAAACTCGGCCACTTTGATTTCGACCTGTTCAACCGCATTGGTTTGCGGATCTATTTTGAAAGCGTGGGCCAGACCATCCTTTTGCGGCACCGGAATAAAGGCGGTGAGCGGAATAGAGCTGAAACTTGTTTCCGCTTCAGTTGCGGTAAACTTGTTTGCCACATTCAACGAGACTTCCGCCGTTGCCCCCATGCGCAGGCCCTCGGGCCAGTTTTTCAATTGCAGCACAACCCGAAAGGCATTTCCCTCTCTGGTTTGCGTTGCGATTTCGCTGACAACGCCCTCATAATCCTCATCCGAGTAGTTCGGTAAAACAATGGGATGCTGGGACCCCAGTTTCAGCCCCTTGATAAGGGTTTCAGGGACAGCCACTATAACTTCCACCCCGTCATTGCCTTGAATGTTGAAGACTGTCTGGCCCGCTGTGATCTGCTGGGAAGGCTCGATCAACCGTTCATCAATCACCCCGTCATAGGGAGCATAAAGGACCGCATCTTTTAAGTCTTCGCGAACCCTGTCTACTCGTGATGACAAGGAAGACACGCGGCTGGCAGTGCTGTCTTTGCGGGCTTTAACGCTGTCCAGCGCCGACTTGGCAATCCAGCCATCAGAGAAAAGCTTTGCTTTACGCTTAAAGTCCGCATCAGCTTCGGCCAGAGTTGCTTGCGCCTCGGCCATTTCGCTTTCCCGTGCTTCCAGTTCCAGCTCCAGATTGCGGGTATTAATGCGCGCCAGCGGCTCCCCCTTTGTGACCACAGTTCCCACTTGGACCAAAACGTCTTCAACAGTACCTGCAACCTCAAAACTTAACGGAGCATGTGTGGACGCCTGCGCACTGCCGGAAAGATGACGCACGGAACTTGCGCCAATGCGCTCCACTTCCATCCAGTAAACGGGCCGAATATCCTGTTTTGGGGCGTCCTGTTCTTGCTGACAGGCTGCAAGGCTAAATGTGACAAGCAGACCGGCGAATAAATTCCTACCAGAAATCGTACTCAGCTTTTTCACTGCCTCTGATCCTTTTCCAATGCCGATCAGGCACTTCTTGTTATGGAGAGTATGGCTATTGTCCGCATCTGCTTTAAAGCCATGCACAAAGAGCTAGAAAATAGAACCGGACAAAATAAACGTTTTGGTACTACTCAGTACCAGTTGACAAAATGGTACTAATCAGTACCAATGTCAATACCATTTTTCAGGACACCACAATGACCACGCCAGATGCCACCCTCTCCCCAAAGTCCCAAAAACGCCGATCCGAGCTGATAGCAGCTGCACGGGACCTGTTTTTGGAACATGGCTATAAGAACACGTCGCTCGATATGGTGATTGAACAGGTGGGCGGGTCAAAACGGGAGATATACCGGCACTTTCAAAACAAGGAGGGTTTGTTTTCCGCCGCCATAAAGCAGCGGCAAGCCCAACTGTTCAAAGAAATTGAGCGTCACTTTGATTCAGAGAAAAACCCTCGGGATGTCATTGAAGAGGTTAGTATTCTCACCGCCAAGAAGATTTTAAGTGCCGATGTGAATGCAAATATCAGAACTGTGATCAGCGAAGCGGCCATTTTTCCCGATCTGGCAAAAGCGGCCTATGAGAACGGGCATAACCGCGCCTATGCCCTGTTTGCCCGGTATCTGGAGCAACTGAATGCCAAAGGTCGTTACACCATCGAGAACCCCGCTCTTTCCGCAAGAGTTCTGCTGAGCATGATTAAAGGGGACCTGCACGCCCGTGCACTTTTCCTCCCCGACACACACATAAGTGATGATGAAATTCGTCTTCACATGAAAAAAGTCACAGAAATTTTCATGGACGGGGCGGTGAAAGAAAAAGGCTCCTAAAGGGAACCAAGAGTTCACTCAAAAAGAAAGTGGTCGGGGATACCGACCGACTTTTTTAGGCGAACCTCCATAGGGCGCGTATCCGGCCATGGTGGGTCAATTGGGAAAATCTATCAGAGTTGGCTGATAGCCGATTATGAGACCTAAGAGCTCCTCAGAATTGCTGTGACTTGGCCGCGATATAGGTAGAGAACGGCGGCGCAGAGCAAGCCGAGTATGATTGCCGGAACCGCTGATGGGCCAATGATAAACCAATGTATCAAGGTTGCACCGATCATTGTTGCGCCAAGCAGCGAAGCACCAAATGCTTGCCGGTTTGGCCACCATAGAAGTGTCGCTCCAACAACTTCGACCAAACCGGTGAAGTATCGAAACCACTGGCCGGATCCAAGGGTCTCAAAGCCTTCAACCATCTCGGGAACACCAATAAGCTTCGCACCGCCAGAGCCTACAAATACGAGCGTGAGCAGGACACGTAGTCCAATAGAAAGATAGGTCATGTTAGTTCCAATTCATGTTTTCTGTTGCTATGCACCAAATTGTATGCTGCATAGACGCAAGTCAACGAGCGCAAAAGCGCACTGAATGCGCGTAAATTGTACAGGTGTGAAATGGAGAGATGGTCCGAGCTTCGTACAGCCTTTCACGTGGCCAAACTTGGTACGGTAAGCGCAGCATCTCGTGCTTTGGGTACGCATAGAGCTACCGTCAACCGGCATATCGATGCTCTGGAAGAAGAGCTCGGGGCGAGAATATTCATCCGCAATCCAAAGGGCTACACGCTAACAGAACTGGGCGAAGAGCTCCTCAAGGTTGCGCAAAAGACAGACCAACTATTTGAGGACCTCGTTAATCGCGCAAAGACACAGGATGGACCCATCGAGGGTGAGATCAAAATTACGTCGCTGCTTCCGGTCACTAATGTGCTGATGGAGCCAATCTCGGCATTCCGGAGGGCGAATCCTGATTGCCAGATTACAATCATTTCAACCGATGAGTTGCAACGCCTCGAGTATGGTGAAGCGCATATCGCAGTTCGGGCAGGAGCAAAGCCTGAACACCCTGACTATGTGGTCCAGTCTTTTGACCAAACCGGACTGAATCTGTATGCCCATACCAGTTATCTTTCTCGAAACGGCACGCCAAACACTGTGGCGGACTTGGCTTTCCATGAGTTCGTAATGCCTGCGCTGAACGAACGCCGCCTTGCAATTTGGTCATGGATTGACGAACACATCGCAGATCCAAAGGTAGCCGTGGCAACGAACGACCCGCTCGTCGTGCGCGAAGCAGTTTATGCAGGGTTGGGGCTTGGGGTTCTGAGCGATATCGATGTGGCCGGTAAGCATGACCTGCGCGCTATTCTTCCAAGTCACAAAGAGTGGGCAATCCCGCTTTGGCTAGTCACTCATGTTGATCTGCACCGAACCGAGAAGGTGCAAGCCATGCTCAAGCATCTAAGAGCCTTTCGGTGTTGAGCTCAGCGGCTGGGCTGCTCTGTGTAAAGCGGTTGGATTTGCCTAGGGCTGGACAAGTGCTCAAGTGTAACAAGCGGCATCTCACGGCTGTAGGCGTGAACAAAAACAAACGCAGCTGCTCTAATTCTCCATAAACCTATCTACCAGTGGGAACAGATCACTGGCCAGACCGGTTTCTACAACGGCGTAGATAATAGCAAGCAAAACAGGTTTCCCTTGCCCCTAATTGCGAATGACTTGCATTTGCAATTAAGCTGAGTAATACTGGGAGTAGATGAGTTTCTATGAGCTAAGACCACATGCGCGCATTATCCGAAGAAGGCTGTAAGAATGCTTGATAGAGTTAACTTTGATACAGTTGAACTTTTGCGGAAGGCTGGCCTGCGACCAACAAAACAAAGGCGCACCATTGCGCATCATCTGTTTAAAGGCCAGCACCGGCATGTAGACGCGGCAACTTTGCATGAAGAGGCATGCTGCTACGGTGAAAACATTGCATTAGCAACCATTTACAACATTCTGCATGATTTCGAGCGTGTCCAGCTTATCCGCCGTGTGGCCGTTTCTGCCGAGCGCACATGGTATGATACAGACACAGGCGACCACCGACACTACTATATTGGTGAGGAAGACCGGATTATGGACTGTCCTGAAGGGAATCTGGAGCTTGGCACGCTGGCAGATCCGCCTTCCGGCTACACCATCAAAAGCGTTGATATTGTCATTCATCTAGAGCCAACGGATAAACCACAGGCTTAAAGAATTCCCTACTCTCAAAAGCCCCTATGTACCGAAGGCTCTTCGGTACATCCTATGCAAAACAGGCCGAAGCTAATTGCCCATAAAGCGGTCCACCAAGGGCAGAAGATCCCGCGCCAAGCCAGAGTCTATGACAACGTAGACAATAGCAAACAAGATGCCGGTGACGATCGTATTGGCAATGACTTTGCGCAGCATATAGGGGTGAACGGGAGCGCTTTCGGCGGAGCCATGAACGGTCTCCCCCTCTTCTGCCTGCGTTTTGATCCCAAAGGGAAGAATGGCAAGAAACAGGATCCACCACATCATAAAAAACACTGCCACACTTAATACAATGGACACCCGCTATCCCCCCAGATTATCAAAGCTTTTCGATCAAGCCTGTTCAAGCTCGGTCAAAGTGCCAAGAAAATCCTTAGGATGCAAGAAAAGAACTGGCTTGCCGTGGGCCCCAATTTTCGGCTCCCCGTCCCCTAGAATACGAGCACCTTTGGAAACCAGCTGATCACGGGCTGCGATGATGTCGTCCACCTCGTAACAGATGTGGTGGATGCCCCCTGCACTATTGCGCTCCAAGAAGGCGTTGATCGGAGAGTTTTCACCAAGGGGCTCCAACAGCTCGATTTTCGTATTGGGGAGTTCAACAAAAACCGTCGAAACACCGTGATCAGGCTGGGGCTCCTTTTTGGAAACTACCCCGCCAAGGGTATCACGATATATCTTCAGGGCCTCTTCCATATCCGGAACAGCTATCGCCACATGGTTCAACCGGCCAATCATCTTCTAACATTCCTCCCAATCACAAATTCCAGAGTGAACAAACAAAGAATTAACGCTCAAGTCCACTGCGTCAATGGTTCAAGGTGGGGCTAAGGATATTTCCATAAAGATCCCTTAGGAAGAGAAAATAACTGCCATTTTTATTCATGGTAAGTTCCGTTCCCGTGAGGAAAAATACCTGCACCTTTAGCTAAAATATAAGATACCCATTGGGAAAGGCGCACAACCAACAGGAAAATCACCCTGACAACAACTCTCCTCTGTTAGAAGGGCTTTAACAGGCGTAAAGTCGCCGCCAAAAGGGAAAAGCTGAAATACGAGAGAAACGTGCACTTAAACCGAACCTTCGCTCAGTGCCAATGCCTCTCGCAAAACAAGTTTAAATAACAGGGTGTTGGCGTTCAGCACCCGTATAAAACGGAGCTAAGCATGAAAGCGCTTTTTATTGGGCAGTCCTACATTGACGTGACTTTTTTGGCAGATACGCTGCCAACTGGAGATGAGAAAACCCTCGCCAATGATTATGCCGTAAGCTTCGGCGGCAATGCGGTGACTGCCGCTTTTGCTTGTGCCAAGCTTGGTATTGCGCCCGATTTGCTTTGCTCCATGGCCGATGACTGGCTGGCCCGTATGTTCCGCGATATGGCCGCCAAGTATTCCATTCCCATTCACAGCTGCAAGGTCAAGGAAAGCTCCTTGTCCTTCATCATGCCTAAAGACGGAAAACGCGCCATTGTACGCTGCCGTGACAACGACTTCCTGCACCCGTTCCCTGAGTTAAACCTTGCCGGATGTCAGGCGCTGCATGTGGATGGTCACCTTCCAAAAGCCGCTCTTCACTACGCCAAAATGTGCCGCAAACACGGAATTTTGACCTCACTGGATGGCGGTGCAGTGCGCGAGAACACCGAAGAACTGCTGAACTACATTGATGTGGCCATAGTCTCTGAACTGTTTTGCGAACAGCTGGGCAAGACCCCCGAAGAAACACTGGACTACCTGCAGGTGCGCGGCATTAAAGTGGGCGGCGTGACACAAGGCGAGCGCGGCCTGCTGTGGTTTGAAGGCAGCGGCCCAATCAAGCACCTACCAGCTTTGAAGGTGCCTGCCACGCGGGTTCTGGATACAAACGGTGCCGGTGATACCTTCCACGGGGCCTATGTTTATGCCTACCTGGCTCACCCTGAAGGTTCTTGGGAAGACCACTTTAAGCTGGCCCGCGCTGCCTCCGCCCATGCCATCCAGCACCTTGGCAACGAGCATTCCCTGCCAGACTTGAAGAACATTGAGGAAGTGAAAGCCCAGTTCTCCTGATAGTTCTGACAGAACACGATGACAAAGGCTGCACCTTCGGGCGCGGCCTTTTTTGTGCCGCATGCATGTAGCCTGACTGTTTCTTCCCTTACTTCTCCTAGCTCAGAGATTTCTTGCTCTTTGATCTGAGGATGCTGCCCCGCCTTCCAAATTGCTAGAGTTTCAACCGGCTACCATATGCTCGCACCGTTTGGTGAGCCTTGAGTTTGTACCGTAATTCTTGACGTGGGGCAGCGCAGGGATGGAAACTTTAGCACTACACAAAGAAGCAGAGCGCCTGCAAGCATGGCTTTTTGAGAGCGCGCTTCCCCTGTGGTTCAAGCAAGGCCTCGACCACAAGAGAGGCGGATGCTTTGAAAGCTTGAACAGGGATGGCAGTGGCACACACTCCCCCAGACGTGGCCGCCTGCACCCGCGCATGATCTTTGCTTTCTGTGAAGCGGGCAAACTGGGGTGGAATGGAGACTGGAGATATGCGGCCCTTCACGCCTATCACTATTTCATAGACCACTATCAAACCAACGAGGGGCACTATGCCAATCTGGTATCCCAGAGCGGCCAGATGCTGGACCCGAGCTTTGACCTTTACAATCAGGCTTTCGCTCTTTTGGGGTTTGCACGCATAAATGAAGCGGTTCATGAGCGTGAAAAACCCGCAATACGCAAGCGCGCCCTTGAGCTTCTGGAACACCTGACCACCCACTACTCCCATAGATCAGGCGGCTTTAAAGAACACTCCAACCGCAGCACCTATTTCCTGCGCTCCAATCCGCACATGCATCTGTTGGAAGCCATGCTGGCCTGGGAAGAAGAGGACCCGGAAGGCCCATGGGCGGGTATGGCCGATGACATCGCGGGCCTTGCCTTTGCCAGATTTTATGACGGGGCCACCGGCTTGGGGGAATATTTCACGCAGGACTGGCGCTGCGCTAAAGGACGTGACGGCGAACGACTGGAGCCCGGACACCATTATGAGTGGGCCTGGCTTCTTACCCGCTGGGGCCGCCTGCACAAAGATGCCAGTGGGTTTGAGGTGGCAACCCAGCTGCACACGATTGCCGAAACCCATGGTCTGGACCCCACACAAACATTTGCCATTATGGCTATGGACCGAAGCTATAGACCCATGGACCCAACGGCCCGGCTGTGGGCGCAAGCGGAGCGCTTAAAGGCTTCATTACTACTATCCTCTCTTGCACGCGGAACTGCACAAATGCACTATCGCCGTTCTTCGGAGCAAGCACTACAAGGACTTCTTGCATATCTTGAGGGAATGAAAGCTGGGCTTTGGAAAGACAGGCGCCATGAAAGCGGCAGATTTGCCCAAGAGCCTGTTCCGGCAAGCTCCTTCTATCACATTATTGGAGTACTCAGCCAACTGACCAACACGAAGCTGCTGGACCTAGCTAGCTAGGTTACATGTATTAAAGACGCCATACTCACCTCTGAGTTTGTTATGTTGAAAACAAAAAGCGTAACCCGCGGGATTTACTTAGTCTCATACGCTTGAAATCTTCAGAACTTCGGGTTCATTTTTGAGTGATCAGTGCCTGAACTCCAATTCTTCATAGGATGAATGAGGACTGCCGCAACCGCATGTAATACGATTGATAAAGGCAAGGCATGCCACAATGAAAAGTGTATCAAATGCGGCCTGATAACCCCAACCAGCTTCAGAGACAGTTTTCACATCTTCCATCGAGATTTTGTTGGCATCCTTTGTTGCCTGTTTAGCAAAGGCAAACATGGCAAGAAGCCGGTCAGACAGCACAAACAAGTGTCCATCGATAACATTGGTTACAATCTCATCTCTCACCCCTTGCTGTCTGGCGTTATCCGCATGCACCTGTGTTCCACTTGGGCAATTGTTCAAGGTGGACACGTAGGTCGCAATGAGTTCACGCTCACCTCTGGAAAGCTCTGAGGGATTCATCATTGCCATACACAGCATTTCAAGGGCGGGCTTTCCGGCAGCTTTCATTGGGTGGAAGATCTCTGAATGTTCAGAGTTTTTGGGCTTAAACACTATACTTTTTGACGGGTAAACTGGTGGGTGAATTCCCATAGTCTCTACTCTCCAGTAGTCAATGTGGTTATATGTGGGTGACACCAAGAGGATAGTCGGACCAAGTCTTACTCGCACTCACTTCAAAACTTGATCTGTCCTTTTTGTGTTAAATTAAAAGTAACTGATGGTTTTGGACGAAATGAGGCAGCTTTTATTCAAAAACGATGGAAAAATATTAAGTATTGTTTATCTTATAGCACATTTTAGCAACATTCATACTTAAACCAAAAGGTATACAACTTTAGGTTAAAATAAATTATACTATATACCATTAGATTCTAAGCAGATGGATCGACAATTTCCGGATAGAAAAGTAAAATCAAACGAGCAGAACTTAGCCTTTGAGCTCTACCTTGTTCCCTTCAACATCCTCAATATAGAGAGACGGACCACGGCCCGATGCGCCGTAGCGCTCTTCCACGCTGCCCATCTTTACATTGTGGTGTTTCAGGTGCGCTATAATATCTTCTTCACACCAAGGGGAAATTCTCAGGCAAAAATGATCCACTGTAGGGGCCGAGTGATCGGGCGCCCCCCCGCCTTTTTGTCCAAGCGGGCCATTTATATCTGCAAGGTCTATCAAAGCGTTTCCGGCACGAAGCTGCACAAGCCCAAGGGTTCCGGGCCCCCGCTCCAACCGGCATCCAAGCACATTGCAGTAAAACTCGCTCATAGTGTTCAAGTTTGCCACACGTAGCACCACATGGTCGATGTGCCTAATATTAATCGGGTTGGCTTGTTTCATAGTTATATCCCACTGAGACTCTTAGGGCGGAAAGAGGAAAACTCTGGGAAGGCACATAGAAATACCGGCGGGACTTAAGATCTGGTTGCTTGCCGCCTCACCTGAAAATGTCCTCCTTATTGAAAGCACTTCCCAGCTGGAATTATATTTTTAAATGCACTTCACAGGAATTTCATTACAAGCCGACATAATCAAATGCCTGTACAAGATCGATATAGTGCACAGCTGCCGATATCAGCCCTTCGGCTTCATCGCTTTCAGGTTCATCAATCCAGTTTACATCACAAAGAGCGACAACTTTATTGACTGGATAGACTTTGCCCTTGGGCTTTTCCGTAAAGCGCGGCTTTCCCTCAAAGTCGTAGGTCAATATACGCGCGGTAAAACGCGGGGTCTGCATATGGTAGATATATTCTCTTCGCGTCCAGTTGCTATTGACGGATTCACCAACCAGCCATTCATAGTCCGGCGATGAATGGGGATCGGCCTTGCCTTTGAGTTCTTCAAGTTTGGCGGCAATATCATCAGGAATGGAAATTTCTTTTGTCAGCCAGCCCCTTATGACCTTTGGATCCTTGCCCAGCTGCGCCGCAATCTTAGCCTCCCACCCCAAAGTTGTCCCTAAAACAGCGAAGGAAATACTTTTAAATTCATCAGGTGTCATTGAGCGTTCCAATCATGATCGGAAAGGTGTCGTGTGAAGCGCAAGGGAACTTTGATTCCACTGTATGCCGCGCATATCTCCGCGTGTATAGCGGAGCCGCATTACGCGAAATACGCGCTAAGAGAGCCACAAGGCTGGACACAAGCTTGTGGCAAAATTATAGCAAAACGGCTCCTGTGCTCCACCCATCAAATTTAATTGATGCGCCCTTCACCAGGGTGCTCCTTGAGCAAATATTGACAGTCCCGAAATGGCCCTAACCCGCGGCTGGATTGGTATCGGGGCGGCGGTAAATACTCATAATGACCCCGTTTTTCGTGACCTTTTGTTTTTTAAGCTCCAACTGTGCGGGAACAGCCTGCTCACCGAACAACCGCTTGCCTTTCCCAACAACCACGGGGAAAGTCCAGATGCGAAACTCATCAACGAGATCATGGGGTAAAAGGCTCTGTATCAGCTGCCAGCTGCCGTGAACTTGCAGCAATGGGCCGCTCTCGCCTTTCAAGCGGGAGATTTCCTGAGGAATGGAACCCTTCAGATAAACCGAGTTGTTCCACTTGGAGTCCGTGAGCGAGTTGGTGGCCACATATTTGCGCGCTTTGGTAAACTTATCCGCATATGGTCCTGCTGCTTGGGGCGATGTCCAGAACTGCGCAAAAGACTCATAGGTTTTACGCCCAAGCAGCATATCGTAGTCACGGTTCATGGCGTACTCATCCACGAGCCCCATGACCTCTTCAAAGTAAGGGGAAGCCCACCCCCCTTGTCCAAAGCCTCCACTTACATCCTCCTCCGGCTGCATGGGCGCTTGCATCACCCCATCCAGACTTTGAAACGTTAAAACCGTCAGTTCACGCATTTTATCCCCCTGCATCTCTTTTTATAAGCCGGACAATCATGTCACAGGACTAAGGAAAGTTATTCCCCTAAAAATTACGATTCTCTTAAGGCTGATATTCGGGAGAATACGGCCATTTCTCACCACCCCTCACTATTTATTATAGTGATCACTATATTTATATATTGACAGATTGGCGGCGATGCCTATTTATATAGTCATCGCTATATTAATTAAGAGACTTACTATGAACATTCATGCAAACACTTTGAACAGTCACCGCCAAGCCGTATTGAACGGCGCACAGCTGAGCTTCAAGCAGGCAGCACAAGAGCCCTTGGGGGCCAAGGATGTGCGTGTACGCATGGTTGCAGCTTCGGTTAACTCTCGAGATTTAATGATTAAAAACGGTGGTTACGGCGAAATGCCAGCGGACCTTGTTGTGCTTTCCGATGGCGCAGGCGAAATTGTCGAAGTCGGCTCGGCTGTCACCCGCTGGCAGGTGGGCGAGCGTGTGATGCCAAGCTTTTTCCAAGACTGGCGTGAAGGGCGCTTTGCCCCCGAATTTATGGCATCCGCCCTCAGCTCTCACGACAGAGCCGGTGTGCTGCGCGAGTTTGCAAACTTTCACGAAGACACTTTGGTCCGCATTCCCGAACACCTTTCCTTTGAAGAGGCTGCCACATTGCCTTGCGCAGCTGTCACCGCATGGCACGCCCTTTTTGAAACCCACCGCCCCTTTTCAAAGGAAGATACGGTTTTGATACAAGGAACTGGCGGCGTGGCCCTTTTTGCCCTGCAATTTGCCAAGGCGGCGGGTGCAAAGGTGATCATGCTCAGCTCATCCGATGAAAAGCTGGAACGCACCAGACAAATGGGCGCTGATCTAGGTGTGAACTACAAAAAGTTCCCCGCATGGGACCAGAGGGTACGCGAGCTCACCGGTGGAAAAGGGGCCGACATTATCCTTGATCTGGGCGGAAAGGAAACACTGGAAAAATCCATTGATGCGGTCGCCGCGCACGGGATCATCGCGCAGGTGGGCGTGCTCACCGGCTGGGCCACCGCGCCGGAAAACATCTCCCACCTTATCTTTAACAACTCAAGCTTATCCGGCGTTCTTGTGGGTTCCAGAACCTATCTGGAACGGGTGACACAGTTTATGCACTCCCATAATCTCAAACCCGTCATTCACCAGAGCTTCCCAATGGAACATATTGAACAAGCCTATGAAGCTTTGAGCGGTGCGCAGCATATGGGAAAAATCACAGTCAAAATTGCTGACTAAAGCACGAGGCATGCCCCAAAACTGGATACCGGATGAGCGCAGGCTTGTCCGGTATGAGCTCACAAAGAATCTAGACCCTCGCCCCGGACTTGATCCGGGGTCTTTTCATTTCACAACGTCAAGAGCACTTCGGGACCTTTAAAGCCTGCGCGATTACCTGCAAGCTCAAATCCGCCAGTTTTTGCAGGTCCGCTTCGCTGGCGCCATCTTTTGCCTGAATGGACATGCCTTGAATGGTTGCGGCGAGGAATGCGGCGAGGGCATGCACATCCGTGTGCGGCTGTAACTGCTCTTTGCCATCTTCAAGCTTTGCCTGAATGGCGGCGGTGGTTTGGTTACGCCGCTCTTTCAAATTTTCAGAAAGGCCCTTTGCCGCTTCCGCCCGCTCGACAAGGCCCGTTGAAATCATACACCCTGCCGCATGGGGAGAGTGGGTGAACACTCTGGCGCTGCTGTAAAGAACAGCTTTCATGCTTTGGAAGGCATCCTCCTGCGTAAAAAGACCCGCCAGTATTTGGGAGCCGTATTGCTCGGCGTAGCGATCAAGGACTTCAAGATAAAGGCTTTCTTTTGATTTGAACGCGGAATACAGGCTGGGCGGTGTGACGCCCATTGCGCTGACCAGATCGCTGATGGAGGTGCCCTCATACCCTTGCTGCCAGAAAAGTTCACTGGCCTTTTCCAGCATATCATCTCTGGCAAAATGGCGCGGGCGGCCCCGTTTGGGTTTTTCTTTCTTTTCCATAGTGATCACTATAATTATTTTAACAGCACCGACAAGGCCGGTTGCTACCGTTTTCCTTACCTTTTCCCGCTAGGGTGGAGCTGGGAAAAAGGGTACGCTCCATGATCTATCAGGACCTGACTATCATCTTCGCAGTGGTTTTCTTCTACTCCATTGCCAGTAAGGCGCTGGAGCGAAAGCCCGTTAATGGAGCGCTGCTGTTTTGTCTGGTCGGGCTTGCCTTTGGCTCCTACGGGCTGGGCTGGGTGCAGCTGGATATCTCCACCGAATCCATTCGCCTGCTGGCAGAGCTGGCTCTGGCGGTGGTGCTGTTTACGGATGCGGCGCAGACAAACCTTAAAACACTTGCGCAAAACATTGCCCTCCCCAGATCTCTTTTGCTCTATGGCTTGCCCATGACCATTATTTTGGGTGCATTTGCTGGCCTGCTTTTGTTTCCAAGTCTCCCCATTTTGGAAATTGTTCTACTGGCGGCTCTGCTGGCACCCACTGACGCGGCCCTTGGCAAAGCTGTGGTGACCGATAAGCATGTGCCCCCCACGATCCGCGAGACGCTAACCGTGGAAAGCGGCCTCAATGATGGCATATGTGTTCCCATTGTTTTCACAGTTCTGGCCGTTGCCCTGAAAAGCTCAGAGTTTGAAAGCGTGAGCCAGCTGGCCGCAACTCTTTTTGTCAAGCAAATCGGTATGGGAATTGTGATTGGTATTTCGCTTGCCATGATTACGGCAAAATCTATCGAATATGCCCACCACAAGGGCTGGATTACCCGCAGTTGGGAGCAACTGATCGTGGTGGCGATTGCGATTTGCTGTTTTTCAGTTGCCCAGCTCTCCGGTGGCAGCGGTTTCATTGCCGCCTTTGTGGGCGGGCTGACATTTGGCAGTATGCCAATGAGCGAGAACAGCACGACCTATCAAAAAAAGCTCGTATTCACCGCGGAAGGAATTGGCGATACGCTTGCCCTTGGCACTTGGATCATTTTCGGGGCCTCGGTGGTGGGCAAGATTTTCACAGAGTTCAGCTGGCAGATTTTCCTCTATTCACTTTTAAGCCTGACCGTGGTGCGCATGCTGCCTGTATTCATTTCCCTGTCCGGTCATAAACTCTCCACCTATGACAAGCTGTTTATGGGCTGGTTCGGCCCGCGTGGCTTGGCAAGTATCGTGTTTACGGTGATCATTTTAGACGCCAACCTCCCCAATAGCCCAACGCTTGCCTCCATCGCCGTTTGTACCATTGCCTTGAGCGTCTTCTTGCATGGCCTGAGCACCCATCCGTTGATAAACCGGCTGGGCCGTGCGGCGCAAAAGTGATCCGGTTTCACGGCTCACTCATAAAATGTCCCATCCACCATAACACCGCGCACCTGCATATCCTCATCAAGCAAGGTCATGCTGGCGCGGTAGCCTTTCTTGATATAGCCCAGCTCCTCTTCCAGCCCCAGCGCGTGGGCCGGATTGGTGGAGGCCATTTTTAAAGCCTGTGCGGGAGTGCAGTTCGAGAACGCCAGCATGTTGCGCAGGGCCTGATCCATGGCAAGGTGCGCCCCTGCCAGAACCCCTTCCCCGTTGGAAAGCTTATTTCCCTTTAGGTAGATTTTTGTTCCATACAGATTGAATTGTTTGCAAGTGCCTGCCAGCGTGGGCATGGCATCGCTCACAAGGCACAGATGATCGGGCTTTAAACGCGCGGCCAACGCTACATTGGCCGGATGAACATGAATACCATCGGCGATAATACCTGCATAAAGGGCGGTGGATGATAAAGCTGAGCCCACCACGCCCGGCTCACGGCCACTCATCTGTGACATGGCATTATATAAATGCGTAACACCGGAAAGGCCCGCCGCTAGTGCCGTGTTCATAGCCTCGGCTCCAGCCTCACTATGGCCAGCGAACACCACCAAACCGGCCTCAACCAAAGCCTCAAGCTGGTGTGGTTCATGCTGCTCCGGTGCAAGGGTCAGCAGCATGCACCCTGCGAAGGGAGCTGTGAGATTTTCCAAGTCTTCTTCATTCAAGGGGCAGATGGCGCTTTTGGGGTGTATCCCTGCCCGATCGGGACTGAGGAACGGCCCTTCCAGATGGATGCCTAGCACTCCTGTAACTCCTTGCTCCAAAGCCTGCTCCGCCGCCTCAATGGCTTGGGGGTAAGCTTTATCTGGCGCCGTGATAAATGTAGGAAGAAAATGGGCAGTGCCGCCCCGCCGCGCTCCCTCCCCGATACGCGAGATGGACTGTACACTGGGATCATCATTAAACAATGTATCGTTGGCACCGTTGATTTGCAGGTCGATAAACCCCGGAGCCACCACAGGCGCACAAACCGCCCCCTGCCGCTCCGCCTCTTCTTTAGTGGCTGGCGCACAGGAGCAGATAAGCCCCCTATCGATCTCGATGAGCTGGTTGAGCTTGGGGGCCGCGCCCGAGCCATCAAAAAGCTCTGTGGCAAAAATATATGAGCTCATCAAACTATCCCTTTGCATACCCGCTGACCTGTCCAAGCCGAACCTGCCTTGGCCAAGCCTACCAGCCAAAGCAGTTCAGGTGCCCTAATAAAACCAGTGGTTTATAAAGGAAACACAAAACAAGTGGCAGGACCAAACCCCAAACAACTTACTGTGATGGATGCCCACTGAAAACTTTCAAGCTACATTTTAATTAGTTGACTAAATGGTAACATTTGCCACTAGTATATTTACCTATTTAATTAAAAATGTCCTATGGGGGGATTAAGTGCGGAAACTATTAGGAACCACGGCCATTGCCGCCGTGATGATGAGCACCGGTGCACAAGCCGAAGACTTCGGCATCAATAATATGTACGTGATTGGGGACAGTCTGAGTGATGGGGGGACGTATTCGGTTGTAGTAGGTGGCCAAGCACCGGATGCCGTGACAACTTATTATCAATACACGACGAACGTTCTCAATAGCAGAACGAATGATGGATCCGGCGTATATGTCGATTACTTGGCTGATAACTTTGGCATAGAGCTTGCTCCAGCATATTATACAGAAGTTGATTCAGGTGGTAATACGATCGAAATCGAAAACCCTGATGGTGGAACAAACTATGCACAGGGTGGTGCTCTTGTAACAGGTGATAATCCTACAGCTTCAACCGGCATCACCATGACCTCTCTGGAAGAACAAATAGACCGGCTACTTGCAAGTGACACTTCGTTCTCCAAAAGCGATCTTATTACGGTATGGGGCGGTGCTAACGATGTTTTGATCACAGCGGGTACTATGACGAGTTTATCGGCTGGAAAAACAACAGTTGAAACTGCGGCTGCAAATTTATCTGATCAGGTCGACAGGCTCCTTTCTGCCGGGTCACCAACAGTCTTTGTTATGTCACTACCAGACATTGGAGAAACGCCTAGATTTGCCTCGGACGCCACATCATCATATGTCACGAGTACACTTTCCAGTAGTTACAATGCACGCCTAAAAGAGTCCTTAGAAGGTAAAAATGTAGTCTTTGTAGATACTGGAAGCATATTGTCAGCTGCAATTGCTGATCCTGAGAGATTTGGCTTTACTGTCAGCAATACGGGTTTTGCTTGTCCAAACGCTATCCCTACACCAGGTGAAGATCCTACATCCCTTGTTTGCGTGCAAGAATACAATGCTGAAGCCAACAGTGAAGAGTACATCTTCGCCGATGGCGTTCACATGACCGACGCCGCCAACAGGCTCCTCGGTCAGATCATCTACAACTACCTGCCAGCCGCCTATCAGGTGAATGCTATGTCTGTGGCGACTATGCAGACATTGCGTCAGCAGGCGATTGTGCAGGAAAACCGCTTGAACCCCAATGCTCTTTACACTGTGAATGAGCAGGGGCAGAGAGTTTTGCGGGCGTCCGGCAACGTTAATCTCTACGGGGATGCAAACGTTGGCTACTACAGTGCAGATGATGATGTTGCAGGTGTCGAACTGGACGGCTTTACCGAGTCTGTCAGCGTTGGCGCCGATGTGATGGTGTATGACAGCGCTATTATTGGTGTGAGTGCTGCTATTGACCATCAGCAGATGGACTTTGAAGGGGATGCGGGCAGCTTCTACAGCCGTATATTCTCAGGGTCTGTCTACGGTCTTTATAACTACAACGACTATCTCTATGTGAACGGTAGTGTTGGCGGTGCGACCATTGATTTTTACGAGATCAACCGCGAATACGACCTGACCAACACATCCATTTCCTACGAATCTGACACAGGCGGCACCTACGGCTTTGCCCGCATCGGCCTTGGCTCGATGATTCCCGTTGGTGGCAGCTTGAAAATCAATCCGTATGCCTCTTTCACCTATGAAAAGGTGACGGTTGATGCCTTCACAGAAAAAGGCGATGTATTCCCGCTTTCCTATGGCGAGACATCTTACGAGTCCAAGCGTCTGACCGGATCTCTGTCCGTGTTCTATTCTCCGCTGAGCGCGCCTGAATGGAACTTCGCTGCCAACGCACGCATTGAGCATGACCTGAATGATGATGATCTGGAAGTGCCGATCAACCTCGACTCCGGCGGTTTGCTCATCGAGCGTCCATCACAGACTTGGGGCTCTGTCTCCGCGCAGGCCAGCCGTTCCTTTGCACATGGCGGCACACTGTCTCTTGCAGCATCCAGCACTCTGGGCATTGAAGGCACACAGAGCTATTCCGGCTCCGTGCGCTACAAGCTGAGCTTCTAAAGCACATAAAAACCCGTGCCCCGCGCCGTTTCAGTGTGCGGGGTACGTCTCCTCCAAGTCCTTTTTTCAAAAGAACCTGTTCCTCCCATCACTCTATTTTGCAAGCACCGGATAGGTGAACAGTAAAATATGGGTGAGGTTTACAAGGAAGTGAACGCCAATGGCTGCCTCCACGCGGCCTGTTTTCCAAAATGCAGTTCCATAGAATAGCCCGGCAATGAAGGCAAACACAGCATAGGCAACGCCGCCGCTTAAGTGGTAGTAGGCAAAAAACAGGGATGAAAGAACCAGAGCAACACCTCCAGCCCATAGACTGTTGCCAAGCTTTTCCATGATCTGCCCCATAACAAACTGGCGGAAAAACACCTCTTCTGCCACGCAGGTGAACAACAGGTTTGCAAATATCCAAATTGGCAGGAAGGCCACGAGCTTGGGTTCAAAAACAACAAGCCCAGCGGCGTAAGTGGTGCCTATAAGTACGGCTGCTGTTGGAATGAAGATCAGCAGGGTCCAGACAAGACAACGACGCCATTCTTTCAACGAGCTGATGCGCGGAGCGGCAAAGAAGAACAACAGGAAGCCCAGTGAGGCCTTGTCAAAATTGAGGTAAAGAGAATAAGGCACGGCATCAGGGCTGGTCTTTACCCCCTTGAGCACTTGCAGGTTGTTAAAGCCGGGCACTGTATGGGTCATCACCAGATGTATGGCAAGCACAAGCAGGCCCACCATCAGGCAATAGAGCCAAACGGGGAAGTGCTGCTTGAACAGATAAGCACTCACCACGGCCCAGCATAGAACAAACAAAAGCCCTGCCCACTCCAGCACTCCCACTGAGAGAGCCAACACAAGAGAGGCTGCAAACAAGCCCAGAGGCACCCACCGCCACGATATAAACGGCGTGCACGCAATGGCAAGACCAAGAACCAGATAGGCACTTAAAGAAAGGGGCATGTGAAACTTTATGGCCAGCAATAGACAAGCGGCACCGCCCCAACAAGGCGCACCAATTCTGTGGGAACCTTGCCGAGTATATTTGTAAAAAGCAATATTGGATAAATAGTAGGAAAGCCCACCCGCCTTTATAAGACAGATGGGCTTAATTTCACGTGGTATCCGCCCCTATTTGGGGTAGAGAACCATTTGAGTGCAGCGGAACATGGCAATCACTTTGCCCGTATCCTTATGCGTAACCTCTGCAGACCAGACTTGAGTTTTACCACCCAAGTGATCCGCTTCTGCGCGGCAAATCAGCGTGCCTTTGAGCGCGGTTCCCAGAAAGTTGGTTTTCAACTCAATGGTTGTGAACCCGTTCGCACCTTCCGGCAGACTGGTTCTGGTTCCAAACCCGCAAGCCGTGTCTGCAAGGGTTACCACGGATCCGGCATGGAGATAGCCATTGGGTGCCATGTGCACCTCGCTGATCTCCATTTCCATTTCCAGCCACCCCTTGCCCAGGTCTAGGGTTTTCAATCCCAGATGCTTTGGAAGACCAATGCCCTCCAACGAGGCAATTTCATTCATACTCAAGCGCTTAACATTCCTTCAAGACGTTTGCGAATAATTGTGTCCGCTTCGCTCATGATACTATTAATCAGCTCTTCACATGTTGGAATGTCATGTATCAGGCCCGCAACCATGCCGCAGGACCAAGCGCCAATATCCATATCACCTTCCATCATGATACGCGGATAAACGCCTGCGACCTCTTTCAGGATATGATGGAACTGCAGTTCATCGCCCATCTCTTTTTCTTTCGCCAAGATGCGATCGACAGCAGGGTTGTCCAGAACGCGCTCGGTATTGCGAAGGCCGCGCATGATCAGGCGGGTGTCAAGCTCGGACGCAGCAACAATGGCGTCCTTCACGTTCTGGTGGACGGGAGCCTCTTTGGTGGCAATGAAGCGGGTGCCCATGTTCATGCCCTCAGCGCCCATGGAAAGAGCTGCAACCAACGAGCGGCCATCTGCCATACCACCGGAGGCAACAAATGGAATTTCCAGTTCATCAGCAGCGCGTGGCAGCAAAATCATGTTTGGAATATCATCTTCGCCCGGATGACCACCGCACTCAAATCCGTCTACAGATGCTGCGTCACAGCCGATGCTTTGGGCTTTCAGGGCATGGCGCACGCTTGTGCATTTATGAATGACTTTGACACCGGCCTCTTTTAAAAACGGCATAACCTGCGCAGGGTTCCGCCCGGCGGTTTCCACCACCTTCACGCCCCCTTCAATGATCGCCTTCACATAGCCGGGATAATCAGGCGTGGAAACTGCAGGAAGAAACGTCAGGTTTACACCAAATGGTTTGTCGGTCAGCTTCCGGCACTTTGCAATCTCGTTTGCAAGGTCCTCTGGGCTTTTTTGCGTCAAACCGGTAATGATGCCAAGACCACCCGCATTGGAAACTGCCGCAGCAAGTTCGGCAAAGCCAACAAAATGCATCCCGCCTTGAATAATCGGATGCTCAATACCAAACATTTCGGTAATGCGTGTTTTCATAGTACTTCCTCCATTATGACTTTGATGTCAGAACCTGCGTGTTCAACTTCGCTTTCGCATCTTTGGCCGTCATGGGCTTGGAACAATGTGAGCAATACAGTTGCGGAACAGTTAGGTGACCGCACTCCTTATGCTCTATTTCAAACAGTGGAGGACCCTCCATCAACCACTGATCACCCCAGTTTTTCATTGTTACAAAGACAGGCCACAGACCCAAACCTTTTTCCGTCAGCCAATATTCATGGCGAACGGGCCGCTCCCTATAAACAGTCCTGCTAATGATCCCATCGACCTCCAGCTTTTTCAGCCGCTGGCTAATGGTGTTGGTGGACGCATCCAAATGCTTTTGAAAATGGTCAAAACGCCGTGGGCCTCCCAAAAACATTTCACGGATAATCATTAGGGACCACTCATCCCCCACAGT
Source organism: Pseudovibrio sp. M1P-2-3 (assembly GCF_031501865.1). Classification (NCBI taxonomy): domain Bacteria; kingdom Pseudomonadati; phylum Pseudomonadota; class Alphaproteobacteria; order Hyphomicrobiales; family Stappiaceae; genus Flexibacterium; species Flexibacterium corallicola. Next base: position 2,717,027 of record NZ_JARRCW010000001.1, read on the forward strand.
AGCGATGGTTCTTGCAATACTACAATAGCTTTCAGACAAGTTTGAGCGGCTCATGATAACTCACTTTTATTTTTAAAGTATCCTATGTCACCCTTACAGATAAGAGCAAGGCTTCATCCCTTAAGAATACTTAGACATTAGGTGCAGGTTCTCACAACTCACTCTGGAGTTGTTTTGGGATAACTTTCATCCCAATACTATATTTTCCGCACTAATCTACCACTAAAACTCGTTGAAAAGCTGCACTATTTTGTGAAAATTGATGAGTTTTCTCTAGCTGTATTAACGCCAAGCCTGTAAAGGGGGCGACCCCGCGTGTTGCGCCTTCTCTTATATATGAAATCCGAGTTCACCCATGGCACCCGTTTCTACCGCTCAGGCAGCCGGCCTAGACTTTGGCACTTCCAACTCCACCCTCGGCATTTGGGGGGCAGATGGACCACGTCTGCTTCCACTGGAGGGAGAGCACCCAGATATTCCCACTGCCATTTTCTTCAATTTCGAAGACAGGAAAACCCGCTTTGGCAGGCGTGCTAAGGCCGAATATATCCGCGGTGACGAAGGGCGCTTGATGCAATCCATCAAGAGTGTTCTGGGCTCCTCGCTGGTGGAAGAGCGGACTGCTATTTTGGGCCGCCGTGTGCCCTTTAAGGAAATTATCGGGAACTTTCTGGCTCATGTGAAAGAGCAGGCAGAAACTGCAGCAGGCCGGGAAATTTCCAATGTCGTGTTGGGCCGTCCCGTATTTTTTGTTGATGATAACCCAGAGGCTGACAGGGCAGCACAAAATACGCTGGAGGAGATGGCACGCGGTCAGGGGTTTGACCATATTTCGTTTCAGTACGAACCAATTGCCGCAGCCCTAGCCTATGAGCAGAGCGTTACGCAAGAAGAAGTGGTGCTTGTGGTCGATATCGGAGGCGGCACCTCGGATTTTTCCGTGGTTCGTGTTTCTCCTGACAACGGGAAAAAACAGGACCGCGCCGATGATATTCTGGCCAACACCGGTGTTCACATTGGCGGAACGGACTTTGACCGGCTCTTGAGCATGGCCCAAGTGATGCCTCATCTAGGGTATGGCAGCCAGACCACCGACAAAAAGCGCAATCTGCCTTCAAAATACTATCATGACCTGTCCACATGGCACTGCATTAACCAGCTTTATGACCCCAAGATACTAAGGGAACTGCGGGACGTGCGGCGGGAAGCTGCAAGCCCGGAGCTTGTGGACCGCCTCTCTCAAGTGATTGAAGGGCGTATGGGGCACGCACTGGCGACCTATGTGGAACAGGGCAAAATTGACCTATCCGGCGCACAGCAAGCCCAGCTATCCCTGCCGCTGGATACGGAGGATCTGAATATCCCCTTAAGCGCACAGGGATTTCATAACTGCATTGAACGCTCCGTTTCGCGGATCAACGCGGAAATCAAAACTGCACTTTCCCAAGCAGGCCTGCGTGCAGACCAGATTCACACGGTTTTCCTGACAGGGGGAACAACACGGGTTCCCGCTCTTCGGGCAAGCTTCAAGCAAACATTGTCTCATGCCAAGCTGGTGGAAGGGGATGTTTTCGGGGCCGTTGGTTTGGGGCTGGCGGTTGATGCCGCCCGCAAATTCGGGGTCTAGAGTTTAAGCGAATTCTTGTCGTTTGATTTAATCCAATCAAGCGGAACGCGCTGTAGATATCTCCCCCTCAAATTGTGGGAGAACAAGAAAAGCCCCCCCCCCTTTCAAGAGGGGGACTTTTGCAGAAGAAAGTCCTGCTCACCCGTTCAGCCAACTTCCAGAGCGGGATCATTGCCAAAAAGGCTGGCAAGGCTTTGAGTGTTATTCTGGGTTTGGTGCTCACGGCCAACCCCGAACTGGATGAGCTTCATGCCTTGTGGCAGGCGGTGCGTATGCAAAAGGCGCCAAGGATCAATAAGCACAGTATCCGGCCTGCAAAATGACACCGGCAAGGCTCTGAACTCAGGGGTGGGCACCATAAGTATGAGCGTCTGTACCTTGAGCAGCAGCTCCGTCAGCTCACTGGAAAACCGTAGACCCTTGAGAGCTTCATTACTGGGCACCAAATCTTTACTTTCGACCAGAAGCTCCACTTCAAAATTGGCAGCCTCCAACATCTGGGCAAGACTAATGCTCTTGTTGGCCATGATATCGGTTGGGCTCTCGCAATTTGCCAAGCCAAGAATTCCCACGGAGCCTTTAGGGGGCGTGTGTTCCACGACAGTTCTATACAGCCGCCCCACTTGATGATGATCCACACACGAGGCTGCAGTGGGCAGCTGGGACGGGCAGGCGTTGGCACTGCACAAAAAAGTAAAGCCCATATTGGCCTGCTTGGTTTCCATACGTCCAAACCCAAGAGGTGCGGGCCAGGAAGAGCGTTCATCCGCCTGCAGGGCCTTTTGTATCCACCATTCATCTGCTCCAGGGTACGCCTCGCAAACTTCGGAAAGGATATTGGAAAACGCAAGACGCTGTGCAAAGGCTGCCTCCACCGCAATGGCGTAGAGTTCCGCATCCACAAACGAGAGAGACGTGAACTGGCTCATTGCAGGCGTTAAAGCCTCAAGAACGCCTTTTGTCCGTTCAAACCCGTCAACGTGGCCCGAACCGATAATGCAGGCCAGTTCACCATTTAAAATGGCAAGTGTGTCTCCCGCCCCTGACGGCAGCGGTAAAAAGCAAAAGCCTAGGTCTGGACCGATGAACCGCTTGGATTCGCGCTCCAAGGTTTTGCGCAGAACATTTTGCGAGCTGCCCGGTGGAACTGGCATACAGTTCACAACAACATGCTCTCTGCCTCCGGTACTAATTCCCCTACCAATTTCAGTAAGGCAGTGGAGCAGCTCTTCCAGACGAAACGGATTTTTTTCAGAAGGTTTGGAGGGCATGGTGATAAACGTCATATCACTTGAGGCCACAGAGCTGCGAATATCTGTTGTCGCTCGAATCACGCCTTTGTATTTGGCCAAAAGCTCTGGGTTTCCCCAGTGCCCCTCCTCCGTCTGGCTGGCATTAATCCAGGCTACCCGCTCTGGATCCAGATCAGTGGCAACAACCTCATAGCCCGCCTGAACAAGTGAGAGCATCAGCTCCCTGCCCTTGGACGCCAGACCAACCAAGCACACCTTTTTCATGACCCCTTCCCCCATGAAGACACCCGGACTACGGCAAAGGGTTGCGAAGCTCCCGTGTCAAAAACAGTTGGCTCAGTATGCCCCCGAAAATAACAAAGGGTATCTTTGACTTTCCATCATAGATTTAGGGGAGCGAATAACTCTCCCCTCTGATATTGCCTAGGAGTTTACAGTGATAGAAACTGCGGCCTCAGCGCCGCGAAACAGTGCACCTTGAACATTTTGATGGAAAGTGTAGATCATGTCCCCTGTGGCATAGATGCCCGCTCGGGTGGTTTCGTAATCCGACCCCACATCCACATCTCCAGTACTTGTGAGATCCAGCTCCAGTGAACGTACAAATGGTACGTGTTGCTGCTGCGGCCACCAAACAAGAGCATCGCACGCCGCACTGGTTCCATCTACCAAACGCACCTGCCTCAACTGTGCACCATCGCCCTTGAGGGCCTGTAGTTTTGCGAGATGCAAGTCTACGCCCAACTGAACCAATTCAGCTTCCCGCTGTGCCGCCAGCTCAATATGGGGCTCAATGAAGAAGCGAAGGGAAGACGCCCACTTCAGGTAAATTTCTGCGGCATCCAGCATTTCAGGGCGATTAACAACAACACCCCAAGGTTTGTGACGCACTTCATAACCATCACAGAACGGACAGTAAAAAACGCTGGAGCCCCAAAACTGTTCAAACCCGTTCACCTCAGGAAGACAATCCTCCTTGCCGCAGGCAAGCAAAAGACTTTCAGCCTCAATTGTCTCTCCGTTTGTCAGGCTCACAAAAAAGCCTCCCTCTGCCGTTCTTTGAGCACCCGCCGCCTGACCCTCTGCAAAGATAGTGAAGCCATAGGCATCAATTTCCCGCCGCAACGTCTCACGGAACTGTGTTGGGGAAGAATTTTCAAACCCCGGAACCCCATGCATGTGTTTGCAGGAGTGGTTTCTGGCGGGCGCAACGCTATCCAGAACGATGCAAGGGTGAAGGCTGCGTGACAGCGTAAGCGCCGCGCTTAAACCGGCAGGGCCACCGCCGATGATGAGAGTTCTGGTTTTCATTGGCTTACCTCATACATTCTAGAGCTTCACCCTGTTCCATGCGATTATCGCATAGTACAAGATGAAGCTCCAAGAAGAGATTAAAGTGCCAACATCTTCCCATTAGGAATGGGAGGGAGCTGCATGACCATCATGCACATCACTTTCAGCAGCTGTGCCTTCGATTTCAGGGTAAGCATTATTCCGCACAAAGGTTCCCATATCATTGAAACAGACCCCGGCTTCTTTCATTTTAACTAGACTGGCCTTGCGAGTTAAATGCCTGATATAGAAAGGCTGCGGAACATAAATATGATGGATTGCATGGGATTGCCCGAAAGCACAGCAAAACAGCTGAAATGGCAAGAAATACCATTTATCGAAGACCTGAGTTTGCTTCAGCACACTATCAACACCGCCATAATAGTGCAGGCTGGTCGTCATAAAATGCAGACTAAAAGTCCTGAGCAGAGAAGGGAGAATATACACAACCATCAGAAAGTTAAAGATGGCGATATGCCCAGCGACGAATGAAAAAGTTGCAAGGGACAGACCGAACGTAGCATTGAGACCTGCCACAACATAGAACGAGGCCCACAACACCCAGATAGCTGTAAAAATGGCATGCATTGGATAAATGCAAGTCATGATAGTCAAAGGCTTGAAGTCTTTGGCTTCTCGAATGAGTGTCCTAAACTGGGTGAAGCAAAACAGAATATCGGCAAGGATCAGGAACCGTCTTACCCTATAAGGCAACCCATTGCTGATTAACCTCTCTTCAATGTCTTCAGGAGTTCCCGAGTGAACATGATGATGTAGGTGAATAGTTTTGCGCATAAACGGGTTCATGGTGTTTGGCTTGAACACCCAGCAAAACGTCAACAGGGCAGCTTGCTTGCCTCTTTGGTTTTTGAAATAGAGATTATGAAAGGTGTCATGTTCGATTTCATGAAGAAAGGACTGGAAGAAGGCAATTAAAACAATTGCAAGCAATGCCGGAACAATTCCAAAATAGTAAAGCGTGGCCACAGCTATCATTACACCAGCAGATACCAGCGAAATCGTCAAACCGATTGCGGATTGATACTTCAACCAAGAATGCGATTTTCTAAACTCACGATCAATAGTTTTCAGGTCTTGGCGAAGATTCATTACACTGCAGTTTCTGGACATTTTTATTCCCTTCCCTCAAATACTCTCCGGTTTTCGACTTTGAGGTTTTCCAGAAGGCAAAGGCTCACCCTTAACGCTTCTCTTCGTGAAGTAGCGCCTCTCACTTCAAGTTTTTAAGTAAACAAATACTTTAATAAATATATTTATATAAAACATAATATATTCAACTCAAACAAAGTAACAAATAGGTGAATGTAATTTATATATTAACTTAAGTTCATCAATACTATTCAACTCACCATTTCAGCTCAATTTAAACATAATAACTGCAGTATAGATTTTCTATATTTGCTTTATTAATCGCTTTAATCACAGAGTATGACGCTCTAATCTTTTAGGGATAGCAAGCTGAGCGTCTCTAAAATGTCGATCAATCGCTTTTAAATCATGACATAGGGTATGAGAAGGGCATCCACGTTAGCCATCACCTTGCCCTTCCTTCTGTTGTTTTTTCAAGAATCATAAAGTTGAAATTAAGCAAAAAATAGTTTATGATGTTTTTTACAAGAATTATGTATAATTATATTGATTTTTACTGCGCTTTAAATACTATTAATTCGAACTTTTCGTCATTATATCTACGCAAGTCTTTCAATTTATCTTTAAGCGACAGGTAATATAGAATTGAAAATTGTAGTTGCACCTGACTCCTTTAAAGAAAGCCTGACAGCGATGCAGGTTGCGGGCGCTATTGCTGACGGTATCAGACCCGCATTACCTGAAGCTGAATGTGATCTGCGGCCAGTGGCTGATGGGGGAGAAGGAACCGTGGACGCTATCGTCTCGGCGGTCGGCGGGCAAATTCACCACACAACAGTGATGGATCCTCTTGGCAGAACAGTCCCATCCTTTTTTGCCCTATTACCAGACAATAAAACTGCGATTATTGAAGTTGCCGCGGCTTCCGGACTGCATTTTGTAAGGCCGGAACACAGAAGCCCCCTTAACGCCACCAGCTATGGGAGCGGCCAACTGGTTAAAGCCGCTCTGGACGCTGGTGCAAGAAAGCTGATTATTGGTCTGGGAGGCAGCGCCACCAATGACGCGGGCGCCGGTCTTCTGGAAGCATTGGGGTTCAGGCTTCTGAACAAGGGTGGACAGCCTATTGGAAGAGGCGGCGCAGCTCTGGCGCAGCTCGAGCGTATTGATACTTTGAGACTGGACCCGAGACTGAAACAAACTGAACTTCTAGTAGCGTGTGATGTAACCAACCCACTCTGCGGCCCCGAAGGGGCCTCCCATGTATTTGGCGCGCAAAAAGGAGCAAGCCAAGAAGATATTTTGAAACTGGATAAAAACCTCCTGCATTTTGCTGAGATTGTTTCACGGGACCTCCAACGTGATATTGCGCATGTGTCCGGCGCGGGAGCCGCAGGCGGCATGGGCGCTGCGCTGCTTGGTGTGCTGAACGCTCACATGTATGCGGGCTTTGATATCATTGCGCAGATCACCAATCTGGAAGAGACAATCAGCTCCGCAGATCTTGTGATAACCGGTGAAGGACGTCTGGATAGCCAGAGCATTTTTGGAAAGACCCCCGTAGGAGTGGCCAGACTTGCCCAAAAGCACGGCGTACCCGTCATCGCCATAGCAGGCTCTATTGAGACAGACCTGCAAACCTTGTCCCCCTACGGGTTTTCCGCTCTCTTTAGTGTAAACCCACGTTTATGTAGTTTGGAAACTGCACTACAAAATGCAGAGGATAATATTCGCGCCTGCAGCCGCAACATTGCCAGCGCTTACGCTTTGGGTATGAAGCAGTTAGCCAGTAAGGAGTGCAGATTTTAATAGCTTCAAGCGCTTAAACCGCAGCATTTCAACGGTTTCTTCATTCACACCCTATTCCTACGCCACTTCAATAGGAGATCTTGTCTCCATTACCCCTCGTAATTCATACCATTCATATTCAGGTAATTGTCGATAACCAAAAAGTTATATAACTCTACAAATATATAAGAACAAAAAAAGAACTTCATAACATCCTTAACCATATTAAATTGGAAACCCTATGAAACTTTTAGGTTCAACAAGGGCATTTATCGCCCGTCTGGGGCTGGGCACAGGTGCCTGCCTGCTGCTCTCCTCCGTTGCAATGGCAGACCCCACTGCCGCCCTTACCGCAAGCCGCCTTTCCGGTCCGGCTCCTCTGGCTGTCTTTTTTGATGCCACAGATACCACCGATAGCGATGCCTCTATCGACCCATTTCGCCAGCTTGGTTATTATTTTGATTTTGATGACCCAAACAGTGGAACTTGGCAGTACAGCGGCAAGAGTAAGAATATTGAAACAGGAGGCCCCTTGGCAGCCCACGTTTTTGACGAGGCAGGTACCTATGAAGTGGGATTGCGGGCACAAAACCCCAATGGCAGCACCTCGGACGCGTGGGTGACTATCACTGTGGAAGACCCCGACATCACGTATGCCGGTACGAATACGATTGTCCTTTCTACAGGGTCAGACTTCACCGACGCTCCAGCAGGTGCCCAGCAGCTCGCAAATGTGACCAGCTGGCCGAACTTTCAAAGCAACAAGCGCTACTTGTTGAAAGCAGGAGATGATTTCACAGCTCTTGGGCAATTGAGAGTCAACCGGCGCAGCAATTTCCAGATTGGCAGCTTCGGGGACGGTACAAAGCCCAAAGTTGAGCGGGTGATGCTGGCAATGCATGTGAATGATGCCGCCAATCCTGCTGAAAATGGTGTCATTCAAGATCTGGCGACAGAGAGTATTTTGCAACACAACATGTTCAACGACTTGCTTGTTTACGAAAACGAGCTCATTTCAAACAGCGCCTATATCAGCTTCGCAGGAGCGGTATCATGGTTTGCTGATCCAACTCGCCGGGGAAATTCTTCCGCAGAAGACTGGAAGCATCCCGGACACATATATTTGGTTGAAAATCACCTTTCCAGCTTGGGAAATCCAGAGCAAGAAAACAGGATCGCAGGCCTTGCGCATCACGTGGCAGTTCTTGGAAATTATTCTGGCCTTGTGCGCGAACATTCCGTGAGACTGTTTGGAACCTACAAGTCCGTAGTTAGCCATAATAAGCTTACAGGCCCGGCAATTCTTGACAGTAAGCATGATTTGAAAGTTCATGCAAACGGCCTTGACGAGTGGCCCGCTGACCACTCTCTTTTTGTCGCCGGAACAAATGAGCGTATTCTCCCCGCTACACGGTATGTGCGTATTAATGATAATGTTTTCGGCAGGCCCGACTCCCCTATTGACTGGCATGTCCAAGTCGCCCCGCAAGATGATGGATCAAGTGGAACTGTTGAGGGGTTACGGGATGTGATCGTGGAAAACAATGAGTATATTGACGGAAATGGAAACGTAGGGCTGGAGCGCAGCCTCCAAACTCTTGGCCATAACATCACCGAGCGTGGTAATGCCATCCCCACAGCTTGGAGTGATCCCATTACCGCAAAGACCTACCCTTCCAATTACTCGGATTACTCACCGCTTTATACACTGTTCTGGCATGGCCCGTACTTCATCGACGATGTTGTGCCAGCCACCAGTGCCCCACAAAGAACGACACCATAAGCTGTGAGCAAAACAACCCGCCTATATCTTCGTATATAGGCGGGTGAACTCTCAAAAAGCTTTCCTGCCCTCTTTTGCTTATGGGGACTTAGGCCAATGAGGATGGTATTCATCTATCTTGAAGGCGTGCTGGTGGCTTTTGCCGCTCAAATGGCTGCCTTCCCGCAAATGGGGGTGATCTTCGGGCAGGCCTTCATGAGAATGCTCCAGAACGTCCACCTCTCGCACTGGCCACAGGAAAGTTGAGAGAGTGAGCCCCACAAATGAAGCGGCGGCAAGTATGATAAAGCTGGTCTGCATTCCCATTGCACTGCTCAGCCACCCTGCAGCCGGATAAGCAAACAACCAGCACAGGTGCGACAGTGAAAACTGGGCAGCAAAGACATCCGGTAAGCTTGCTGCAGCAGCAGATTTCTTCAAAAGACGCCCCATAGGCGTCTGCACTGCAGAGTAGCCAAGCCCCATAAGCAACCAAACAACCAAAACTCCCCGAAAACTGGAAAAAAAAGCGCCAATCAACAAGGCAAAGGAGAGAAACAGCGCTCCGCTGAGCATGATCGTTCTTTCGCGAAAATGCTTTAAAAGTAGCGGTACTAGAAAAGCGCAGGTCATCGAGCCCCCACCAAATACAGCAAGGGCAAGGGCCACATCACCACTGCTTAATCTCAACTCACTTTTCACAATAACCACCGTATTCACAAGCACCATGGCCCCACCTGCGGCCACGGACAAGAACAGCGGCAGCGCCCCCCGCAAGCGCGGTGTGGCAAAGTACACCCGCATCCCCTGCCCTAGCTGTCGCCAGCTCAACTTTTTTACCGGCACATCACTTTTCGGCACAAGCGCACTCACCACAAGCAGCGCAGACGCCACAAAGCCCAGCATGGTTCCTACAAACAACCCATGAAAACTCGTCACCATCAAAAGAAGAGCTGCAAGACCAGGGGAGAGAAGGCTTTCCAGATCATAAGAAAGGCGTGAAAGGGAGAGAGCCTGAGTGTACTCACTCTCCTTAGGCAACACCAATGGAATGGTGGCCTGCAAGGCCGGAGTATAGGCGGCTGAGGCTGACTGAAGAACAAAGATGAGGAGGTAAACCTGCCAAATCTCGCTGACAAAAGGCAGGAATGCAGCAACACTTGCCCGCAGAATATCAAGGGTGACGAGCAGTTTTTTTCGCGGTAGATGTACGCAAAGGGCAGAGAGTACAGGTGACAACCCCACATAGGCTACCATCTTAATAGTAAGGGCTGTGCCTAAGACGAGACCTGCATTTTTTCCCGCGAGCTCATAAGCAAGCAAGCTCAAGCCAACAGTCGCAAGCCCGGTTCCCCCTTGCGCGATAACTTGCGCGAGAAACAAATGACGGTAGGTTCGATTAAAAATGACACCAAACATACTGCGGTTCCCTCATGTCAGGAGGCAGATAAGCCATCTACGTATACCTAACGCATCTTCGGAGGGCGAGCTATGCCTATTCCCATATTGAACACCGGCGCCTTCTACTATTCCGTACCTAAAGTTGCGAGTACTTCCATAAAAACCGCGCTGCATTTGTTTAATATGGGCAGCGGTGAGACAACAAAAGAACGCGGCATTCATAAAATCTATCCGGCGCGAATTGTCCGGCCAGACCAACCTGTACCGCTAGATGGTACTCAAAAAATCGCTATCCTCAGAGACCCCCTTGAAAGGCTTTTGTCCTGCTACTCCAATAAAGTTAACTCCCATAAATATTTAGGGCGAAAACTGTCAAATAATGATGTCCATGAGGACTATGGTCTGCCCTATAACCCCAAAGTCAATCTTTTTATCCTGCAGTTACCAGAGTACTGCCTTGCCTCCCAGCCCCTCACCCACCACGCCTCAAGCTTTCGATGGTTTTTAGGCAATGACCTCTCTAGGTTCGACTATATTTTCACAATGGAAAACCTTGGGGAGTTCAAAGAGTTTTTCCAAGACCTGACGGAACAGAAGCTTGAGCTTCCCTGGCTTTTGAAGGTGAAAACAAAGTCGACAGTAGAAGACCTGTCAAAACGCGCTTTAAAAGCCGCTCTGCGCTTTTGCCGCCATGACTATGAATTTTTAAAGGACTACTATTCACCGGAACGCTACGGAGGGATTCCTGATGGAGATCTTGAAGATCCTTCCTCTCTTTTGACGCCCTATGAAGTGTATCGGAGTCACTATATCAACCCGCAAGCCAGACAACGTTTTAATAATCTTTGGAAAAGCAGTGTAAAGCCGGAGGCTCTGTGAGCTAGCGAGCACCCACCTAGGGCAAGCGAAGAGGGAGATAACTTCAGGGCCTGCAAATATTTGGGGTTCATGCTCCTCAACTGAAAGGCTTATGACTCCGAACCGATTTCTTATTGCTGAGTGCTAAAGGCAGAAAATTGCCCGCTCTGCTTGGAAAGCTCGGTTGAACAGTATCCGATCAACAGCAATCCCTTGAGCCGACTGCTGGATAGCACGACAAGCAGTCAGTATCGGCATTTAGCCCAAAATCTTGAGTTGTGTTATTGAAACGCCGAAGGCGATAAAATATTGCTTTCACATATCTTTAGCAGAAAAGCGGCACATACTTTTCAGAGGCACCCTTTAGGATTTTCCTGTGAACTGAGAGAATTCAAGAGGCTTTAGCGCCCCCCCTTCCGACAACGCGCCATACCTGCGCCGTACTTATCAGCTCAAACTGAATCTCAGCCAGTCTTAAATGGGTACTGCAAGGTAAGACTGGTGATTGTTCTAATTCAGAAGGGCGCTAACCCAACTTCAAAACTCCAGTGCCCCACTGCAAGTAGGCAATCAGGTTAAAGTCTACATCTACTCAAGGACACTTATGCCTGTTCCAATAAAAAATACAAAAATACTGTACTACTCGGTCCCAAAAGTTGCCTGTACATCCATTAAAACAGCGCTGCACCAGTTAAACACCGGATCCACTCACCTACCAGAAGAAACCACCATTCACCGCCTTTACCAAAGCCGTATCCTCAGACCAGACAAGCCCATGCGGGACAATGGCATAGGAAGGGTAGCAGTCATCAGAGACCCTCTAAAGCGGCTTCTTTCCTGCTATTCAAATCGCGTTTTACACCATAGGGAGCTTAGTTTGGGAGCTTCAAATTCCGCAGTACACGAAGCGCTGAACCTTCCCTATAACCCGGATGTGAATACATTTTTGCTCCGCATTGAGGATTACTGCAGGGCTTCCCGCCCCATCACCCATCATGTGGCGGGATTTCAATGGTATTTGGGAAATGACTTATCCAAGTTCGCCCATCTCTTCAAACAGGAGCAACTTACGGAATTTGAGGATCTTGTAGAAAGCCTGACAGGAGAAAACTTTAGCCTACCAAGGTTAGAAACCGGTGGCCGCAAAGTTACTCCAGATGACCTTTCAGAAGAGGCGCTCAATGCGGCGCTTCGCTTTTGCCGTCATGACTATGAGTTTTTAAAGGGCCGTTACTCTGCAGACAGTTATGGCGGAATTCCCGAGGGGCAGCCGGAGGACCCTTCCTCTTTGCAAACACCCTACGGGGTCTATAACGGCAATCGCATTAACCCAAGCTTCCGCAAGCAATTGTCCATAATGGTACGCAAGGGGCCCTCTGCCCTACGTAAATTCTATGTAAACGAATAAAACACGAATGGAAAAGGGCAAAGAACCAGCTACCTTCTTTGCCCACCTCCAAGTTAAGCAGCGCTTACTTTTCCAGCCATCAAATCACGCACTTTGGCATTCATGATTTCGTAGAGGTCTTTGAGGCCGTTGAACGGGCGGACCATGACTTCAAAGTGGACGATCTTGCCGTTGTCGTCCCATTTGATCATGTCGATGCCCTTGATGTTCTTGTCGCCCACTTTGGCGGAGAACTCGAGGAACATGTCGTTGCCCACCACCAGCTCGCGGTGGTACTCAAAGTCCTGAAATACTTGAATGACGGAAGTCAGAATAAAGAAGGTGATCTGTTTGCCTTCTTTGGGGTTCCACACAGTTGGAGAGTGGAACTCCACGTTGTCGTCCAACAATTCGCTCAGCAGCTTGTTGTCCCGCTCAAAAACGATTTTGTGCCACTTCTCAAGTCTATCATCAGCCATGCTTTTTCCTCCCAAAGAAATTAAAAATGCCACTCTCCAGTGAGAAGAGTGGCAAACAGTTTTAAAGTGCGGCAGCCAATCGGGTGCCTTGATCAATTGCCCGCTTGGCATCCAGTTCGGATGCCACATCCGCACCACCGATCAGATGGTACTTTTTGGACAACCCCTCTTCCAGATCACGGCGCGGGTCCTGCCCTGCACAGATCACAACGTTGTCCACGTCCAGAACCTTGGTTTCTTCGCCAACCTGAATATGAAGACCCTCATCATCAATCTTGATGTATTCGCAGGACGGGATCATATTCACGTGCTTCTTGGTCAGGCCAAGGCGGTGAATCCAGCCGGTTGTCTTGCCAAGTTTTGCGCCCACTTTGCTTTTCTTGCGCTGCAGGAGATAAACTTCACGCGGGGATGGCTCAACAACAGGCTCAATGCCTTCGATACCACTTCTGGCCTGCAGGGTCATATCAACGCCCCACTCTTTCATGAAGGCCTCAATATTCTGGCTGGTGGCTTCGCCTGAATGGGTGAGGTATTCTGCCGTATCGAACCCGATACCGCCCGCACCGATGATCGCAACTTTTTTGCCAACCGGCTTTTTGTCGCGCAGAACATCAAGGTAACCCAGTACTTTCTTATGCTCGATACCCGCGATTGGAGGTACACGTGGTGTGATACCCGTTGCCAGCACAACTTCGTCGAAATCGCCATTGTTCAGGTCATCAAGACCAACCATGGTGCCCAGTTTCAGTTCAACACCGGTAAGTTCAATCTTGCGCTTGAAGTAACGAAGAGTTTCATAGAACTCTTCTTTGCCCGGAATTTTCTTTGCTACGTTGAACTGGCCACCAATCTCGGAGGCACCATCGAACAAGGTCACATGGTGACCACGCTCTGCAGCTGTCGTTGCAAAAGCAAGACCGGCAGGGCCAGCGCCTACAACAGCAAACTTTTTCGGCTGTTCTGTTGCTTCAATGAGCAACTCGGTTTCATGACAGGCGCGTGGGTTCACCAAACAGCTGGTCATCTTGCCTTGGAATACATGATCGAGACAAGCTTGGTTACAACCGATACAGGTGTTGATTTCATCCGCGCGGCCTTCTTCAGCCTTTTTCACGAATTCTGCGTCAGCAAGGAATGGACGGGCCATGGAAACCATGTCCGCATCGCCCCGCTCCAGCACTTCCTCCGCAACTTCCGGTGTGTTGATGCGGTTGGAGGTGATGACAGGAACGGACAGTTCTTTACGGAATTTGGCAGTTACCCATGTGAAGGCAGCGCGTGGAACCTTGGTGGCAATTGTCGGAATACGCGCTTCGTGCCAGCCAATGCCAGTGTTGATGATGGTGGCGCCAGCTTTTTCAATGGCTTTACCCAGCATGATGATTTCATCTGAGGTGCTTCCACCTTCCACCAGATCCAGCATGGACAGACGGTAGATGATGATGAAGTTTTCGCCAACAGCTTCGCGAACACGGCGCACCACTTCCACAGGCAGGCGCATGCGGTTTTCATAACTGCCGCCCCATTCGTCGTCACGCTGGTTGGTGCGCTTGGCAAGGAACTGGTTGAGGAAGTAACCTTCCGATCCCATGATCTCCACGCCGTCATAGCCTGCCAGCTGGGCAAGCTTCGAAGTGCGCACAAAGTCTTCAATCTGCTCTTCAACCTCATCTGCAGTCGCAGCTTTTGGCTTGAATGGATTGATTGGCGCCTGAATTGCGGAAGGCGCGATTGGGTTCGGGTTGAACGCGTAACGACCCGTATGCAGGATCTGCATACAGATTTTGCCACCTTCCTTGTGAACAGCGTCCGTAATGAGCTTGTGGCCGGGACAGTCTTCTTCTGACCACAGCATCTTTGTGCCCGGATGGGTTGCCGCCCGTTTGTTGGGGCCAAAGCCGCCAGTGACAATCAGGCCAACACCGCCGCGCGCACGCTCGGCGAAAAACTCGGCCATCCGCTCGTGACCATTCTTGGCTTCCTCAAGCCCGGTGTGCATAGATCCCATGAGCACACGGTTCTTAAGGGTAGTAAACCCAAGGTCAAGCGGTTCCATTAGTTTTGGATAGTTCACGACTGGCTCCCATTACAGTGGCTAAAACTAGACAGTGTCAAGTTTGTAACTCTAGATTTTGACAGTGTCAAGATCGAGTGATATAGAACAGCTTATGGATGCAAAAACACAACCACAAAAATCAGCTTACCACCACGGAGATCTGCGTACAGCATTACTGGACGAAGCGGCGACCATGCTGAAAGAAGGCGGCGAAGCGGGCCTTTCCATGCGCAAGCTGGCGGCCAATGTGGATGTTTCCAGAACGGCAGCCTACCACTACTTTTCCGATAAACAGGGCCTTCTTTGCGCCATAGCAGAGGAAGGCTTTGCCAAGTTTATGGCAGCAACCAACACTAGGGAAGAAACGCAAGGGGATACGGTGAGCGAAGACACCATTTATACCTTTGCTAAAAACTACGTGGACTTTGCGACCAACAATCCCGAGTACTATGATTTGATGTTTGGCGGTACTTTGTGGAAGTCAAAAACACTGACTGAATCTTTGCAAAAGGCAGCGCACCAGTCGTTCCGTCAATATGTTACCCGCGTGTCCCACTGGCGTAAATTGGGGTTGATCTCCAAGGATGTGGATCCGCTTCGCTATGCGCAAGTAAGTTGGGGGACGCTGCACGGCATCAGCCGCCTGACCATCGACGGTATTTATATTGACCGGAAAGCACTTGATGCAATGTGTAGAAATATGGCGCATATCTTCTATCAGCAGCTTGAAATTTGACGGGTTCTATCAAAGTCAAACTACCGATCTTTTAAGTAGCCCCCCCCTACGCAGCAACCATTTGAACAAATCCCACAATTATAAGAAGAACAAGCATAGCAGTGGATATATGAACAACTGCAGACATCAAGACATTCCCTTCAATTATTATTGATATTAAATATCACGAAAGATTACTATGAATTAAATACTATTTTACTCAAGCAAATTACAAAATATATATTAATGATTCGTAACAATTACCTTTTAAATAGCTACCCAAGCAACTAAAAACTCTTACCAGCAACAGCGCATACTATTATAGGAAGTAGCTCCCATAATTTCCCCAAGGGAAATCTTAGCCCTAACATTTTAGAGCCTATCTTTGAGACGTGGATACCGGTTTTCAGTTAAAGATACGCGGCAAAACAGTAGGTTAAAGCAGCAGCACACATAGAAATGGGGAGCCACACCTATTGTGCTCCCCCAATACCATTGTATTGTATTTTATTTATTTCTTATGGTCTCTTCTGCGACGCAAACCAACATACAAGCCGCCACCCAAAACAGCCAGACCAGCAATTCCCGCTGCAATTGGTGCAACTGGGGCATCCGCTACCGTTCCGGGACATTCAGGAGTACCGATACCATACTCATCACAAGCATTTGCTGTACCAGTATAACCCATCGTAAGAAAAAGAGCCAATACTGCTGAACACAGTGCCGTTTTCATTTATTCTCCTCCCAGCAATTTACACATTTATTGAATATTACTAGCCAAGTGAAGAATATATCACAAAGATATACTTAGAATAATCAATCATTACAGTTATGTAATACAACATTACTATTTTATTAACTGAGTAGAATAGCAATTTAGCTCATATAATCCATACTTTACATAAATATTAATTATTTAAAAAATCAGAACAATGAGATATTTCAATTAAACGTCTCACTGATTTAGATAGTAAGGGAACCACGAGTGGCCCCCTTACGTTTCCATTCACCTAGTACATTTCGGCTGCGTGGGCTTTTTTAATAGTTTTAAAATCTTCAAAGTGTGCAGCTGCTGCTTGCCAATTTGAGGCGTGAACGCTGTCTTGCACCGCTTCGAGAGACTTCACCAATGCATCCACATGGGGTGCCATTGGTTTATTGGTCAGCTCAATAGCTTCTTCCCGTAGATCCCCAATCACCGTATCCAACATAAGATTGGCGTGGAATGTGTCTTGAGTGGGAATAAGCAACTCAAGGGTGGAAGCAAAGGTGGTCAACTCGGCAAATGCCAGTGCAAACGGGGTGTTTTTGCCCTCAAAGACCTCGTAGGGCTCATCCGCGCTGCCAATTGCGGTTATGTACGCGCTCAAATCTGCCTTTTGCTGCCTATCGAGACCCAGCGCATACTCCTTGTCGAACCACTCGACGACCGATGCCAGAGTGGGCAGGGAGCCATCGTGGAAATATGGAGCCGTGAAGGCCACATTTATCAGTGTCGGTGTTTCGAACTGTTCGCCGCGGCTTCCCTCATAACCACCAGTTTCAGAGCCGATGTCATAAATACGGTTATCGGTGAAATTCGTGGAGGGCACATGACAGGAGCTGCAGGATTTTCCGCCCATCTGAGCAAAGGCTTTATTAAACAGCTCTTCCCCCCGCACTGCTGAAGCGTCATTGCGATCTACCAACTGGCCGAACCTATTGATTTTGGAGTTTGGTAGGAAATCGAACTCGTTCTGATAGGCAACCAGAGCATCCAGCACGAACTGAGAAGGCTCTTGACCACCAAATTCCAGCACGATCACATCACGGGTGAACTCGCGCAGGCTTGCGGTACGGCCATTGCGCCCATATGGCGCTGTAAAGCGAATGCCGCGCAGGGATGGAGTATCCACCGCATCATCACGAAAATCGTTGAAATGACCGTTGAAGAATCCACCATCCACATCAGCGCCGCCCGGACGAGCGCTGACACCGGGAATGAAGAAATCGCGGTTTACGTCACTGCGGTTGTGACAGGTGGAACAGGAAACGCCCAGCTCCTGTGCAACTTCCCCGAAAATCATCGGGCTATCAAACAGCATGTCTCCATAGGCGATCAATGGCACATCCGCTTCATCAATGCCCTTTTCCTCGAAATTCAGGGTGAGCAGTGGAAGCGGGTTCTGATCCTCCAAGTTGGAGCCCGCCGGAATCCAGATTGGTAACATCTTGGCGTTGAACGTTGAAAGTGAGCTCTCCGGTATAGGCGTATTGAACGCTCTGGAGGCAAAGGCTTGCGGCGCATAGTTACTATGGAGGTAGGCCAGAATATCTTCCTTCGCGCCCTTCCCTTTCTTTGTGCCCAGCGCATCCCACAGGGTAGACAGCTTCAAGGCTGTCTGCGCATCGGAAAAAACCACAAACTCCTCAACTGCCCGATAAAGCTGCCTTGCTGTTTGTATCTGTTCAGCCTCTCCCTTGCCCAAGCTATTCAGCTGAGTGTCAATGGACAAAACCAAAGCTTTTGAAAGGGATTCATACAGCGCTTGTTTGTCTTTGTTCGCAATTGCGCCCTCAATTTCCAAGATCAACTGCGGCGCATTTTTGCCAAGCATCTCATGTAAATGCTCTAGGCCCGATTTATGTTCAGGCGTAGCCGGCAAGTCCTCGTTAAAAGCTGCGCTGATTTTCTCCCACGGGACAGGCTTCAGATCTGCCATAAACTGCATTTGCTGATAGGAGGCTGCAAAGGGCCGCCAGTCTTCCTTGCTGCTCTCCTCTGCCACAGATTGTGGAACCGCCCAAAATGCAGAGGCCGCTGCAAATGCACCCAGCCAAGTCTTCCCAAATATATTCATGTTTGCTACGTCCAATTATTTTTGACGCAACAATTGCCGCTTCTCAAACACCTTCCCCAAAGCCGAAAAACAACAGTTGTCACAGGTTTTTTGCCTGTGTGCCCACCTGTTTGGTAGTAATGAAAAGTGTCCTAAACCTGACCAAAATTTAATATAGTTCGCAGAAGCTTCAAAAATAACAGTTTATTAAGCGCGAAGGCTCGACGGCTGGCTCCAAAGCAGGGCACCAAAGTATGCCCGGCTCCCCTGCCGGCGTTCAAACTTAGAGATGAAAAGGCGCTTAAGGAACCAACTCGCCTTGCATGTCCTTTTTAATTTTTAATAGCTCGCTGGCCAAAAAGTCCACAAAGCGGCGAATGCGGGTGGTCCGGCGGAGATCGGAATGGAGCAATATCCAGATAGGGCGACTTGCGGTGAGCGGGGTGCCCGGAACGCGTTGAAGTTCAGGATAGAGCTTTTCAAAAATGACGGGCAAGGCAGTCATACCGCATTTATTGCGGACCATACTCAAGTGCATCAACCCCTCTTCAATTGAGTGGCTTTCCTCGGCACGTGGAAAGGGGGAACCGGGTATCCATGTAGAGGCGGGCGCAAGCGGCCCCCACCCCAGCCAGCGCAGCCCTTCGCCGCCCTCTCCTGCATTTTTGAAGTTCTTTTCTATGTAGTCTTCATGGGCATAGATGCCGGTAACCACTTGATAGAGTTTGCGGGCGATCACATCCTCGTTCACCTCATAAGATACCCGCAGAGAAACATCCGTCTCCAAACGGTTGATGTTCTCCATACGGTCCGTCAGGCGCACTTCCAGATCGATTTCAGGGTACTGCTCTGAAAACCTTGCAAGGATCGGGGCAATGACATCATGCGCCAGAATACTGGGCATGGAAAAGCGAACCGTACCGGCCTCTGTTTTATCCAGCCCCTCCAGACGCCGCTGTGCCCGAAGCACCAGAATCTCTGCTTCTTCAGCCATTGGCAACAGAGCCTCACCTGCCTCTGTCAGGCTCATTCCGTTGCGAGTGCGGTTGAACAGCTGCACCTTATACAAGGCTTCCAGAGCACGAATGTGGCGATCAACTGTTCCGTGGTTGGTGTGAACCAGATCCGCCGCGGCGCGAAGGCTTCCGGTTCTGGCAGCGGCAAGAAAATACGGGAGCTGCTCCCAGTCAGCCGCTCGGATGCTTAGCAATTCTCAGTCTCTTTTCAAGTCGTTAGCATGTATTAAATTTTGTACACCATGTGCATTCTGAACGCTATCGAAAAGAAATTTTTAAACATACGGTCTGCTCAACCAAAATGAGGGACCGATCATGAACCGCCGAAATCTAATGAAATCTGCCATTACCGCAGTGGCATTACTCGCTTTGCCTGTGAGCGTATCAGCTGGAAGTAATGAGCCAATGGACAAAACCTATAGATCTATCGAAGGCCACAAAATGGCTTATGTGGACCAAGGCTCAGGACGCCCTGTAGTCTTTCTTCATGGCAACCCGACTTCATCCTACCTTTGGCGCAACATCATCCCCTATGTGACTGATAATTACCGTGCAATCGCACCAGACATGATCGGCATGGGTGATAGCGGCAAGCCAAACATCGACTACGATTACGAAGACCAGCGTGCACATCTGTTTGGCCTTCTGGACTCTCTCGATCTGCAAGATGCCGTGCTGGTAATTCACGACTGGGGCTCTACCCTCGGAATGGAATATGCCCGCACCCGTCCTGAGCGTGTATCAGGCATTGTCTTTATGGAATCAATGTTGCCACCATTCTTCCCTGTTGCCTCCATGGACGATTTTGGACCGCACAAAGAGTTCATGCAGGCCGTCCGGTCCAAGGAAATGGCTGAGGAGCTGGTCCTTAACCAGAACGTATTCATTGAACAGGCGCTGGCAAAGCAAGCTGTGTTCACACCGCTTTCAGAGGAAGTCCTTAACGAGTATCGCCGTCCGTTCCCAACTCCAGAGAGCCGCAAGCCAATTCTCCAGTGGCCCCGTGAGATCCCTGTCGCTGGCGAGCCCGCCAACGTTTATGAAGTCATCAAGGCAAACGGGGACTATGTTCTGGAAAGCGACATTCCAAAACTGTTACTCTACGCAACACCGGGCGCGATTAACCCCAAACCAATTGTCGATTTTCTTGAAGGAAACATGAAGAATTTGGAAACCGTGGGTGTGGGCCCTGGTGTTCATTACATTCAAGAGGATCAACCTGATGCGATTGGGCAGAGCATCGCCAAATGGCTGAAAGCCTTGGATGATAAACAGAGCTAGGCCTTAAAGCAGTGAGACGTTTTAGTGAAACAGCTCACTGCTTTAACTTATTGTTTAGGCGCGTATCTTGAACCGGAAACGATATCTACTTTTCGAAGATACGCTCCAGAGTGCGAGGAAAACACATGTCTGCAACTCTTCTCACAATTGTCAGTCCCAACCCTGCTGGCGCGGCAGCAATGGAACGCTACCAAAAAGGCGCCAAGGAGGTTTTGGGGGCCGTTGGGATCACTCCTCTTTTCAAGCGGAAAGTCGTTAACGTTCTAAACGGCGAGTTCGATGGAAAAGTGGTGATGGCTTCCCAGTTCCCCTCACGCGAAGTTGCTGAGGAAGTATTCAACTCTGAGGCTTACAAAGCCCTTATTCCAGATCGGGACGAGGCCTTCTCCTCTGTTCAGCTGGTTTTGCTCGAAGACGTTTAACTCCCCCTGAAGTAGCCATTTCATACCGAGTGGCTGCATCCAACTTGAGCGCTGGTCTTCCCCCGGCGCTCCTTTTTATCCCCCTCTTCCCCGACAACACTGTCTTTTAAAAGTACCTTTCTCCGTGCGGTTTGACAGCACCCCGCGTTAGACCCATACTTGAGATTATAGCGCGAGAAAGGCACGGTATGTTGGGCGCAGGCACGCGGTTTCGTCAGGCTTTGGAGCAGGAAACTCCCCTTCAAGTGGTTGGAGCTGTGAATGCCTATCATGCACTGATGGCAACGTCCTCCGGTTTTCGCGCTCTTTATCTTTCTGGCGGCGGCGTTGCTGCATGTTCTTGCGGGGTTCCCGATCTGGGCATTACCAGCCTTGAGGATGTTCTGGTGGATGCACGCCGGATTACCAGTGTGTGCCAAACACCCCTGCTCGTTGATATTGACAGTGGTTGGGGCGGCCCCTTCAACATCGCCCGTGCGGTCCAGTCTCTGGAAAAAGCCGGAGCAGCGGCGGTTCATATCGAAGATCAGTCTAGTGATAAACGCTGCGGGCACCGTCCCCATAAAGTTCTGGTCTCCCAAAAGGAAATGGTAGGGCGGGTCAGAGCCGCCGTTGAAGCCAGAACAGACCCTGATTTTGTGATCATGGCCAGAACGGATGCTTTGGCGGTGGAAGGGATGGAGAGCGCACTCACCCGCGCAAAAGCCTATGTGGAAGCTGGCGCAGATATGATTTTCCCCGAGGCGGTGGAAACACTCAAGCAGTATGAGGAATTTGTCCGCTCTTGCCGCGTGCCGGTGCTGGCCAACATTACCGAGTTTGGCCGCACTCCTCTATTTACAACGAAAGAGCTGGCGGGGGTTGGCATAAAACTGGCGCTCTACCCCCTTTCCGCTTTCAGAGCCATGAATAAGGCAGCTCTTGAGGTTTTTCAGGGCATCCGGGACAACGGCACACAAAAAGCGCTGCTTGAAAGCATGCAAACACGGGAAGATCTCTATCGTTTTCTGGATTACTACGCCTATGAGCGTAAGTTGGATGACCTTCACGCCCACCATCAAGACGAAGGTGATTAAAACTTCGCGCTGTTTCCATAAAATTTCACGGGATTACGGCACCTATCCGCGCTTTTAGTGTGTATGCATCTGGGGCTAAAGCAATGAGGCATTTTATTGGAACGGCTCACTGCTTTAACCTATTGTTTTGCCCGTATCCTTATCAAAAACCGGTATCCACTTTTCAAAGATACGCTCTAGAAGGTGACAGACACATGACGCTGCTACGAGGGATTTTGCTTCTTGGGGGCTTGGCAAGCCTTGGTAGCTGTTTGTCCAGCGACAACCGGCTTACACCCGCGTTCACCACCTTGATGACGGTTCCTCCCGGGGGCTATATCCTCACAGTCGTGACCGACCCGATCGGAGCACGTTGTTTTATTGCCGGAGCTGAAGAGGAATTCACGATTGACCCAGCACCGGGTACCATAGCACTGCCAATAGGTTATGAGGGGCGAGATCTCATCTGCGAGCTGGAGGGTTACGAAGTGAACCGTGGTACATGGTATGTTCAGCCAATCGGGGGCAATACCCAGTTCATCATTCAGCGGGAAATGGTGCCCGAGTGACACTTGCAGCTATGACTCAATTTTTACCTTAATTCCATAAAGCCTTGTTTTTTTTAAATTTTATCTAAAAGATTCGGTAAACACTTTTCACGATCTCAAGCATATTCATTAAATAACCATATTGGTTTGATGAGTGGAAACCTCTCCTGCCAACGGGAAGTCAGATATCGGCTGAGGTCCAATAAAATGTCTTTCGAACTTTGGTCTGCTTTCGCTTTAGCAAGCATTATTGAGCTTGTAGCACCAGGTCCCATCTTGATTGTTGTTACAAGCTTTCCCCTTCGATACGGTTATGGCGCAGCTTTCCCCTCAGTGGTGGGAGCCGTTCTGGGCAATGCGCTGGCCATGACGGCTTCGCTTTTCGCCATTCACATGTTCATCCTCTCCTCAGACCGCCTATTTGAAATTCTTCAGATTGTGGGTGCAATTGTGCTTGTCTGGCTTGGCTATAAAATGTGGCGCGCCAGACCTGTCTCCACCGCTGGACTAAACACCCCACATAAGCCTATGAGTTATTTAGGTATATTTTCGTCGACGCTACTGATATCCATCGCTGCTCCCAACACGCTTATGTTCTATACCAGCTTCACGCCCCAGTTCTTGAATAAGTCGGGAAATATAATGCTTCAGATACTCATACTGGAGGCTACCTACATAATATTATCTATTATTATTTATTCGGCTTGGGCCCTTCTGTCCGGTAAGTTCTCTGAGGTTCTCAGGAGCCCAACAGCCCTTCGGGTTGCAAACCGAATTGGGGCGTTCTGCCTCATCGTCATGGGAGTAATTGCCATATCCGTGCAGGCATAGCACACCACAAAATGGGAGATTGAGAATCTGAAAGCTCACTCAATATGGCCTCCCGTTTTTAAGACGAGGTTTCGATCCTCATCGCCTTGCACCGTTTTTTGTGTCATATTTCACCGAGTAAATCAGCACGAAACTACCACAAATAATGTCATTTGAACTTTGGATAGCGTTCTCAACGGCTTGCATAGCAATGCTCGTAATACCCGGCCCAACTGTCATGCTGATCATCAGCTACTCTCTTGGGCAGGGCAGACAAACGGCCCCAGCCAGCGTCTCGGGGACCGCATTGGGAGACATTGTTGCTATGAGCGCGTCACTTTTGGGCGCAGGTGTATTACTGGCAACCTCTTCCACGCTATTTTTACTGCTAAAATCCCTCGGTGCGGTTTATCTGATCTTGCTCGGGGTTAGCATGTGGCGATCAACGCCCGTTACAATTCAGGACGTTCAGGTGCTGGAAAAGAAAACACCGAACTCGCGTATTTTTATAAGCGCCTTCGTGATAACAGCCCTGAATCCAAAGTCCATCATTTTCTTCACAGCGTTTGTTCCGCAATTTGTGCGCCCTCATCAAGGGGATGTTTTTCTGCAGTTTACGATTTTGGAAGTAACATTTGTAGGGCTGGCGACCATTAACAGTATTATCTGGGCTTATGTGGCGGATGGCATGCGCCGCAAATTTAAAAACCCCGCATCAATGCGGCTAGCCGGCAAAATCGGTGGAAGCATAATGATTGTCACTGGCCTCCTGACAGCATTCTCACAGCAACTCCTATAGCCAGCTGGAAATGCCTACGTTGCTATCCCAAAAGCCAAATCAACTGTCCCCAAAACGGACTTCACGCCATTGCTCCCCTTTCTTTATAATTTGGTCAAATACAGGAAGTTGGCTATAGCGATTTCCTAAATAAGGTTGACTATACTCCTTGTAGGAATTCAGGCATTCACCTAACCTCCACCTACCTACATAGGCTTTCTACCCACCAACAAAGCTTATTGAACCATCATGTCTTTGGAACTTTGGGCGGTGTTTGCGCTCTCCAGTATTGTGCTACTCGTTATCCCCGGCCCAACGGTAATAATGATAATTAGTTATGCGCTGGGGCAAGGAAGGCATACGGCTTCTTTCTGTGTAACGGGCACGGCCCTTGGCGACCTGTTAGCGATGACCCTTTCCCTTATGGGGGCCGGTACGATTTTGGTGACATCCCCTGATCTGTTTATGTTCCTCAAGTTCGTTGGTGCTGCCTATCTTGTCTGGTTGGGTCTTAGGATGTGGCGTATCAAGCCAATCTCTCCAGGTGATATTCAAGGAATAACACTGAAAACAACACGCTCTCACATCTTCACCAATTCATTTCTAGTGACGGCGTTCAACCCGAAATCAATCATCTTCTTTACCACCATTGTGCCCCAGTTCATTGACCCGACCGGCGATATTTTTCTGCAATTTTCCCTGTTGGAAATGACATTTATTAGTTTGGCGGTCATCAATAATTGCAGCTGGGCCTATTTAGCGGGAACAATGCGTAAAAAGCTTCAAAATATCAGCACCTTACACCTCATAAACCGTATAGGTGGGAGCTTTCTCATTTGTGCAGGCGTAATCATTGCCACTCTTCAAAAAGGTTTCTGACCAAGATCTTTTAGATGCAATTTCCGTAAGTTGTTTCCAGCACTTATCGCCCTGCCATCCCCCATCTCGCCTTCTGCGCATATTCGTGTATTATCCTGCAAAACAAGCATAACTTTAGGGAAAACGAATGTCATTCGAGCTTTGGTCAGCGTTTGCAGTGTCCTGCATTGCCGTTCTCATCATTCCCGGACCAACGGTGATCATGATTATCAGCTACGCACTTGGACAGGGAAAACAAACGGCCCCCGCAAGTGTTTCAGGCTCGGCCGTTGGCGACTTTGTTGCCATGACTGTGTCTCTTATGGGAGCTGGTGCGCTTCTGGCAACGTCCGCCACACTCTTTACCATTCTCAAGCTATTGGGCGCTGCTTACCTTGTGTGGCTGGGGATCAAGATGTGGCGCTCCCAGTCCTTTGCTCTTTCAAATATTCAAGGGATCACGCAAAAGACCTCCAACTATCGTGTTTTCCGCAGCACTTTTGTAGTGACGGCTCTGAACCCCAAGTCGATAATGTTCTTTACCGCATTCGTGCCCCAGTTCATTGATCCGCATGGGGATTTATTTACCCAGTTTGCCATTTTGGAGGCAACTTTTGTGGGGCTTGCCATTTTGAACAGTCTCATCTGGGCGCATATGGCAGCTGGCATGCGCGGAAAAATGGGCGGCGGCAAGTCACTGCGCTATGTGGGCAAGGTGGGGGGCTCTTTCCTGATTGGTGCCGGTCTTTTGACAGCAACCGTGCAACAACGCCTTTGAGCCGTCTTTAAACACACAATTTTTGAGGGAAAGCTCATGTCCATTATTGGCCTAGACCATATACAAATTGCAATGCCCAAGGGTGAGGAAGAAAAGACCCGCCACTTTTACGGCCAAACTCTCGGTTTTGAAGAGGTGGACAAGCCTGCGGAAATACGCGGGCGCGGCGGTGCCTGGTTTCAGGCGGGGCCTGTAAACCTCCACGTTGGTGTTCAGGAGGACTTCGTTCCTGCCCGAAAGGCCCATCCCGGTTTTCTGGTGGAAAGCCTCTCCGACATGGAGGCCAAGCTTGAAGCGGGGGGCTACGAGTTTGCCCATGAAAAACAGATAAAGGGTTATAGGCGTTTGTTTACCGAAGACCCCTTTGGCAACCGTATTGAACTTATGGAAAAGTTGGCCTAAATGAAAGTTGCCAATCCCTTTAAAAATGGGTTCTCTTCGTTCTTATTATGCGTGCGTACGACTGGAGTGGGCCTTGTCTCAATCCTGACTGCCTCTACCACATGAACTTCTATTGTTTCCGCATTTAAGGATAATGTTTCAATACGGTCATCAATATCGTGATTGACTGACATTCTTAGTCTTACCCCAGCAGTTCCAAGTTGATTTCCAATCTCGTCACTCATTTTAAATTCACTTGGAAGCTCCTCAATCACTTGAATGTCTTCCCCTGCCCCTTCGTGTAGAGTACGCACCCGAATCTCTGTTCCTTTTGGAATATTCAGTTTCTTGCAACGGGAAGCTTTATGAAATAAAACGACGTTCGTTCCACTACTAGTCACTTGAGCTGATGGATATATAATTCCATCAAGGGCAACTTTTCCTTCTGTTGCCAAGAAGTCCGCAATAGCTTGAGTTGTAAGGTACTCAGATTCTTGATCATCGGGCATTATGGGCATAGTCATACGTTTGCAAAGCTTTTTCAGAAACGTCATTCGCCCTATTCGGTAAGCGTAATCTGGATCAAATAGACTCCCTGTCTCTTGGATATTTTCAAGAGCGGTTAAGTCCAATAACTTTATAGGGCGAGTTATGTCAAAACATGCAGCGGTAGTTTTACTTCCAACGGGTGGTCGAACTTCGGCCAGTGCTGTTCCCACACTCGTTGCCCCATAAAATACTGCAATTCCTCGCGAATTCATTCGTCCAGAACTAGCCAAATGAGAGGGAGGGGCTCCCAGCTCTAGGTCAGGCCGTTTTAAGGAGTTTATTAAGGTTTCTTCTTTCTGAAAAACGCGCGCACGAAATAAATGAGTATACTTCGTGCATGGTCCTGCATCGACAATGAGAGGGTGCCCATTATAAGTTCTCATTTCATCGAGTGTATCGAACAAGTTACGGAGCTGCTTAGTAGCAGATTGACTGAAGAAACGAGATTCAGTTTTAATTGTTTTTTCAAATCGTCTCCACTCTTCCTGCCACTCTTTATCTCCCGGCGCTATTTGCTCATAGTAAGCATCTGAAGAGAATTCACCTTCTTCACCTATTTCTTCCATGCAGGAAATATAGTGTTTTGCTGCCAAAATGCCCTGAATATCTATGGCAGCTTCTTTGGGAACCTGTGCCTCATCCATAATTGCATCAATTATAGGTACTCCTTCACGGTGCCATACGTAGGTGCTCTCCTTATCATTGATCAGTATAGTCTCCCATGGTTCGGGCTCATTGTTTGTGCGCAAAAAGTGTTTAGTGAATGCCGCTCCAATGAATTCAGATAGATTTCCCATCGAAATGACCAAATCCTGACTTTCGCAATATTCGCATTGACCCGTTAACTGCGCTTTTTCAATATGGTCACGCAGGAATATTTCACTGACACAGCCAACACAGATCTGTTTGTTTTCAAATTTCTGTGCCTCGTCACACACTATAAAATTCTCCCCAAAATATGAAAAAGTTACAAACCCTTGATTAACTGACCACTTATGAAGTGCTAAGGAATCTAAAACACGAATACATAAATAAAAATGCACGCCCAGCTTAAAGATGAACGTGCATTTGGGATACAAAAAACGATGATCCTCGGTCTACTGCATAGGAGTGAGGATGATTTCCACGCGGCGGTTTGCGGCACGTCCGGCTGCTGTGTTGTTGGAGGCAATCGGGTTTGTCATACCGTAGCCAACTGACGACAGGCGCTGCGGTGCAATTCCCTGATTCATCAGGTAAGCACTGACGACTTGCGCGCGGCGCTGGGAAAGCTCCAGATTGTGCTGGGCAGAACCGGTGTTGTCCGTGTGGCCGACCACGTTCAAGCGAGTACGGTCGAACTTCTTACCAACCAAGGCAACAGAGGTGAGCACCTGCATGGCGCGTGGGCTGAGAGCCACCTGATCCACACCGAAGGTGATTTCATTGGGCATGACCAGAACAATCTGGTTGCCGGCACGGCGAACGGAAACGCCGGAGGCCTGCAACTGCTGGCGTAGTTGTGCTTCCTGACGGTCCATGTAATTGCCGATACCGCCGCCCACAAGGCCACCAGCGGCAGCGCCGATCAAAGCGCCTTCAACACGCTTGTCAGACCCACCGGCAATTGCCCCAATAACAGCACCAGTGGCCGCACCAATACCCGCACCACCGGCTGTTTTGGAGATCTGGGACTGACCCGTATAAGGGTTCGTCGTTGTGCAAGCTGCAAGCGATAGCATTAAAACAGCGGCCGAAGGGACGCGCAGCGCTCTTATCATTTTACTAGCCTTTATACTCAAACCAATTGAGAGGCGAGCGCCATACCCCGGCTGCCCGCAAGAATAAATAGTGGTCCGATAGAAAATGCAGCAGCCTGACTTTACAAGCGTTCACCGTGCAATCTGTGAGGAATTCCACTGAAATTGAAGAAATATAAACCTCTTGCCCCAGTTCTACACCGGCCCTGCCGCATTCCCCTCCTATCATCGCCACTAAATAGACACAAAGGATTCTTTTAGAACCCTTAGGCGGTGCGCGCTATCCCTCCGGTTTTCAGGATGAAGTCAATAACGGCGTTCAGCCCCCTGCCTCTCTTCAAGTCTGTAAACTCGAAGGGTTTTCCAGAGCGGGCCTGCTCTGCATCCCGCTTCATCACATCAAGATCGGCACCAACATGCGGCGCTAGATCAGATTTATTGATCACTAAGAAGTCGGAGCGAGAGATAGCCGGTCCGCCTTTGCGCGGAATTTCCTCTCCCTGACACACCGAGATCACATAGACTGAGAGGTCGGCTAGGTCCGGTGAAAAGGTGGCGGCAAGATTATCGCCCCCAGATTCGATCAGGACCATATCCAGATCGGGAAACCGCTGGTTCAAAGTGTCGATGGCTTGAAGATTGATGCTGGCGTCTTCCCTGATCGCCGTATGCGGGCAACCACCTGTTTCCACGCCTACAATGCGATCAGCGGAGAGTGCTTGAGAGCGCACCAGCGCTTCGGCATCTTCTTTTGTGTAAATATCATTGGTAACCACGGCGATGGAATAATCATCCCGCAACGCTTTGCAAAGCTGCTCTGTGAGTGTGGTTTTACCCGATCCAACGGGTCCGCCAATTCCAATGCGCAAGGGGCCGAATGATGCACTCATGATTTATAGATCCTGGTTCTTAGGAGTTCGTGGGCCATGCTGGCAATATCGGAAATAATCGCCGCCCCGCCCAGATCATCCAGTGTTTTGTCTTTAGTGTCCTGCACCAGCCTCGCAATTTTGGGCTCCAGCGCATGGAGAAGTTTAAGCCCCTCACTTTGGCCCAGCGGCATGTGGCGCACTAACATGGACACCAGATTGGCAATGAACGCTTGTACAAATGCCCCTGCTGCCGCCTCTAACGGTATGCCTTTGTGCGCCGTCACCACCCCCGCAGCAACGGGCAAAGCCACAGGCCCCGACGTTAAGAGAGGGGGAAGCTCGTCTATCCACGCTTCTGCCGCACTCAAAAATGCAGACCCTTGGAACGCGGTTTCCTGATAACGCTCTTTGCTGGGGGCCATGGCAAGGGCCAGATCATTGACCTGACGGACCTCCTCCCACTCCCCTTTTGAAGCCGCCCGCCATGTTTGGCAAAGCATGATCACATCATTGTGGCCGCTGCCGTGAAACAGCAACGCTTCCAGCCATGCCTCTGCCGATGTGCGCTCATGAACCTTTCCCAAATGCACAGCAGTTTCCAGCCCGTGACTATAGGAAAACGCACCGATGGGAAACGCTGGCGAAAGCCACGTTTGCAGTTGCAAGAGTGCATTGAGGGAGAGGCCCGTCTCACTCATGAGTATGCCCGTGGGCGTGGTGGTGGCCTTGCTTATGATAGGCCCCGCGAACCGGCGTGAATCGCTCTTCAACGGGATTCACTGCCGCGCCTAGGCCCTCCAGCATATCCTTGATCACATGATCGCGGACAATGAGAATACGAGCGGGCTCGATTTGCGCGGACAAATGCCGGTTTCCCAAGTGCCAGCACAGCTGCATGTGGTGCAGGGTGTCCTTTGCCTTCACTTCAAAAAGAGGTTCTACAACCGCTTCAATGCGGATACCTCTACCATCTTCAAGAACCAGTACATCTCCGTGCCCAAGCGCCGCCGCGTGTTCCAGTTCCACCAGCACTTCTTCCCCGCTTTGCGCGATCAGAACTTTGCGGCGCAAGTGACGTTCATGGGAGGCCAGTTCCATTGAGGCGATGACTTTCAAGCCATGCGCCTCCTCCGCTCGTTTATAGTCTCGTGATACATGCATCAGAACAAGAAGTACCTTTGTGCCATGGGAACCACATCCGCCGGTTCACAGGTGAGCAACTCGCCATCGGCCCGCACTTCATAGGTTTCCGGATCCACCTCCATATGCGGCATGGCATTGTTATGGATCATGGAAGCCTTGGAAATGCCGGAGCGGGTGTTGGAGACCGCCACCATTTGCTTTTCAACCCCGAGCTTTGCAGCAAGGCCGTCATTCAAAGCTGCGTTGCTGACAAATGTCACCGACGAGTTTGAAACGCTCTTGCCGTATGCGCCAAACATGGGACGGTAATGCACGGGTTGGGGTGTGGGGATCGAGGCATTGGGATCGCCCATCACGGCCGTTGCAATGGTGCCGCCCACCAGAACCATATCCGGTTTCACGCCAAAGAATGCCGGAGACCACAATACCAGATCAGCCCGTTTACCCACTTCAATGGAGCCGATTTCCTTGGAAAGGCCGTGAGCAATAGCAGGGTTGATGGTGTACTTGGCAATGTAGCGTTTCACCCGCTCATTGTCATTGTCACCCGTCTCGCTCGGTAAAGCGCCGCGCTGGCGTTTCATCTTGTCTGCTGTCTGCCAAGTGCGGATAAGCACCTCGCCCACACGGCCCATGGCCTGACTGTCGGAGGAGATGATGGAAAACGCCCCCATGTCATGCAAAATGTCTTCCGCCGCAATGGTTTCCTTACGGATACGGCTTTCTGCAAAGGCTATGTCCTCTGGAATGTCAGCGTCCAGATGGTGGCAAACCATGAGCATATCCAAGTGCTCGGCAACCGTGTTGTTGGTGTAAGGACGTGTTGGGTTGGTGGAAGATGGCAGGACGTTGGAGAGCCCGCAAATCTTGATGATGTCCGGCGCATGGCCGCCCCCTGCTCCTTCAGTATGGAAGGAATGGATGGTGCGCCCTGCAAAAGCCTCTATGGTGTTTTCAACGAAACCGCTTTCATTGAGCGTATCCGTGTGGATCATCACCTGAACATCATGCTGGTCGGCAACGCGCAAGCACGTATCAATGGCCGAGGGGGTCGTCCCCCAATCTTCATGGAGCTTCAACGCGCTAGCCCCGCCCAGCACCATTTCTTCAAGTGCTTTTGGATGGGATGCATTTCCCTTGCCAGCGAATGCCAAATTCATGGGGAATGCATCTGCGGCCTGAATCATGCGGCCAATGTGCCACGGGCCCGGTGTGCAGGTTGTGGCCAAAGTGCCGTGGGCTGGGCCGGTGCCGCCGCCAAGCATGGTGGTTATGCCCGAAGTGAGAGCTTCTTCAATTTGCTGCGGGCAGATGTAATGGATATGGGCATCCATGCCGCCAGCTGTGAGAATTTTGCCCTCAGCTGCAATTGCCTCTGTTCCCGGCCCGATGACGATGTTCACGTCGTCCTGCGTATCTGGATTTCCAGCCTTACCGATGGCGGCAATGCGCCCATCCCGCAAGCCCACATCAGCCTTAAAAATGCCCGTGTGGTCCACGATCAGTGCGTTGGTGATGACTGTATCAACTGCGCCATCTGCCCTTGAGAACTGGCTTTGCCCCATGCCATCGCGAATGACTTTGCCGCCACCAAATTTCACTTCTTCCCCGTAGTGGGTCAGGTCGTGTTCTACCTCAATAAAAAGTTCGGTGTCGGCAAGGCGTACTTTGTCGCCCACGGTGGGGCCGAACATGTGAGCGTAAGCTGCCCGTGAAATGTTTTTCGCCATGTTTACCCCTCCACCTTGTCAAGATGTTTAATCTGGAAACCTGTGATGTTTCGCGTGCCGCCAAAGGGGATCAAGGTCACTTCCCGCGCTTGCCCCGGTTCAAACCGCACAGCAGTTCCCGCGGCAATATCCAGCCGCATCCCCTCTGCTTTTTCACGGTCAAACTGCAAAGCACCATTTACCTCAAAGAAGTGATAGTGACTGCCCACCTGCACGGGCCTGTCGCCACAGTTGGCAACGGTGAGTACCAGAGTTTTGCTGCCCTTGTTGAGCTCAATATCGCCAGAGGCGGTAATAACTTCACCTGGAATCATGGTTGGCCTTCCTAGCGAATGGGTTCATGAACTGTGACCAGCTTTACGCCGTCGGGAAATGTGGCTTCCACCTGAATGTCGTGGATCATCTCCGGCACGCCTTCCATCACCTGATCTCTGGTGATCACATGGGCACCGGCTTCCATGAGGTCTGCAACCGTGCGCCCATCGCGCGCGCCTTCCACGACAAAGTCTGTAATGATGGCAATCGCTTCGGGGTGGTTCAGCTTCACACCGCGCTCCAGGCGGTTACGGGAGACAATGGCCGCCATGGCAATAAGCAGCTTGTCTTTTTCTCTTGGCGTTAAATTCATTCTTACTCCTAAAGCACAATTTATAAAAACTGCGCTCAATCATGCAGTTATGCGATGAAGCCTTTCGGCAAATTTTCTCAGCTTTTAAGAATTCCAAAGTTTGGGCAAGGGCGTGCCACCACGCATTGCTTGCAGGAAAGGAACAAGACTTCGCCGGAGGGATATACCGTCTGCAGCCGCCAGTCGCGCCGTCGTTTTTCCGTTAAACACGCTCACGCCAAACGAGAGATCTGGTGCCTTGGGTTTTATGCTTGAAAGAAGCGTTTCCATCTGCTCATCGTCTTCAGGCCCTACATAAAGAACCGAGGCGAATGCACGGGCGCCATCAAGTACGGCTGCCTTGCCGGAACTTTCATAGATCGCTCCCCCCAAATCCAGATCTTCCCCATGGATCAACCGCTCGCCCTTAAATATCCGCCAGCGATCCTTCAAAGAGCCCTGCTCCACGGTCTCCCCCATAGCTTGCCTTCCCAAAAGAAAGGCTTCAACAGCCAGAAAGCGGGCGCTCGGGTGCATATAGACGCTCAACTCTCGCTTGAGAGCGGAATTGTTATAGGCGATGGTTTCCTGTGGCAGCCAGTGAAGGTCTGCCCCCTCGCCCACTTTAAGAACGGTGGAGACAGTTGCCACGCCGCCGTTGGATTTATAAAGCTTCTCACAGGCCTGCGTGGTCACATCCACACAGGTGTTATCGCCTGCCTCCAGCTGCCAGTGCAGCGCATCCCCTCCGGTAATTCCACCGCTGGTATTGATGAGTACGGCCTCTGCCCGCTCGCCATAGACTCTCGGAAAACGGATCTTTGCCGCCCCTTCTTGATAAAGACCATCCAGACGCGAAATACCGCTGCGCTCATCCCATTTGAACGAGGCTCGCCCGTTGCCATAGGTGCGCTGCATTTTGGAATATCCTAAAGGTGCGCTCTGGCCCTCCTCAAACTGTAAGGTATTTGCGTACATCATCCCGGTCCAAATCTTCTGCTGGCCCCTCGTGCACCACTTCGCCGCGATCCAGAATATAAACCTGATCCGCCAGTTCACGGCAAAAATCCAGATATTGCTCGACCAGCAAGATAGACAGGCCAGTTTCATCGCGAAGGTAGCGAATAGCCCTGCCGATATCCTTGATGATGGAAGGCTGAATACCTTCGGTCGGCTCATCTAGTACAAGGAGGCGTGGTTTTGTGACCAAGGCCCGCCCGATAGCAAGCTGCTGTTGCTGCCCGCCAGACAGGTCTCCGCCGCGCCGTCCCAGCATATCTTTTAGTACGGGAAACAGCGTATATACCTCTTCCGGTATTACTCGCTCCTTCCGTTTAAGGCAAGCATATCCTGTTTCCAGATTCTCTTTGACTGTGAGCAGAGGAAAGATTTCACGGCCTTGCGGAACGTAAGCTATACCTTGGGTTGCACGATTATAGGCGGGCGTTGCCTTGAGCGGCTTTCCATCCACGCAAATTTGCCCCGAAGAGATCGCGTGGTGGCCGGTGATCGCTCGCAAAACGGAGGTTTTACCCACGCCGTTTCTGCCCAGAACACAGGTAATTTCCCCCGCCTTTGCCTCCAGCGAGACCCCGCGCAGCGCTTGAGCTGCCCCATAGTACAGGTCAACATTTTCAACGTTGAGTGTGAGCATGTTATCTCCCCAAATAACTTTCAATGACCTTTTCATCAGAAGAAACGAAATCCAGCGTTCCTTCAGAAAGCACCGAGCCTTCTGCAAGGCAGGTGACTTTCACATCCAGATCACGAATAAAGCTCATGTCGTGTTCAACCACGATGACCGAATGCTTTTCAGCCAATCTTCGCAGCAGTTTAGCGGTCTCCACCGTTTCAGCGTCCGTCATGCCCGCCACCGGCTCGTCCACCAGCAAAAGCTTGGGGTTCTGCGCCAAAAGCATGCCGATTTCCAGCCACTGTTTTTGCCCGTGGGAAAGGTCAGAGGCCAATTCTGAACGCCGATGGGAAAGCCGAATGGTCTCCAGAATTTCATCAATCTTGTCACGGTCACTCCCGC
Organism: Pseudovibrio sp. M1P-2-3; assembly: GCF_031501865.1. Lineage (NCBI taxonomy): Bacteria > Pseudomonadati > Pseudomonadota > Alphaproteobacteria > Hyphomicrobiales > Stappiaceae > Flexibacterium > Flexibacterium corallicola. The sequence continues at coordinate 2,752,219 of NZ_JARRCW010000001.1, forward strand.
TCAAGCTCGAGAACAGAGTAGCAAAGACGCCCCTTGGACGATCGAGGGAGAGAACAAGATTGTCCTCCACGCTGTGGCTTTCAAAAACAGTGGGCTTTTGAAATTTGCGGCCAATGCCAAGGCGGGCAATGTCCGCCTCATCATGTTTGGTAAGATCAATGTCCCCGTCAAAGAACACAGCTCCTTCATCAGGGCGGGTTTTGCCGGTGATGATGTCCATCATGGTGGTTTTGCCCGCGCCATTTGGGCCAATGATGGCCCGCATCTCGCCCTTCTCCACCACGAGGGAGAGGTTGTTGATGGCCTTGAACCCGTCAAAGCTGACGGACACACCATCAAGATAAAGAAGGGGGTTTCTGTCCTTCAAACCTTTCACGCTCATCCTGCTGCCTCCTTCTTGGGTTGGTCTACTGAGACTTGCGAAGGAGAGGCCGGATCAAGGGAAACCGTCTCCGCCACGGCAACACCCGTTCCGGCCTCTGGCTGCACCCTTCCACCATCGGTGGAAGGTGCAGAGTTCCGTTTTGTCATCAGCTTAGTTTTGAGGGAAGCAAACACGCCCACAATACCTTTGGGCATAAACAAGGTCACCAGCACGAACAGCGCCCCCAGCATAAACAGCCAGAACTCTGGAAAAGCTGCGGTGAAATAGCTCTTACCGCCATTGACCAGAAGTGCACCGATGATGGGGCCAACAAGAGTTCCCCGCCCGCCGACGGCGGTCCAGATCACCACTTCGATGGAATTGGCCGGAGCAAATTCACCGGGGTTGATGATACCCACCTGCGGCACATAAAGCGCGCCTGCAAGCCCCGCGATCATGGCGGACACCACAAAGGCAAACAGCTTCACATGCTCCACTTTGTAGCCGATAAAACGGGTGCGGCTTTCCGCATCGCGAACCGCCACCAGCACCTTGCCCAGCGTGGAGCGGGTGATAGACGAACACAGCAGGAAGGTGAGCGCCAGCGCTATGGCGGAGGCTGAAAACAATGCTGCCCGCGTGCCCCCGCTTTGCAGGGAAAAGCCCAGAATGTCTTTAAAGTCCGTCAGGCCATTGTTGCCGCCAAAGCCCATGTCGTTTCTGAAAAACGCCAGCAACAGAGCGTAGGTCATGGCCTGCGTGATGATGGAAAGGTAAACTCCCGTCACCCGCGAGCGGAAGGCAAACCAGCCGAACACGAACGCAAGGCATCCGGGCACAAACAGCACCATGAGGGCCGCAAACCAGAACTGGTCAAATCCGTACCAGAACCACGGCAGCTCTTCCCAATTGAGGAAAACCATGAAATCCGGCAGGACGGGGTTGGCATAAACGCCGCGCGATCCAATCTGGCGCATGAGGTACATGCCCATGGCATAGCCACCAAGCGCGAAGAATGCTCCGTGGCCGAGCGAGAGAATGCCGCAGTACCCCCAGACCAAATCCAGCGCCAAGGCCAGCATGGCATAGGTGAGGTATTTGCCGAGCAAGCCCACCATATAATCTGGAATATGGAAAGGGTGGTCCACCGGCAGCACAAGATTGGCAAAAGGCACAAACACCGCTGCAAGGCACAACAGGCCCACTACCCAAAGCGCTTTGCCATCCAAAGCTTTATAAAGATAGGAGGAGATCATTGCTCAACGGCCCTCCCTTTTTGGGCAAACAGGCCACGTGGTCTTTTTTGGATAAACAATACAATGAACACCAGTGTGAGAATTTTGGCCAAAACCGCACCCGAATAGGGCTCTAGGAACTTGTTGGCCACACCCAAAGTAAAGGCGCCCACAAGTGTGCCCCAAAGGTTTCCAACACCGCCAAACACCACCACCATGAAACTGTCGATGATGTAGGTCTGGCCTAAGTTGGGTGAAACATTGGAGATTTGCGAAAGTGCAACGCCCGCCATACCCGCAATGCCCGAGCCAAGAGCGAATGTGAAGGCATCCACCCACGGGGTGCGAATGCCCATAGACGAGGCCATCGCCCTGTTCTGGGTCACAGCGCGCATTTTGAGGCCAAAGAAAGAGCGTCTCAGAACGAACAGCAGAACCGCGAACACCACCAGCGAGAACGCCATGATCCAGAGGCGGTTGGCGGTGAGCGAAAGCCCGCCCAGTTCAAACGCACCGGACATCCAATCGGGGTTGCCCACTTCCTTGTTGGTTGGACCAAAAATGGACCGCACGCTTTGTTGCAGCACTAGGGAAACACCCCATGTAGCCAGCAGCGTTTCCAAAGGCCTGCCATAAAGAAAGCGGATAATGCCCCGCTCCATGATGAGACCCACAGCGCCCGCAACGAGAAAGGCAAGTGGCAGGGCCAGTGCCAAAGAGTAGTTGAAGGCTTCAGGATAAAATGTACGGATCAGCTCCTGCACCACATAGGTGGTGTACGCCCCCAGCATCACCATTTCCCCATGAGCCATATTGATGACACCCATCACGCCGAAGGTGATGGCAAGGCCAATGGCCGCAAGCAGGAGGACAGAGCCTAGTGACAGGCCGTACCACACATTTTGCAGGCTGTTCCAGAACGCGATGTTCTTTTCAATTTTTGTAATTGCTGCAAGGGCGGCTTGCTTTTGGGCACCTTCCGCCTTTGCCTCGAAACTGTTCAAGGCGCCAAGGGCTTCCTGTGTGCCCTCGTCTTTCAAGCTTTGGATCGCCGCAAGGATTACATCTTCCTCTTGCGAGGCGCCTTTAAGCACCATAGAGGCACCCGCAATAACGAGAGCTTGGCGGACGTCCTTTGAGGTTTCCTCAGCCAAGGCCTTGGCCACCAGCTCATAATTGTCCGGGTTTGCACCTTTGCCAAGGGCCTGAGCAGCGGTGAAGCGCAATGCTTCATCTGGGCTGAACAAGGTCAACTCGGCCATAGCTCCGCGCAGCATACGGCGCAGCTTGTTGTTGACCTTGACCTTTTTATAGGTCTTCTTGGAGAACGCCTCTTGTGTGGCAGCGCCTGAGAGCGGGTCCAACAGGACCGTTGTGTCTCCCTGCTCCTTGACCTGATAAACCTTGCCCGATTTACGGTTATAATAAAGTGTTCCCTCTGTCAGGGCTTGGAACACTGGAACAAGACGCGGGTCTTTCGTTTTCAGAAGGGCTTCGACCTGCCCTGCCCTATCTTTAATTTTTCCGGTCGACAATGCATCAATCATTTCAGGCAGGCTTTGCGCTGCCCTACCGGAGGTTATTCCGGCAGAAAAAAGCACTGTCACGGCAACTATGAAGCGGAGAAAAATTTTCATAGAAAACTCGACAGTTTTAAGATGGAAAGTCCGGCGGGCCATGCCACCCGCCAGACCATTTGAAATGACTAATTGGTAGAAATTCCACCACCACATTTGGAGGTTTCAACATTGAAGTTGCCGCACTCCATGGGCTTACGCCAATCGGAAATTAGCTTTGCAGATTCAGGCAGATAGTCGGACCACGCATCACCTGCTACAAGACCATCGGTTTCAGCCACAATATCAAACTGGCCATCCTCCTGGATCTCGCCAATCAGCACCGGCTTGGTGATGTGGTGGTTCGGCATCATGGTAGAATAGCCGCCAGAAAGGTTTGGCACAGACACGCCAACGATTTCATCAATCACACTGTCCACGTCTGTGGTGCCAGCCTTTTCAACGGCCTTCACCCACATGTTAAAGCCGATGAAATGCGCTTCCATAGGATCGTTGGTGACCCGCTCGTCATCTTTAACAAAAGCGCGCCATGTATCGATGAAATCGGCATTAATGTCGGTATCGACGGACTGGAAATAGTTCCAAGCTGCCAAGTGGCCCACAAGCGGCTCTGCATCCAGCCCTGCCAGCTCTTCTTCACCTACAGAGAAGGCGACAACGGGAATATCTTCAGCGGAAACGCCTTGGTTGCCCAGCTCCTTATAGAAAGGCACATTAGCATCGCCATTGATGGTGGAAACCACAGCGGTTTTCTTGCCCGATGAACCGAAGGCCTTGATGTCAGAGACAATTGTCTGCCAGTCACTATGCCCGAACGGGGTGTAGTTGATCATGATATCTTCAGCAGCAACGCCTTTAGACTGAAGGTAAGCCTCCAAAATCTTGTTGGTTGTGCGCGGATAAACATAGTCGGTGCCCGCCAGAACCCAGCGTTCCACCTCTTCGTTTTCAAGCAGATAATCTACCGCCGGAATGGCCTGCTGGTTTGGGGATGCACCTGTGTAGAATACATTACGCTGGCTTTCTTCCCCTTCATATTGAACGGGATAGAACAGAATGCCGTTCAGCTCTTCAAAAACAGGAAGGACGGATTTACGCGAAACCGACGTCCAGTTTCCAAACACCGCATCCACTTCGTGAACAGCCAGAAGCTCACGGGCTTTTTCCGCAAACAGCGGCCAGTTGGAGGCGGGATCGACCACCACAGGCTCCAGCTTTTTGCCTAGAAGACCACCCTTCTCATTCTGCTCTTCAATGAGCATGAGCATTGCATCTTTCAAAGTGGTTTCTGAAATTGCCATTGTACCGGACAGGGAATGAAGGATGCCGACTTTGATCGTCTCTTCAGCTGCCGCACCTCCAGCAAGTACCGTACCTGCCATAAGTCCTACCGAGACACCAAGTCCTTTAACCGCTGCTGAAATTTTCACGTCACCCTCCTGTCATTCAATAAATTCCTCGAATTAGATTGCAAGGGGTGTGCCAGTTGAGAAATTTTGCCGAAAAGTTTCGTTAAAACATTGATAAAGCTAATGATTTAAAGTTGAGCCAGAACGGAGTGCACAAAAAATTCGCATTACAATATGCTCAAAATATGCGCAACTAAAAGTAGATAAACTGATTAGTTTGTAATCATTGCAGTCATAATTCCAAGTTGTAGCTGGCAGGAAATGCGGCTTTCCAGCTCTGTTCGCAGCCATTTTTTTTCCCAGGACTATGCGGAGAAAAATACAGAGTCTATTCACCCAATCTCTACAGTGAGCCCCATCACAGCACTGTTTTAATTGAGATTGCCGCACCTGTTCACCTTTCTGCAAGTAGCTCCATAAAAACTGGAGAAAATCAGAGGAGCCACATGCCCGGCGAGTATCAGGAGAGAAACCGATCGCAGTGGATTGGCCTTTTTGTCGGGCCAATCCTGTTTTTTGGTGTGCTTTGTATGCCTGTGGACCCGCAAATGGTTCCAATCAGAAACATGTCGGCTCTTGCTCTGTTCATGGGGGTTTACTGGTTCACCGAAGCTATCCCTCTTGCCATGACAGCCCTTCTCCCCTTCGCCCTCTATCCGATCCTTGGGATCATGTCCGCCGCAGAGGCTGCCCAGCAGTATTTCAACACCATTGTGTTTTTATTCATCGGCGGATTTTTGATTGCTCTGGCTATGGAGCAATGGGGCCTGCATAAGCGCATCGCCCTTATTATTATCCGCTCCATTGGCGGCCATCCCGACAGGATCATATTGGGGTTTATTCTATGTTCAGGCTTCCTGTCCATGTGGATCACAAATACAGCAACAACCCTCTTACTGCTCCCCATTGGTCTTTCAATGGTCTACAAACTGGAGGAGAAATTTGGAAAAGAGGCGATCAAGCCGTTTACAATCGCCTTGATGCTGGCGATAGCCTATGCCGCTTCCGTTGGCGGCATGGCCACATTGATTGGCTCCACCCCGAACCTCGCCTTCCTCAGTATTTATGAGAAAAACTATCCCAACGCCCCTGCCTTCGCCTTTGCTGACTGGATTTTGATGGCACTTCCCATTGCGGTGGTCATGCTAGCCTTTATCTGGCTCATACTGGTGAAACTGTTGTTTCCTACAGGAAAAGGGATCAGCCTGACCCGTGAAGAGATCGATCAGGATTATCTCAAGCTGGGAAAGTGCTCCCCCGAAGAGTGGTGGGTACTCGCCATTTTCTCGATCACAGCGCTCTTGTGGGTTACACGCAGGGATCTGGAGTTTGGATTTGCAACATTGAAAGGCTGGGCAGAGGCTTTTCCTGTCATAGCACTAATAAATGATGCCACGGTCGCTGTTTTAATGGCCTCTATCCTCTTCATTGTGCCAACCAGATCAAAACCAGCAAGAAGGATTAGCGCTACCCTCTTGGATTCCAACTGCTTTTCAAAATTGCCATGGGGCGTGATTATTCTGTTTGGCGGAGGGTTCGCCCTTGCCGAAGGTTTTTCTGTCACCGGTCTTGCGGACTATTTGGGGGATCATCTGGCCATTTTGAGCAAACTGCCAAACATTGCAATTATCATTGTAATTTGCATTGCTATGACTTTGCTTACGGAAATTACATCAAACACAGCAACCACCTTGGTCATGCTGCCAATTCTTGTGGGCCTGAGCTCGTCCATCAATGTAAACCCGATCCTCCTCATGCTCCCCACAACTTTTGCTGCCTCCTACGCTTTTATGATGCCGGTTGCCACACCTCCCAACGCTGTTATTTTTGGGAGCGGCAGGTTGAAGATCAGCCATTTCATCAGGGCCGGTATTTTAATGAATGTAGTCGGAATTTTGACAATTACACTGGCCGTTTACTTTCTGGCGGGCCCCATGCTGGGAGCAGACATTCACACCCGTCCATCATGGGCTCAGTAAATTCGTCAAGGAGGGTAAGAGGACGTCTATTTCCTTAAGGTAAGGGAATCCTATTGCCATACTGCAACTAAACTTTCCATTTATCTCCCAAATACAACGGTTCTGGCTTATTGGACATTCGGATAGGGTCTTCACTAGCCTTTTTGAAGCGGCTAGAACTGAAAACGCGGAGTGGTTCCGGCATCATATTTCGAGCCAGTCCCTCAATAACCAGCTTGGCAAGAGCGGGTGAGAATTTGAAGCCATGGCCTGACAAACCACCAATAACCCACTTCTTGGGTGCAAGGCGGTCTATAACATAATTTCCGTCTAAGCTGTTGGTATAATAACAGCCATGGCTTTGCTTATGTGCCAAGCCTGCCCCTGTCACTGAACACAAAGCTTTGGAAATTTCCTCTATATGTTCGCGGGAACAGCTCCGCTCACAAACACCCGGAGCCATGGGGATATCCAGATAATTATGCCAGCCAACCTTCATAGTATCAGGCCCAGTTGGAATTCCGTAGAGCATACGTCCGTCACGCCCCTCAATAATAATGATTTTATTAAAAATTTTAATAGGGGTGTCGTAGGAAAAATAGTGGCAATACACACGAGTGCTTGTGAGAGTTTCTTTATATTCGGGCCAATCTGCTAGCCAAGGTCCACAGCAATATATAGTTGGAATATTGTGATCATCTTCGACTTCGAACTGGCTGTTCTCTAGAAGATCTACTCCCGCATTCAAACAAAATTGTTTAAGAGCATTAATGGCGACGTTCGCCAGAATTACACAGGCCCGATCTTCCAGAACTATTTTGGCTTTCTCCCCGCCTCTTATATGAAACTGCAAAGGAGAAAAACAATGTGCCGGTATATTGAATGCCTTAACAGCAGCTTTTACACCTTTGATAAGTGGTCCAGCTTCGTTCCCTAGGTAATAGGCACCCACTTCATCAATAACCTTTTCACCACTAACGTGTTCCAGCCATTTCCAAAGATCAAGCGATGTACGGGCTAACTGGACATACTCCAGTCCCTCCCAATAGGCACTGCGGAAAATGCGGCTATCTCCATGACTGGAGCCCAGATCATGACCTGTGGTAAACTGTTCAACTATTTGAGGGCGAAAACCTGCCTTAACCGCCTCAGTTGCGACCCAAAGCCCAACAATACCTCCGCCAATGATTCTCAGATTCATGGGGTGTTCCGCTATGTGTTTCTATAATTCCGTCTCTGGCAATAGCAAAATAAATAGTATCGTAGGACCTGAAAATCTCTTAAATGTACTTAGGTCCGTACCAATAAAAGAGGCCCCGCCAAATCCTAGGCGGGGCCTCTAATTTTCACTAGGGATGCTAAACTTAGTCGATTAGCTGGAGCAGCTTGTCGATGGAGCCTTTGGCATCGCCGTAGTACATCTTGGAGTTCTCTTTATAGAACAGCGGGTTTTCGATACCGGAGTAACCGGTGCCCTGACCGCGCTTGGAGATGAACACGTTCTTGGCTTTCCAAACTTCCAGCACCGGCATACCGGCGATTGGGGAGTTTGGATCTTCCTGTGCTGCCGGGTTCACGATGTCGTTGGCACCGATGATAATCACAACGTCCGTTTCTGGGAAATCGTCGTTGATCTCATCCATTTCCAGAACGATATCGTAGGGAACCTTCGCTTCAGCCAGCAGAACGTTCATGTGTCCGGGCAAGCGGCCAGCAACCGGATGGATTGCAAAGCGAACGTCTTTACCCTTGGCACGAAGACGTTTGGTCAGCTCGGAAACGGATTGCTGTGCCTGCGCAACAGCCATGCCGTAGCCCGGAACAATCACGATACTATCGGCATCGTGCAACGCTTCAGAAACATAGTCACTGTCCGTTGGAACCATTTCCCCTTCGATCTCTTGTGCTGGACCGGAGGTGTTGCCAAAGCCGCCCAGAATAACCGAGAGGAAGTGGCGGTTCATAGCCTTACACATGATGTAGGAAAGGATCGCACCGGAAGAGCCTACAAGAGCACCTGTCACGATGAGCAGATCGTTGCCAAGCAGGAAGCCTGTTGCCGCAGCTGCCCAGCCCGAATAGGAGTTGAGCATGGAAACCACAACCGGCATATCCGCGCCGCCAATGGCCATAACCATGTGAACACCGATCACAAACGCGATCAAGGTCATCAGGTAAAGCGTCCAGGATCCAGCATGGTTCATATACATGACCAGAAGGATAAGAGAGACGATTACCATAGCCGCATTGAGCAGGTGACGACCGGGCAGGATCAGGGCTTTACCGCCAATGCTTCCAGCCAGCTTGCCATAGGCAATGATGGAACCTGTGAAGGTAATCGCACCGATGAACACGCCGAGGAAGATTTCCACTTCGTGAATAACCTGAGCAGCGCCAACAAGGCCCTCAGGCGGATTGATGTCGGAGTTGATGCCGATGAAAACAGCAGCCAGACCCACGAAGGAGTGCAGCGCCGCCACAAGCTGCGGCATGCCCGTCATTTCAACGCGCTGCGCCACAATGACACCGATAACCGCGCCAACCACAATGGTGATGATCAAAACAGTGACAACTGCGCCGCTGCCAAGATTAACACCAGTGCCCAAAATGGTGGCGAGCACAGCAATAGCCATACCGACAATACCGAACCATACGGCTCGCTTGGCGCTTTCTTGATTGGAAAGTCCGCCAAGAGACAGAATGAACAGGACGGTGGCCGCAATATAAGCGGCGGTTTGAAGTCCGATAGACATAGTTCTTCGCTCCCCGCTTAAGACTTGTTGAACATCTGGAGCATACGGCGTGTCACCATGAAGCCCCCGACAATGTTAATGGTTGCAATGAGCACCGAAATGCCAGCCAAGATCATGACGATCCAACTTGGCGATCCCAGCTGCAGCAAGGCGCCCAGAATGATAATGCCGGAAATGGCATTGGTGACCGCCATCAGCGGTGTGTGCAAGGAGTGGGCAACGCCCCAGATAACCTGAAAGCCCACGAACACAGCCAGAACAAACACGATGAAGTGCTGCATGAAGTCAGCCGGCGCATACATGCCGATAAGACCCATCACAACTGCGCCGGTGGCCAGAAGGCCAAACTGGCGACGGCCTGCCGCTTTATGGGCAGCTGCTTCTTCCGCGGCCAGCTCTTCGGCAGTCTTTTCAGGTGCCTTTGGCTTTTGCGCGGCAATGGCTGCAATCTTTGGCGGAGGTGGCGGGAATGTAACCGCCCCTTCGTGCGTCACGGTCGCACCGCGGATCACATCATCTTCCATGTTGACGTTTGGCTGACCGTCTTTTTCAGGGGTCAGGTCGTCCATCATATGGCGGATGTTGGTCGCATAAAGCGTCGAGGACTGTGCGGCCATGCGGGACGGGAAGTCGGTGTAGCCGATAATGGTCACGCCATTATCAGTGACAACTTTTTCGTCCTGTTTGGTCAGTTTACAGTTCCCGCCTTTTTCAGCGGCAAGATCCACTATCACCGAACCGGCTTTCATGGACTGAACCATGTCCTCGGTCCACAGTTCCGGCGCCTCACGGCCCGGAATCAGCGCAGTGGTGATAACAATGTCCACCTCTGGAGCCAGTTCGCGGAATTTGGCAAGCTGCGCCTCGCGGAACTCTGGCGAAGAAACGGAGGCATATCCGCCCGAAGACGCGCCGTCCTGCTGCTCTTCTTCAAAGTCCAGATAGACGAACTCCGCCCCCATGGATTCGACCTGCTCAGCCACTTCCGGGCGAACGTCAAATGCAAGAGTGATGGCACCAAGAGAAGTAGAGGCGCCAATGGCTGCAAGACCTGCAACACCTGCACCCACAACAAGAACTTTCGCAGGCGGTACCTTACCGGCAGCAGTGATCTGACCTGTAAAGAAGCGTGGGAAATTGTTACCCGCTTCGATGACAGCACGATAACCGCCAATGTTCGCCATGGAGGACAGTGCGTCCATTTTCTGCGCTCGGGAGATGCGCGGCACCATGTCCATTGCCAGAACAGTGACGTTCTTGTCAGCAAACTTCTTTAACAGCTCTTCATTTTGAGCAGGCCAGAAGAAGGAAACTAGAATCTGTCCGGAACGAGAAAGCGCCAGTTCACTTTCTTCTGGCGGACGGACTTTGGCAACAATATCCGCAGTTTCCCATAGGGCTTTCGCATCGGCGACAACCTTAACACCCGCAGCGGCATAGTCCTCATCGGAGAAGTTAGCAGCACTACCGGCACCACTTTCAACTACGCACTCATACCCTAATTTTGCCAATTGCTTGGCACTCTCAGGCGTCAGAGCAACGCGCTGTTCCCCTTCAAGGACCTCCTTTGGAGCTCCTATAATCATGGTCATTCCTTTTTTCCGGCTCCTCACCTGAACACATCAAACAAGGGCCTAGCCTAAATACGCCGGGGTAGAATTCCCAATACCCCTAAAATTGTTCGGTCAGCCATAACAACCAAGTTATAATAGCCAAACAAATCTCAATGGCATAACTCGACACATACCACCCCGAATTGTCAATTGAGACATGCTCATTCGGGTAGGTAGTTTTAGTTGATCCACAAAATATAACAGGAAATCAAAGCGGGAATACTTCGACTTTAAGCTGAATTACGCATGTATTAGTTCATAGCGCCGCAAGAAATTAAAAACTAAAAATTCTAGAGAGAGTAGAAATATAGGTCCTTCACCTGACCATTACGTCACAAAAGCGTTGCGCGGGGACTATCTACCGCACCTACACTTTAGGCCTACTACGAACTATCTAACAGTTGAACTCAACAAACTTTAGGGGAGAAAAAAAATCAAGGCCAACAAAGTCATGGTAACCCAGTCCAGCCCCGTCACGTAGCTTCCCAGTCATATAAGTTTCAAAATTCTGTCATCGGGCCTCCATATGCCACCGCTAGCGTCAGCGCGTTTTTCGGCTTTCCCAATGGAGTTCTTGAATGCGAAAACAATATATCACGCTTTCCAGCGCAGTTACATTTACGGCTCTGGCGCTGAGCAGTACCTCGGTTACGCTCGCTGCCGACCAGCTTTATTTCGAGCGTGTCGCCACCTACCCCGTTTATAAAACTCTGGAGGAAAGCGCGCAGCTGGACACCAAGACATCTGCCGAGATCATTGCCGCAACTGATGATGAGAAAACACTGGTTTTCACCGATAGCCCCGCGCACGCGCTGGTTTTCCTTGGCATTGATGACATCTACCAGCCATCTCCCAAAGGGCGCGTTGCCTTGAGCGGTGAGCCCACCTCAGTCGCGGTTGCCGGAGGCTATGCCTATGTGGGCGTAAATACCTCCCAAAGTTACACTCAGCCTTCCGGTCACCTTGCTATTGTCGACGTGAAGACACTGGCAATAACAGGCCAATGTGACCTTGGGGGGCAGCCGGATTCCGTTGCCCTTTCGCCAGACCGCAAGTTTCTCACTGTGGCCATTGAGAACGAGCGGGATGAGGATTTGAATGAGGGCGTTATTCCGCAAGCTCCAGCCGGTTACCTTGCGTCCTTTGATCTGGATACAAATGGGCAACTGCAAAACTGCGATAGCGTTCGTCGCACAAGTTTGAGCGGGTTGGCACACGTGGCCCCTTCCGACCCTGAAGCCGAATTTGTTTCCATTAACAACGACAATACCGTAGTGGTAACGCTGCAGGAAAACAACCATCTGGCGCTCGTAGACTTAAAAACTGGTAGGGTGCAAAACCATTTTCCAGCCGGACACGCGTCTGCTATGAATATCCCCGTTAGAAAAGCGAAAATGAGTGATGCCTCTGGCTCCATTAACTCAATCGCCCGTGAACCCGACGCGGTAGCCTGGATCGACGACGAACGTTTTGTTACGGCCAATGAGGGCGATTACAAGGGTGGTTCCCGTGGTTTCACCATCTGGAATAAAAAAGGCGACGTCCTTTTTGACAGCGGTGGCAGCATGGAACATTTGGCCATGTCATACGGGCACTATCCAGCCAAACGCGCTCACAAGAAGGGTGTTGAGCCGGAAGGTGTCGCAACAGGTAAGTTCGGCGAACAGACATATATTTTTGTCAACTCCGAGCGCGGCAACTTCGTCGCCGTTTATAAGGATACGGGCAGCACGCCGGAGTTTGTCCAGTTCCTCCCCACCCATATTGCCCCAGAGGGCTTGCTGGCTCTGCCAAAGCGCGGCCTATTCGTCGTTGCAAATGAGGGCGAGTCCCTTGAGGACAATGTCCGCTCACACCTGAGCCTTTATCAGTTCGGGGCCAAGACCCCTTTTTACCCCCATCTTGTCTCTGACATGGATGACCGCACCAACGCGCCCATAGGCTGGGGTGCCCTCTCGGGCCTTACCGCCAGCAAGCAAGACCCGAACATTTTGTATGCAGTTTCAGACAGCTTTTATGATGAAGCCCGCATCTTAAAAATTGACAGGTCTCATAGCCCCGCAAAAATTATAGAGTACATCACTCTTCCCTCGCCCGCTGATTTGGACTTGGAAGGTATTGCCCTAAGCACCAATGGCGGCTTTTGGCTGGCCAGCGAAGGCAATGCGAAAGACCGCCCTCCTCTTCTTCTGGAGGTTGCAAGTGACGGATCCATTCTTAAAGAAGTCCAACTACCTCAATCTCTTCTTGAGGTGCAAAGTTCCTATTCCTTGGAAGGTGTGGCGGAGTTCAGCTACAACGGGCAAACCAAAGTCGCTGTCGCTTTCCAGCGGGAATGGAAGGACGATCAAAAAGGGCTTGTTAAGCTGGGCTTTTATACCCTAGAAGACAACAGCTGGGCATTTGCCCACTACCCACTTGATACGCCCGCCAGCAAAGCAGGAGGCTGGGTTGGTCTTTCTGAAATTATTTCACTTGGAAATAACCGCCTCGCACTTCTTGAAAGAGACAACAAAGGCGGTCAGGCAGCGGCAATCAAACAGATCACCACAGTCTCCCTTGATGGTATCGATCTTATGCCCCATGGGCAAAAGCTTCCCGTCCTCAAGAAGAATGTCGTTGTGGACCTGCTTCCCGCGCTGTCCCGCAGCAACGGCTGGACACCTGATAAGGTTGAAGGCATGGCACGCACCATAGACGGCGCCGTGATCATCATAACGGACAATGACGGGGTAGATGATGCATCAGGGGAAACCCAGTTCATCAATCTTGGGCCAGCCGACCAGCTTGGCCTGAAATAAAAAAAGCTGCCCGTGATCTGGAATATCACGGGCAGCCATTGATTATAAGCGCTTTAACCTATAGTCTTGAGCCTTTATACTGAAACATATCCAGCTGCCTTGAAGTAATTCCAACACTCTTGGGGTGTGAACAGATCGCATATGTCACCCAGAGCCTTTATCAAGGTCTCAAAGGTTCTGGCTTTCATTCTGCGTAGGTGTGCTTTGAGCTTGGAAAACGCCATTTCGATAGGATTGAGATCAGGAGAATAGGGCGGCAGAAAAAGGAACCAACACCCGCTTTGTCTGAGGGCCCTTGCGGCTTCTGGAACTTTGTGTGTGGACAGGTTATCCAGAATGACCACCGTTTTAGGGTGCAAGCATGGAGCCAGTTGTGTCGTGATATAAGTGGTGAATGCCTTGCCATTCATGGCCCCGTCCAGAACCCAGGGCGCAATGAGTCCCTCGTGGGTCAAACCGGCGATAAAGGTCTGGTTCTGCCAGCGTCCAAACGGCGCTGTGTCAAGGGCTCGTTCCCCTTTAAAGGCTCGGCCTCGCAGCCGGGTTAAATTCGTTTTAACACTGGTTTCATCGAGAAACACCAGTCTCTCAGGCAGATCACGCATTATAGGCTGACGGGTGTGGCGCCATTCATCTCTGGCATTTTGTACATGGAGTTTGCCACGCTCGGTTGCCACCAACGATTTTTTTTATAGGTGTAGCCAAGACGGCGCAAAGCCTTGGAGACGGAAGTATGGTGAACCCTCACTCCCTCAGCCATGAAAAGTGCATCACATAACTCCATCAACGTGATATCTCCGTCTTGATTGACCAGCTCGCGCAAGAAGGAGAGGTAGGGCTCCAATTTTCCGCCTCCCTTTGGGCGCCCTGTCCTGACCGGGATTAAACTCTGCCCCTCCCGAACTTTACGGGCCAAGCGAGATCCTGATGCTGGAGAGATCAGCAGGCGGCGTGCTGCTTCACGCCCGCTCATCCCGGATAAAATGAGCCTTTTAAAGCGAAGGCGTAAATCAAGTGAAAGTGGCCGGCCCATGTGATCTCCTCCCTAAAAGGAGTGAATCACAAATCAACCTGATTGGGAATCCCCAATCGATTCAGCGTTGCGCCTCATTGCTTTAATGTTTTTAAAGCAAAAACCGGTGCCAACTTTACGGCGGCACACTTTAAGGCGTCTCTATCGTGCCTGATCCAGCATGCGCTTGCACTCCAAAAGCTCAAAGAGCGTTGCCTGAAGGCTACGCACCTCGTCTTTTGAAAGGCCGCTCTCCTCATTGGTAGGAACAACGATCTTTTCATTGCCGCGCAAGCGGTCCATGATCCGAAACGGACCGGATGATTGGCTTTGCTGGGCAGTTGGCGCATCATCAGGCAGCACCCCCTCCGGCAAAGCGTCCGGGTCGCCCTGAACGGTTTCATAGTCATTCTCGGCCAGCTGGGTTTCCATTGCAGCAGCTACAGCGGAAAGATCTTCAGCTTCCAGCTCAAGATGGCCGCCCTCCTCACCGACGTGCGCATTCATCACGCCCGCTTGGGTCATAGTTTCACTGCCGTAGTCCTCGTCCTCCATAGACGAATCGTCGGAGGACACTCCGGCAACCCCTTTTGGCAAGGTAGGCATGACTCCGTTGGACGCCGACATCACGAATTTTACGCCCTGTTCACGCAAAATTCGTTGTACACCCTTGATCGTATATCCTTCACCATAAAGAAGGTGACGAATGCCTTTCAATAGCTCGACGTCATCCGGGCGATAGTAACGCCGACCACCGCCGCGCTTGAGAGGGCTGATCTGTGTAAATCTGGTTTCCCAAAATCGCAACACATGCTGGGGAAGGTCCAGATCACTGGCCACTTCACTAATCGTACGGAAAGCGTCTTGGCTCTTTGTCACTGGAAATAACTTGCCTAATATCTATGTAATTTGGAAAAGTGCCTTACGCACCCTCGACAAGGGCGTCATTAATGCGTTGTTTCAAAACATTACTTGGTTTGAAGACCATAACGCGGCGAGGAGAAATGGGAACCTCTTCACCTGTCTTCGGGTTCCGTCCAATACGCTCGCCTTTTGAACGAACAACAAATGAACCAAAAGAGGACAGCTTTACAGTGTCCCCTTTCACAAGACTTTCAGAAATCTCACCAAGAACCTTTTCCACCAGCTCAGCTGATTCTGTTCTTGAAAGACCGACCTTCTGATAGACAGCTTCGCACAAATCTGCGCGTGTGATAGTACGATTACCCATTTCACACTCCATTTAGAGAGCTTCATTCCAAAGAAATAAGGATTATTCTCAAGGAGATACGGTATTCACTTAAAGCTTTTCGGTCAACAGGCAATTGCAATCTTATGTCAACATTAAATTGTTGATGCCCAGTTTACTACCAACGTAGCAGCACTGCCCCCCATGTGAATCCGCCGCCCATGGCTTCCAGCATAACCAGATCACCTTTTTTGACCTTACCTTCACGTACAACACTATCTAGTGCCAGGGGAATCGATGCTGCAGACGTATTTCCGTGTTTTCCAACCGTCTTGACAACTTTTTCAGGAGCGATACCCAATTTTCTGGCGGAAGCATCAA
Source organism: Pseudovibrio sp. M1P-2-3 (assembly GCF_031501865.1). Taxonomy (NCBI): domain Bacteria; kingdom Pseudomonadati; phylum Pseudomonadota; class Alphaproteobacteria; order Hyphomicrobiales; family Stappiaceae; genus Flexibacterium; species Flexibacterium corallicola. The sequence continues at coordinate 2,768,511 of NZ_JARRCW010000001.1, forward strand.
TAATGCGCTCATTGGCCTGATGGGGAACAAACCAGTCCAAATCCTGCGCGCTGGTGCCAGTCGCCTCGAATGCGGATATGATCACATCTGTCACCATACCTACAGCATGTTTGAAAACTTCGCGGCCTTGCATGCGAATCTTACCGGTGGTCTGGGTAGAAGACGGCCCGCCATCCACATAGAGTTTTTCTTTGTGGCGGCCATCGGAACGCAGCTGGCATGTCAAAATGCCACTTTCATTGATCTCCGGCTTGCCTTCCTGCGCTTCCATAACAATGGCGCCGGCGCCGTCACCAAACAGCACGCAGGTGGTCCGGTCTTCCCAGTCCAGAAGGCGGGAGAACGTTTCGGCTCCAATTACAAGCGCGCGCTTTGCCAAGCCGCCACGCAAATACGCATCGGCAGTTGTAACCGCATAAACAAAGCCGGAACACACTGCCTGCACATCAAACGCCGCGCCATGAGTAATACCAAGGCCGGCTTGAACAGTTACTGCGGAGGCCGGGAAAGTATTGTCCGGTGTAGCCGTGGCCAGAATGATCAAATCAATACTGGATGCCTCTACGCCCGCATTCTCCAAAGCAGCTTTTGCGGCTTTAAGAGCCAGATCGGAAGTGACCTCATTGTCAGCGGCAATATAACGCTGATGGATGCCGCTACGTTGTACGATCCATTCGTCAGAAGTATCTACAATCTCTTCCAGCTTCTTGTTTGGTACGACCTTTTCCGGCAGGTAGCTACCAGATCCCAAAACAACAGAACGAAGTTCACTCACGTGTTAACCTTCCGCACTTTCTCCAGTTTGACCAAAGCGACCACGATGGTAATCGCCCAAATCCTCGGAGATTTTCTTTATAAGTTTATTCTTTGCCATATCATGAGCAAGCTCGACAGCAGAGGCAAAACCTTCTGCATCTGTGCCACCATGGCTTTTTATCACAATACCATTAAGACCAAGAAAGACACCGCCGTTCACTTTACGCGGGTCCATTTTTGCCCGAAGCCTGTCAAATGCTCCACGTGCAAACAGATAGCCAATTTTCGCCATCAACGTCCGGCTCATGGCAGCACGCAGATACCCTGCAAGCTGTTTTGCAGTACCCTCAGCCGATTTTAGTGCGATATTTCCGGCAAAACCTTCCGTAACAACAACGTCAACAGTTCCTTTGCCGATGTCATCACCTTCAACGAAGCCGGTATACATCATGTTGGGCGGAGAAAGTTCGCGCAGCATTTTGCCTGCGGTCCGGACTTCCTCTACACCCTTAACCTCTTCAACACCAATATTTAAAAGTCCAACGGTTGGCTGTTTAACCCCTTGCAAGGAGCGAGCCATGGCCCCACCAAGAATTGCAAAATCAATCAGTTGCTGAGCGTCCGCGCCAACAGTAGCACCAACATCCAGAACAATTGATTCCCCGCGCATTGTCGGCCAGATCGCTGCAAGCGCCGGACGCTCCACACCAGACATCATCCGTAGACAGAACTTGGCCATAGCCATAAGCGCGCCGGTATTTCCGGCGGAGACCGCCACGTCCGCATCCCCTGCCTTCACCGCAGCAATGGCTTGCCACATGGACGACTTTCCACGTCCCTTGCGCAGCGCCTTGCTGGGCTTTTCATCCATTTCAATGGAAACATCTGTATGAATGATACTGCTTGCAGCTTTCAGGCGTGGATATTTTTCCAGCCCCGCAGTGATCTGGGTTGAATCGCCGAAAAGTAAGAACTCAATATTCGGGCACCGTTCCAAGACAAGGTCAGCACCGGGCAGCACTGTTTCCAATCCATTGTCACCGCCCATTGCATCCAAAGATATTTTTATTGTTTCAGACATTCCTGATCAAACCTTGTTCCAGCTGGTCCGCAGCCCCACTGTTAGATACGGTAGAGATATCTAACCGGTATAAATATAAAAAGCGAAAGTGAAGATATAGGTTTCCAATACTCAATCAACCGCAGATAAGCATCTCTTTTGACCCTTTAACGGTTTTCACCTTTTTTCAGGGCTGCAAGTGCTGCGAATGGCGAGGGTTTTTCCTCCACCTCTTCTTCATCCTGTTGCTGATAGATCTCGTCGACCTTGGCCTTTTGAGAGCGGGGAAATGGATCCAGCACTAGTGCGAACTGTTCGCAGATAAGTGCACCTAGGTCAATTGTACTGCCTTCAAAGACATCTGGTGGGTCCTTGGCATCCATATCCAGATCAATTTCAAGAGTTTCCTCTTCATTGCGCTTTGGCCTGCGCCCTTGTGCAGGTGCATAGGTGCGCTCAAACTCGTCAGCAATCTTGGTTTGCATGGTTTCCAGTGTCACAACGCATTTCTGCCGTGCTTTGGCTTTGAAGCTTCCCTCAACAGCCGCGCCATTTTTTCTCCATGGCCGGATATGCAACTGGGCCCTAAGGCTTTCAAGTTCCACCAGATCATAGAGTTTGGCCATTTTGACCAGATCTTCAGGCCCCAGTTCCAATGTCACATCGTGAGCCGAATTACCCAAGCGCGTTACATCAAACAAAAAGCTGTAGGGGTATTCACTGTTCGCCATTGCCAACACCTTCCTCGACTGCATTCCATTTAACTTCAACCCAGTCAAACTCATTTTTGAGAATGCACTCGGTCTTTGTTTCGTTTAACTTTAGTAGTGTTGCGTGCATGTATTCGACCAAACGGTCTGCCGCAAGCCCCCCATCTGCCGTGAAAAGAAAATTGCGGGCAAAGGCCTGAGCCAATTGCCCGTTATCCCCCTCCTCCAACGCTCGCGAATAGGTTGTAGAACGACCATAAAAAGATTCGCTCATTTTCCGTATTCGCCGCCGGACACCTTCATCTCCAATACCGGCCTCCCGCAAGCTTTGGTCCATATCAACAAAAAAGAGGTCAAAAACCTTTTGGGCCACTTCGCCCGCCTGTTTGTTTTCATGCCGCAGACGGTGGAACAGGCAAAAAGCGTGGAACACTATCATTTCAAAGCGCCCTTCGGCGGTATCAGGCACACCAAAGCTTTGATAGAAGACAGGTTGACGGGCCTGAGAAACGATATCACGATAAATTTCGTGGACTGCAAAATTGCCTCGTCTGCGTAAAAAGCCAAAGAACATGGCACCTCTTTTTGCGATACGGAGTTGCGTTGTGCCCTCTAAAAGGCTAGGCACAAACATATGGGAAGAAATTAAACCGCTTGCAATGGGGCTTTGTGCATCTGCAAGCCAATGGGATATTCTGAATGTTTGCTTTTGCGCGCCGTACAGCGTTCCTTTTTTGTTTATCGTTGCCGCTTGGTGGCTGTTTTACACAGACAATCAATCATGGTCACGTAATTTCTCCAGAAACTCTGGAAGAAATTCATGTGGGATCAAGCCGTGAACAAGTAGAGCTTTTGTTGGGCTCCCCTTCTACAACCTCAGATTTTGATGGAGAAGCCTACTACTACATCTCCCAGAAAAAGGAGACAGTGGCGTTTCTTGAACCGCAAATCGTGGATCAGCGCGTAGTTGCCGTCTATTTCGACAAAGAAGGCTTCGTGAAGTCCTTGGCGAACTATGGGTATGAAGATGGCCGGGTTGTTGATTACTTGAACCGTAAGACAAGAACCGGTGGTTCCGACTACAGCTTCCTCTCGCAAATCCTAAGAGGCGCGCAGAAACCTTCGTTCAGCCTCTAATCAAGAGTAGCGGCTTGTTGCTGTAACGCATCAAGCCAAATAGCTTGTGCAAGTGTGACATACAAAATCCCGCCTTAATTCCGGCGGGATTTTTTTTATGCGATCGCTTGCACCTCAAGAAAGGCTGCCTCTTGGCACTGCAGCGCCAATCAAGCAGTTCTTTTTACAAGCCTCACATCTTCCCAGGCAATAAGGTGCCCTTGCGAGTCAACAGGATGAAGACGCAGCCAGTCTCCTGAACCCGTACTTTGAATATCCACGGGTGATGGGGCGTGTAACGCATGTTTTTCCCCCCACTCTTTTAGCGCAATCATAACAGGCGCAAGTTCCCGCCCCTTTTGCGTTAATCCGTAGGCGGCGCGCTTTCTGGTTCCCGGCTCCTGATATTCGAAACGCTCCATAAGTCCACTTTCGATCATGCGCTTGAGACGGTCGGTCAATACGGATTTGGGAATATTCAAGTCCTGTAAAATATCATCGAACCTTTGAACCCCATAAAAGGCTTCTCTAAGTATCAGGAGGACCCAGCGGTCCCCCAGAGTATCTACGGCTGTTGCCATGGGGCACTCTTCTTTAGGTACCCATGCTCTTTTGCGTATGCACTGCGGCTTATCTGAGTTTGACATACAGACATAGATATTCTAATTTTATCTAGGTTCAAAATAAAGACTCAGGTAACAAAATGAAAACAGCGGAAACAATTGGGCGTATCGAGGATTTTCAATCCCGCGATATATGCCTTCAAGAGCAGGTCAAGCGGGTTTATATGGCAGGAACCGGGCCCGCTGTGATTGTTATGCCCGAAATGCCCGGTATTAACCCGCAATTGCTCCGGTTTGCCCGATGGCTATGTGAGGCCGGATTTACCGTCTACATCCCCTCCCTTTTCGGGCACGACGGGGCGACCCCAAACGCTGATGAGGGAGCAGAAGTTTTTAAACGGGCCTGTGTCAGTGCCGAATTTCGCGCCTTTGCCGGAAACTGCTCCAGCCCTGTAACCCAATGGCTCAGAGCACTTGCCCGTTTTGCCCATGAAGAATGCGGTGGGGTTGGCGTTGGTGCTATTGGTATGTGTTTTACTGGAAACTTCGCTCTTTCCATGATGCTGGACTCATCCGTTCTGGCATCGGTCCTTTCACAGCCTAGCCTGCCATTGGACAAGCCTGAAGCTCTGGAGAGCTCACCAGAGGAGCTGGCAGCGGTGCGCGCAAGGCTGGAATCGGAAGACCTATCAGTCCTTGCCTACAGATTTGAAGGAGATCACTTTTGCCAAGCACAGCGCTTCGCCGCTTACGCCCAGGCACTGGGAGACCGGTTTGAGGGGCGTACTTTGCCTACCTCTGCAGCCGGCAAGAACGTTACCCCCTTCTTCCAAGCTCACGTTCCAACACCTCATAGTGTGGTGACTATTAACCTCATTGACAAGGAACATGAGCCCACACGCAAGGCCGTGGATGAAATTATAGGATTTTTCCGCACAAAGCTTTCAAAGAGCCCGTAAAGTTAATGTGTAGCTTTACTTTGAAGTATATTTCAATTTAATATCAATATATTACAGCAACATTCTAAACCGTGATATGAGCAAAACTGCATCTCCAAAAATGAGATAGTTTAGTTTTCAAAACAGCTATGCATCAATGGGACCTTCCAAGAAGGAGGTCCGAATTCAAAAACTTTCTCAAACACCCAGTTATTCCTTTACCTGCCCCACTTCGCCCTCCAACAACCATCTACGCCTGCTCCACTTCCTGAACGAAAGCCACCGTATTCCCAGCAGGGTCGCTCACACTCGCTAGCTTTATGAACCCATAATCCTGAGTTTCGCCAATCGCTACTCCAGCTTGTTGACAGGCCCTGCACTGCACCTCCAGATCAAGGACACCGCAAACGACGGACGACTTACCAACAAGGCTTGGGTCTGGCGCTACCGAAATCTGAATCCAGGCATTGTCGGTCAACTGCCATTCCCCAACACCCTCAGTAGGCGTGATATCAGGTTCGCGCCCCAACCACTTCGTGTACCACTCAATAGCTTCTGCATAATCTGCGACATGTACAACAGAGACTAAGCTCCTGAAATTGTTTTCTGACATTTTTATCCTTCCTTTCAATGGTAGGGGGTGAAAGTAGGACAATGAATTTTGCTTCCACCAACTTTCTAGAGCTGACCATGAACTTAAAGGTAACCAGCATCTTGCAAGGTGGGCTTAGGCTAAGACCCCCACTCCCTAACCGAAGTCATATAATAACCGGGAGGGTTACCCCTCCCGGACAGTTTGATTAGTGGGCAAGAACCGCCAGCAGCATGAGCGCCACAATATTGGTGATTTTAATCATCGGATTGACTGCGGGCCCCGCAGTATCCTTATAGGGATCTCCAACCGTATCTCCGGTCACCGCAGCCTTGTGGGCGTGGGACCCTTTTCCGCCATGATTCCCATCTTCAATGTGCTTCTTGGCATTGTCCCATGCACCACCTCCGGCTGTCATGGACAAAGCCACATAAAGGCCGGTGACGATCACCCCGAGCAACATGGCTCCCAGTGCCGCAAAGGCATCGGCCTTACCGGCAATCGCTTCGATGGTATAAAAGCAGATCAACGGAGAAAGAACAGGTAACAGGGACGGAATGATCATCTCACGTATGGCCGCTTTGGTGAGCATGTCCACCGCACGTCCATAGTCTGGGCGCTCCGTTCCCTTCATGATACCCGGCTTGTCTTTGAACTGGCGGCGTACCTCCTCAACAACCGATCCGGCAGCACGGCCAACGGCTGTCATGGCTATTCCGCCAAACAAGAACGGGAGCAAGCCACCAAAGAACAGGCCGACAACAACATAAGGATTAGACAGAGAAAAGTCTGGCCCGACGGCTTCCATTCCCGAAAAGTATGGGAATTGATCCGAGTTGGAAGAGAAGAATAAAAGATCTTCAGTGTATGCGGCAAAAAGGACCAGAGCACCCAAGCCTGCGGAACCTATCGCATATCCTTTTGTGACCGCTTTCGTTGTGTTACCAACAGCATCCAACGCATCTGTGGTGTTTCTCACCTCTTCCGGCAGATCACACATTTCCGCGATCCCGCCCGCATTGTCTGTCACCGGCCCAAAGGCATCCAGTGCAACCACCATTCCGGCCAAGGCCAACATGGTTGTCACCGCTATGGCAATTCCAAACAGACCTGCAAGATTAAAGGTTACGATGATCCCGAGAATAATAATCAACGCAGGAACGGCAGTCGCCTCCAGTGACACAGCCAGACCTTGAATAACATTGGTCCCATGCCCAGTTTCTGAGGCCTTCGCAATGGAACGCACCGGACGGAAACCGGTTCCCGTGTAATACTCCGTTGTCCAGATAATCAGTCCGGTGATCACAAGGCCAACGACACCGCAGAGAAACAGGCTCATTGGGGTGAAGGTCAGACCGTCGGAAATTGCCAGAACCTTGTCCATGCCACCAAATGTCCAGCTGGTCAAAGGATAGAGGACAATCAAAGATATGATTGAAGTGGCAATAAAGCCCTTATAGAGCGCTCCCATGATGGAGTTTGAACTGCCAAGGCGAACGAAGAAACTGCCAATGATGGAGGCAACACTACATGCACCGCAAATCAGCATGGGGTAAACCATGACGGCAGCCAAGTCTGGTGAGGCTCTGAAGTAAATGGATGCCAGTACCATGGTTGCCACAAGGGTCACAGCATAGGTTTCAAACAGATCAGCCGCCATGCCAGCACAATCGCCCACATTATCGCCAACGTTATCAGCAATAGTGGCGGGGTTGCGCGGATCATCCTCTGGAATACCAGCCTCTACCTTCCCAACCAGATCGCCGCCAACATCGGCTCCCTTGGTAAAAATTCCTCCGCCAAGGCGGGCAAATATGGAAATGAGCGAAGCACCGAAACCCAACGAGACCAAGGCATCAATGACTGTTCTTGATGTTGGGCTATACCCAAGATGGGCCGTTAGAATATAAAAATATACGGCCACCCCCAAAAGAGCGAGACCTGCCACAAACATGCCCGTTACAGCACCTGAGCGAAACGCAATATTGAGCCCTGCTCCAAGGCTTTGGCTGGCCGCTTGCGCTGTACGCACATTTGCGCGAACTGAAACCAGCATACCGATGAAGCCAGCAGCCCCAGACAGGATTGCACCAATTGCAAAGCCAATGGCAACGGTGACAGACAGGAGATAGGCAATGATTGCAAATATAACGATACCGACCAAGGCAATGGTCGTATATTGCCGCGACAGGTAAGCCTGTGCCCCTTCTTGTATGGCACCGGCAATTTCCTGCATCTTGGCCGTGCCTTTATCGGCAGCCATGACATTTTGAATGGCCCATATGGCATAGATGACAGAAAGCACCCCACACGCAATGGTTACGAAAATCTCAGTCATTGACCCCCCCGAAAATCCTTAAATTTGTCTTTTCTGTTTAAGGTTATTTCCAGAAGGCTAATATCCATGAGATTTAGGAGGTTAGACTGCAATGTACTCTGCGTTTTATCTCCACATAAAACAAGAGATCACTTAAACCATTGTAGGGAAAGATAGTTTCCGCTTCCATATAGTTTTCACCTAGTGAGTTTTCACGGGTTATATGGGGAGATGAAATAGAAATTTGCCCCAAACCCATGGCATCACGAATATAAATACCTACGAATCACAGGTAAACGATTCTCAATACTTGGATCTTTTAGTTCCTACGGACAAAGAGCAAACCCGCCCTTGGGGTATATATTCCCTAAAAGTGCTCGAAGCCCTTTGATGAGTGACCAAGAACCCTCTCACCATGAAGGTACAGGTTTGGTACGCCACTACCAGAATTCGCTGGCGCTGAGAAATAACCAATTTGAGAGCAAGGCAAACCTGAGGCCTTCAGGCCTTTTTCAAAGACTTCACATGCATTTTCTGGAACGGCGCACAAAATCTCATAATCATCGCCGCCTGTGACCGCTTGGTGAAGCAGCTCCCGCTCAGCAGAGCACGCCCTGTGCACGCCAGCACTCAGGGGTACTTTTTCCAAATCCACATGGGCATCAACCTTGGAGGTGTGGCACATATGGGCAAGGTCTGCGAGCAGACCGTCGGAAACATCCATAGACGCCGCTCCATACTCCAAAATCGTCTGCGCCGCCTGAGCTCTTGGCTTTGGATGAAGGTACCTCTCCAGCAAAAATGCCTCTTCAGTGGGAGTAAGACCCCATTTATGCGCATTTTCCGGCGCAAGACGGAGCATCAAACCTAAGGCGGCATCTCCAATTGTACCTGTCACATAGAGCCTAGCTCCCACTGGAGCGGTATTCCGCCTTACAGCGCGGCCAGTTGGCGTACATCCAATAGCTGTAATAGACAGGAGAATACCATCTGGTGATTTAATGGTATCCCCTCCCAGCAAAGCCCAGCCATATTGCCTCTGGCTCAATTCCAACCCTTTGCAAAAATCACGAACCCACGCCTCCTCAAAGTCCTTAGGAAGACCAAGGCCGAGGAGGTAACCAAGAGGACGTGCCCCTTTGGCAGCTAAATCGGAGAGGTTTACCCCAAGCGCTTTTCGCGCGACAGACTGGGGAGGGTCTTCTGGGAAGAAGTGGACACCAGAGGCGAGCATATCTTTGGTAAGAACCAGCTCACACCCTTCTGGTGGGGTAAGTGTTGCAGCATCATCGGTAAGACCTGCTGCACCCGCATGGGTCGCCAGTGGGGCAAAGTAGCGCTCAATCAGAGTGAACTCGCCTGCCCTGCCCCCACTCATATCAGCCGTCGAATTCGGAAGCGCGAATATCGCGGGCCAGACGGTTCATAATACCGTTGACCAAACGTGTCTCATCCTTCTCATAGAAGGCTTTTGAGATCTCAATATATTCGTTAATGATAACCTTGGCAGGCACATCTTTTTTACGCAAGAGTTCGGCTGCTCCCACACGTAAAATGGCACGAACCGTGCTATCGACCCGGCGCAGCGGCCAATCCTCTGAAAGACCACTGTGGATCTTGGCATCGATAATTTTTTGCTCTTCAAAAACAGCATGGACAAGATCTTGAAACCATGCGGGGTCCGCTTCGCGGTAGGTTTCGCCGTCAAGCTCTTGGCCCAGACGGTACAGCTTGAACTCACCGACGATATCGCTCAGTTCCGTGCCAGCCAGTTCCATCTGGTAAAGCGCCTGAACCGCAGCAAGACGTGAAAGGCCCCGCTTGTTTGCGGGGCGCACGCCAGCCTTGTTCTTATTATTTTGTTCTTGCGTCATACTAAATCTTAAACTCCGAAGTGATCGCGCACTTCAATCATGCGAAGGCAAGCCTCAGCCGCGCCGCCGCCCTTGTTCTTCTTGTCTTTGTCGCAACGAGCCCAAGCCTGCTCGTCATCTTCCACTGTCTGGATGCCATTGCCCACTGCAATGCAGGCGTCCGTTGTCAGTTCCACAATGGCGCGTGCCGATTCATTGGAGACAATATCGTAGTGTGTTGTCTCGCCACGGATAACGCAGCCCAAAAGCACGAAGCCGTCGAAGTCCGCATCGCCGTTTTCCATTGCAGCCAAAGCCATGGAAAGCGCGGAAGGAATTTCTAGAACGCCAGGGACTTCCATACGGGATACCTTGGCACCTGCATCTTTCAGAACCTCGTTGGCACCTTCATAAAGTGCATCAGCCAACTCATCATAGAAACGTGCCTCAATGATAAGAATGTGGGGAACTGTAGACATAGCAGGATCTCTTTCACTCGTTTAATTGATCGTCAGGAACCACGACCGACACCATTTGTCCAGTCAAAACAGCAGAAACTTATAAAGAACTGTTACCCTGTAAATTCTGCTAGCCGCGCCACATAACGCGACATCATATCGACTTCAAGGTTTACAAGGTCACCTTCTGTACGATCTGACCAAGTTGTCACCGATAAAGTATGAGGAATAAGGAAAACTGAAAACGTATTCCCCTCCGCCTCGTTCACTGTAAGGGATGTCCCATCCAGCGCAACACTGCCTTTTTTTGGTATAAAGCGGGCAAATTCCTCTGCACATTCAAATTTGATGTAAACGCTTTCCGGATGCTGGACAAATTCGATAATTTTTGCAGTTCCATCCGCATGACCCAGAACAAGGTGCCCGCCCAGCTCATCCCCCATTGCAAGGGAACGCTCCAGATTGATACGCATGCCTGCCTGCCAATCGCGAACAGTGGTTAAACGCAGGGTTTCAGCAGCTGATTCTACTTCAAACCAGTTCTGCCCGTCCTCAATGCCTTTTGCGGTGACTGTGTGGCACACGCCCCCACATGCGATGGACGCGCCCAGATCAATGCCATTCGCGTCATATTTGGTCAAAATGCGCGTTCGCAGGCCCGCCGGGATTTTCTCCACAGATGCAATTTTGCCCACATCGGTTACAATTCCAGTAAACACCTATGAGGTCTCCTTAAAAGAATAGCGCCAAAGAATATCGCCGGATACGCGGCGAAGTAGCTCGTGGGTAAAGTGCCCCTTGTTATTCAAGAGTTCAAGGCTACCTTCCACAAAAGGTTTAAGGCCATCTGCTCCAATGATTTTTGCGCCTTGAAAGATCATCGCCTCATCTATCAACCGGTCATTCAAAAGCGCCCGCGCCACATGGGCTCCGCCCTCCACCATCACCTTGGTAATACCGGCAGTGGCAAGCTCTTTCATGGCATGTGGTAGGTGTACGTGCCCGTTTCTTTGCTGGCACCGTAGCACTTTGGCGCCCGCTGCCTCCAGCGTAGCGCAGCGTTCGGGCACAGCACCTTGCCCAACCAGCACCCAAAGAGGGGTAGAGGCACTCGTTTGCACAAGTTTTGAATTAAGCGGCAAACGCGCATGACTATCGACAACGACACGGACCGGAGAGAGGTGCTCCAGACCTGCCAGACGGCAGGTCAGCTCCGGATCATCCTCTAGCACCGTACCAATACCAACAAGAATGGCATCAACCTGTGCCCGCATGGCATGAACAAGGCGGCGGCTTTCAGGGGAGCTTATAGCAACCTGCCCCTTACCCTTTTGCCCGATGAACCCGTCGTTTGAGAGAGCCATTTTCAGTTGGATATGAGGGCGAGCGTGCACCAGCCGCGTTATATGGCCAATAACGCTGGCGCGGCACTCCCTTTCAAGAATACCGGAGATAACTTCAACACCAGCTTCTTCCAGAATCTTTTTACCCTTGCCCCCGACCTCCGGATTTGGGTCAGAACATCCAAAGACAACGCGGGCGACACCTGCTTTTACCAAAGCCAGCGCACAAGGCCCCGTGCGCCCATAGTGGGCACAGGGCTCTAAAGTGACGTAGGCCGTTGCACCATTCGCCCTTCCCCCTGCCTTTGCCAGAGCCTGAACCTCTGCATGCGCTCCACCTGCGGGCATAGTTGCTCCTTGCCCGACAACAACCGGCCCGGAGCCTTCATCTTTTACGAGCAGCGCTCCAACAGAAGGGTTTGGCCAAGACCGCCCACGGGCGCGCTGTCCAAATGAGAGCGCTGCCGCCATGAACCGTTCGTCTTCATGTCTTTGCTTAGAGCTTAAACTTGGATTTCCAGACAAAGCCCACCTCTCGCTCCGCAGGACACACATAATGAGTTTATCTAGTGCAGCCGAACACGAAAGCCTTGCTCAAGCTGTCAACTGCAACCAGATCACAGCGCATGCCAATACTCATCACATGCAGCCATACTTAAACCAACTAGCTCTTTTGGGCCGCCAGCCGCGAATTCAGCTCTTCGTCGCTCAGCTCATCCAGAAGGGCTTCAAAGTCCTTCGCCTCGCGGAAATTTTTATAAACGGAAGCAAAGCGCACGTAAGCAACATCGTCCAGAGCTTTAAGCCCTTCCATCACCAGATGGCCGATAGCCTCCGCATCCACTTCACTCTCTCCCGAGCTTTCCAGCTGGCGCACAATGCCGCTGACCATGCGCTCAACCCGCTCCGGCTCAACCGGACGCTTGCGGGTTGCTATGAGCACCGAGCGCATGAGTTTCTCGCGATCAAAAGGCACACGCCGCTGGTTGCGCTTGATTACCGTCAACTCGCGCAGTTGCACCCGCTCAAACGTGGTAAAGCGGCCGCCACATGTTTGGCAGACCCTGCGACGACGGATCGTTGTGTTATCCTCGGTAGGACGGGAGTCCTTAACCTGGGTATCATCTCCGCCGCAAAACGGACAGCGCATAAGCGTGTGCCTCCTTTATTGTTATTTTAAGGAGTTAAAACTCCTTAAAGGCCTTTATAGATTGGGAAACGAGCTGTTAGCTTGAGAACTTTCTCTTTTACAGCTGCTTCAACGGTCGCGTTGCCTTCATCCGTATTGGAAGCACGCAAGCCTTCCATCACTTCATTAATCAACAAACCGATTTCGCGGAATTCGGCGGGCCCGAAACCACGAGTTGTACCCGCGGGAGTTCCCAGACGAATACCAGAGGTTACTGTCGGCTTTTGCGGATCAAGCGGCACACCATTTTTGTTACAGGTGATATTGGCGCGCTCAAGAGCTTTTTCTGCAGAAACACCGGTGAGGTTCTTTGGACGCAGATCAACCAGCATCAAATGCGTATCTGTACCTTCAGACACAATGTCCAAGCCACCCTCACGAAGAGTTTCAGCCAAGACTTTTGCATTCTCAATCACGTTCTTTGCGTAGATCTTGAACTCTGGACGCAGCGCTTCACCAAAAGCCACAGCCTTAGCCGCAATTACATGCATCAACGGGCCACCCTGAAGCCCCGGGAAAATGGCAGAATTGATTTTCTTGGCTATAGCTTCATCGTTTGTGAGCACCAAACCACCGCGCGGACCACGCAGAGTCTTATGAGTGGTGGAGGTCGCAACATGGGCGTACGGGAATGGGCTCGGGTGCTGACCACCGGCCACCAGACCTGCTAAGTGCGCCATATCCACCCACAGGAAGGCACCTACTTCATCGGCAATTGCGCGGAAAGCTGCAAAATCGATTTCGCGGGAATATGCAGAACCGCCAGCAACAATAACTTTTGGTTTGTGCTCGCGTGCAAGCTGAGCAACCTGATCCATATCAATGCGGCCGGTTGCCGTGTCCAGACCATATTGAATGGCATTGAACCATTTACCGGACATGTTCGGTTTAGCGCCATGTGTCAAGTGACCACCAGCGTCAAGGCTCATGCCGAGTAATGTGTCGCCCGGTTTAGCAAGCGCCATCATCACTGACTGGTTCGCCTGAGAACCGGAATTGGGCTGCACGTTGGCAAAGTCACACCCAAAGAGCTGTTTGGCCCGTTTAATGGCAAGCTCTTCTGCCACATCCACGTGCTCACAACCACCATAGTAACGACGGCCTGGATACCCCTCCGCGTACTTATTGGTCATAATAGACCCTTGAGCATCAAGAACCGCTTTGGAAACAATATTTTCCGAAGCAATCAGTTCGATCTCATTTTGCTGGCGAGTGAGTTCGCTTTTGATCGTAGCTGTAATTTCAGGGTCGACCTGAGCGAGGGAACCTGTAAAAAACTCTGGGTAGAGCTGAGTGGTGACCGTTGTATCCGTCAGGGACATGGCAAGGCCTCTTCACATTGGAACCAAAAGAAATTAGGAGCCCTCTAAGCTCCTAAGCAACCCCACCTATATTTCAGGTAGGCGCCCCGCAATTACCACAGGCAATGGATTGAACCAAGGGGGCAATCAACGATATATCGAAGTTACCCCCCTATCCTATCGGGGTATTTGGCGGATATTTTATCTGCTTACGGCCTCGGACAGAATGGGCAGAGAGTCGCTCAGACCATCCATTTTGTAGATATCATCCCGGAAATGAACTGCTCCATCACTGCTCGCCCAAGCTGTCACATACGAAAGAAAGATGGGTATCCGTGTCTTCAATTTCGCATCAAGGCGCTCACCACCGCGAATCGATTCGTCTACCTTAGCCCGATCCCAACCAGGCGTGGTTGCTCCCAAGAGCCAAGAAACCAGTTCACGAACATTCTGCACCCGGACACACCCAGAGGAGTGAAAACGGTATCCACTGCCGAACAAGGACTGCTCTGGCGTGTCATGTAGATACACCTGAAACTTGTTATGAAAGTTTATGCGAATACTTCCCATGGAGTTCTTTTCGCCCGGATCCTGCGTAAAGCGATATTGGGTTGCTTCCTGCGTGTTCCAGTCAATGTCCTGCCACTGTTTCTGGTTCCCATACCAATCAAAAATTTTGATCTTGTTCTTCTCAAGGTAACTGGGATCCTCCTGCATCTTTGGAATCAAGTCCTTGCGGATGATACTGACAGGAACCGTCCAGTAAGGATTAAAATTCACCTCTGTAATTTTGGAGTTCAAAATAGGTGTCTGGCGATCGATTTTTCCAACAACAGCCGTATGTCGGGAACGAACCCGACCTGCTTCCACTGCCTCAATTCGAGCAGCTGGAACGTTGACCATGACATATGTATCGTTCAACTGATCTGCCAGTTCTGCAACCCGGCCCATATTGATTTCCAACTGGCGCAGCCGCACGATGGCCGGAACATTCAAAGCTTCAATTGTACCCTTGCCCACAATGCCATCTGCAAGCAAGCCATGTCTCAACTGAAAACGGCGAACAGCAGTATCAACATAGCTGTCGAATATTTTGGAAAGACCCGCACCTGCATCCAGATCCCCGGAAATGATCAGACGTTGACGCAACTCAACAACGCTGTCGTGCTGTTTACCGATCCTCAGCGGTTTTCCCGGATAGCTCACCATATTCCAGCCACCATTGGCAACGATCTGACGATATCGAGGAATAGCTTGCTCCATATAGAGCTGCGTATGCAGAGAAATTATGGGAGAAACTGTGTCAATTTCCCTGACACTGCGTACACCGCTATCAAAGCCATCTTCCCATTCAGCCCCTTCAAAAACCTGCCCATCCAGCGCTGGAACACCGGCTGGAATACTCTGAGTTTCCGGAGCAACATTTTCCACAAGCGGCGCTAGAGGCCGAACCAACACTTGCGCAACGCTTGCCGTTGACATTGTTGCAGCACACCCAACGGCCAAAGCGCCGGCAACGCTGGACAAATGAGAACGGTTAAAGTGCTTAGACACCGCAGTACCCCTAGTTTCAATTCTTTCACATCTGCCAAACTGCAAACCAGCCAGCAGTATTCTCTAGCTGTGGAAGAGGACGTTCAAAACTTCCAATTCTCAGCGAAGGCTTCAGTAGGTTCAATTCGAACTTGTTTGCCTGATACTCCCCGAAGCAGCACAACGAGTATATATCACCACCCATACCTCATTCTACAGGAGGCATGCTTAACACATTCTATTATGGCTGTTTCGTGTCTGAACATGACTATAGCCCGTTATCCAAAGACACTTAATGAATGTTTGTAGGCAGCCATGTGGAGCTGACTTCCTAAGTCCGCCAAACAAGCTTGTGACAGCAGTCGGTTCTTAAACAAAGGCAGCACAGATGCTCTTGTTGACAGCTCACCCTATAAAAGTAGGCTATATACAGCAAAGCAACTTAACTAGGACTTCACCAAGAAGGCTAGGGCAATGACAACTCACACTTAACGTGACCATTTAGTTCGGGATTAGCCACTAGAAAGTCGCTCCAAATATTTTGACAGAGTTGACGCATATAACTGGACGCTTCAGCCGTTTTTTGCTGCATCAGAGCCGTCGGAACCCTTGGCACACCAGCCTCAACACACTCCAGCACCTGTCTATCATCACACTTAAAAACAAGTGACTCGCGGCCCACTGATTCCATAAAGGCACGCGCTTTTACAACCGGATTTAAGCTGATGGTTGGTACATCATACATCATCGCAACAATAGTTGCGTGTAATTTCATACTCAAAACAAGTGAACACTGCCCTATACTCCGGCTTATTTCGTCAAGACTTTGAGTATATTTCGTCTTTTTTCCCGGAACTTTTAAAGCTTTTGCATTCTCAAAGTCTTTTTCACCATGCTTTCCTACACCTGCAATAATATGATGAACCTTCCAGCCCTTAGCGGCTAACCTCTTAGCGATTTCCGCCATTAACAAATACTCTTTAGGGTGCTTGATGTGCCTAGTAACCAAACCAACAATTGGCTCCTTTGGGATGCGACCCACTTTTGGCAGCGGTAAAGCACAAGCTAGGTCTGAGTGCGCTCTAACACCAACAGCAGGTTTTACATTTTTTTCAATCCAAGCCTGAGACAGCGGATCCCTCGTTGAAATCGACTTTATATTCGCATTGCAAAGAAACTGCTTCCACTTACTAAGTACGTCCGGATGAATATCCGAACGATTTTGCTCCACACCCACTCCTGCAATATGTACTGATCGACGCAAAAACAATTTATTGACAAAATCTTGATCAACTTTTGGTCGGTAAGGACAAATTAAGTCCCCGCCACCTACAACGACTGCATCCATCATATCAACGAGATTCTCGGAAAAATGCCGCATATAATAGGGCCTAGGCAAGCCAGTAAGAAGAAAAACCCTAGCCCACGAACCAAACCAGTACTGATAGTTTTTGAGGTAGAGCTCGTCCCCATAGTTCCCTCTACCAAGCGACCCCGAGATTCCTATGTTTGGTTTGATATCTCGCTCTCTAGATAAGTTGCTGATATGCCCCAAAGCCCCTCCCCCTCGCAGATTTAGCCTCTTAAGCACAGAACTCTGCCGATTAAACCTGTCATAATTAATCATGCTTTACCATCTCAATTAAAAATAACATCATCAAGAATAGATTATTTTCATGAAATATTTTTTAATGCCATAAAATAGAATTACTCATTTTAAGTTATTAAACAGCTTAATATGGCAAGAACTAAACATGCTAACCCCTATATTTAACTATAAATGACTACACACACCGGACACAAACTAATATAAAACCTATAGTAATGAAGTAGATACAAAAAAAACACCGCAAATCCTGAGATGCGGTGTTTTTAAATGGGGTAAAGTCGATTGGACTATAGGCGGTAAAGGATCTGATCTGTCCAGAAACGCTCCAGACGGCGAAGGCTGCGGTTGAGTTCCACCAAATTTTGGGCAGACATTTCCCCGACTTGCTCAACAGACAAAATATGTCTTGAATACAAATCATCTACGATTTTGGCTATTTCACGCCCCTTGTCCGTGAGGCTAACACGAACACTTCTACGATCCATGCGGGACCGTTCGTGATTGATATAGCCGGTTTCGACAAGTTTCTTTAAGTTGTATGACACGTTGGATCCCAAGTAGTATCCGCGTGTACGAAGTTCGCCTGCTGTGAGCTCCGAATCTCCGATATTGAAAAGAAGAAGAGCTTGAACGCTATTTACATCTGAACGACCCATGCGGTCGAATTCATCTTTAATCACATCCAAGAGACGGCGATGGAGCCGCTCAATTAGTGTGAGCGCTTCGAGGTAAGCCGGCTTTAATTCTGCTTGATCCTCATCCTGTGCCAGGACCTCAACTGCCCTATTTGTATTGATCATCTGGTTGCGCCTTATGTCCTATTGCCGTGCAAGTCGTATTTTTATTCAGCACTTAATGCAAATTTACACGACTGAATCTAAGAAGCACTTAATATATAAGTATAATTTCAAGTTAATACACAACAGTTTTTCTACTTTTCCGATTAATAATTTATTTACCCTCTTTTCGCAAGAAATTTATAATTCCGGAAAAATCCGCAGTTTCCCCTAGGTCCAAACAGAATTTTTCATAGGTCTCGGCGGCTTTTTGCCCCATAGGAGCACTCACCTCTAATTTGTCCAAGGCCTCTTTTGCCAACAGCAAATCTTTAAGCATCATGGCTGCGCTAAATCCCGCTTGATAGTCATTATTGGCTGGAGAGGACGGAACGGGGCCCGGAACAGGGCAATAAGAAGTCAATGCCCAGCACTGCCCGGAGGAGGCCGAAGAGATGTCAAAAAGCTTTTGTCGGTCCAGCCCCAACTTGTCTGCTAGCAAAAATGCTTCGCAGGTTCCTATCATTGAAACTCCAAGTAGCATGTTATTGCAGATTTTGGCAGCTTGCCCAGCGCCAGCCTCACCCGCATGAACAATTGACTTACCCATAATTTCTAAAATGGGCTTTGCCCTTTCAACGGCCTGCACATGACCACCCACCATAAATGTAAGTGAGCCCGAGCTAGCCCCAGCTACTCCGCCAGAAACCGGAGCATCAATTAGATCATGCCCCACTTCAGATGCCTTTTGCGAAACATAGCGGGCACTTTCGACATCAATGGTAGACGAATCAATAAGTAATGTCCCCTCACCCACTAACTCAAAAATGCCATTATCACCTAAGTATACGGCTTTAACATGCTTGCCAGCTGGCAGCATGGTTATGACCACTTGGGCATCCTTAACTGTTTCTTCCAATGAAAGGGCAGCCTTTCCTCCCGCCAAAGAAAACTGATCTCTCGCTTCCTCACTTAGATCATAGCCAGAAACAATATGGCCAGCGTTGACCAGGTTGACAGCCATGGGGCCGCCCATATTTCCAAGACCAATAAATCCGATTTTTAACGGCGCTCCACTCATCGCTCTCTCCCCATACATATTAAAACTTGCCGAAACATTCTTGTTTATCTGGCTCCACACACCTTTCCATCGGCGTATTTAAAACGGAGCCCGACAACAGATTTGGCTCTCCTCACCCTCTTGTCTCTCTTTCTGAAAGATAGAGCAACAAAAGATATAGAGCCACAGCTATGATAAAAAATGAAATCTCAAGAGGCTGGCGACCATAGATTGCCGCAAACATTGTATGCATAACAACCTGACTCAGAGCCAGAAAAAGCCAGATTACTGTCCCCCAGTTCGCCAGCAACCACAACCCCACGGCGGCGACCAAGTTCAAGACTGCAAAGAAAATTGTTGCACTTTGCAATTCGATTGGCACTTGAGAAAAAAACAAGCCATCCCAATTACTCAGACCGATAATGTGGGACCATTGGTAAATGCCTGAGGCAATCGAAACAGCAGCAAGAACGCGTAGGTATACATGCAGTATGCGCGTAAAGGTCGACCCGCTCTTCAAAAACTCAACGACTGTCCAAAGCATCAACTCATACCAATCTATTACTTTTCCAATTGCAGCACATGTTCCACCTTAAGAAACAATGTTGAGGATCGCTAAATTCAGATCTCCCCCATCTGGTTCAGCAAAGTACTGTTGCAAATTAATGGCTTCTATATCAGACAGAGAAGAAGGCTGCCACTGGGGAGTATTATCCTTGTCCACCAAGACAGCACGAACCCCCTCATAAAAGTCATTCCCCTTCAAAATATTAGCGACTATTCGGAATTCCATTCGCATGTTGGCTGGCATATCCAGTTCTGCGCCGCGTTTCAATTGCTCATGGGTAATCGCTATGCTTGAGGGCGAACGTCGTCGCAACTGGGCAAGGGCCTTACCCGCAAAGTCATTCCCTTCATCATTGCTAGCGTTCTCAAGGAACTTGAATATCTCTTTTGGAGTTTCTGCTTGAAAGCACTTTTCAATCAAATCAGCCTGCGCCGCTAACGGGGCTGGGCCTGGGTCATATGTGAAGCGCGACAGAACCGCATCGACATCATGAGCTTCACCCAGAGCTTTGATAATCTGGGAAATATCATCCGAATGCACTGTGTGCGTTAAAATTCCGGTCCAATAGCAATCCGCCTGCCGCAGGCGTTCAGCTGTTAAAGCGCAGTACATTCCAATATTATGAGGCATTCTTGGCAGAAAATACCCTCCGCCTACATCCGGAAAGAAGCCAATCCCGGTTTCAGGCATGGAGAACAAAGTCCGCTCAGTTCCAACCCGGTATCCCCCATGTACCGAAATTCCAACACCCCCACCCATAACAATACCGTCAATCAGTGCAATAAGGGGCTTCGGGTAGGCTTTCATATAGGCATTTAAGCGGTATTCATCAGCGAAAAAACTAAGAGCATCCTTGCTGTTTTCACGCCCGATATCATAGATTTTCCTGATATCTCCGCCTGCACAAAACGCCTTTTCACTCGCACTTTTAATGATGACATGATGAACATCCCCATCATGCTCCCAGCGCAAAAGGCATTGCTGAATTTCCTGAACCATCTCCTGCGTTAAAGCATTGAGAGCCTTAACTCGATTAAGGGTAATGATCCCGGCATATCCAGTCTTTTCAAATACTACGGCTTCATTCATTTCCTGAACTCTCCTTGCCCCACCAACGGACTGGTCAGTTTTTATGTTTTGCAACTGTTTCATTCCAAGTGTCACTTTAGCAGTTCACGGGCTATGATCAGGCGCATCACTTCATTTGTTCCCTCCAGAATTTGGTGTACCCGCACATCCCGCAGATACCGCTCCAGTGGATAATCCTTCAAATAACCATAGCCGCCATGCAGCTGCAGGGCATCATTAACCACCTTGAAACCCGTATCTGTCGCCAAAAGTTTCGCCATGGCCACCATTTTGGTTGCCGAAGCATCCTTCCTGTCCACTAAAGATGCAGCCTTGCGGAGCAAAAGACGTGCCGCTTCCAACTCAGTTGTCATGTCGGCCAATTTGAACTGAAGAGCCTGAAACTGCGAGAGGGTTTTGCCAAACTGTTTTCGCTCTTGCATATATTGAAGACTTTGAGAAAGACATGCCTCTGCGGCTCCCAAAGAGCAGGCACCAATATTAAGCCGCCCTCCGTCCAGACCTTGCATGGCAATCTTGAACCCTTGGCCCTCTTGTCCTACCAAGTTTGCCAGTGGAATATGACAGTCTTCAAAAACCACCTGAGCAGTAGGCTGGCTTTTCCAGCCCATTTTTCTTTCGTTTGCCCCAAAACTCAGGCCCGGAGTTCCTTTTTCCACCAGTACACAGCTAATACCTGAAGCGCCGCTTTCTCCAGTGCGCACCATAACCACATAAACATCAGAAACACCGCCGCCAGAGATAAAAGCTTTTGTTCCATTGAGAACATAGCCATCACGGGTGCGCTCGGCCTTCGTTGTAAGGGATGCGGCATCAGAACCGGAACCGGGCTCTGTAAGACAATAGCTGGCCACAAGTTCCATCGAGCATAGCTTGGATAAAAATCTATCCTTGATGCCTTCGCTTCCGTTTTGCTCTATCAATCGCGCAACCATATTATGAATGGTCAAGAAGGCAGCCGTTGAGGTACATCCTTTTGAAAGCTCTTCAAAAATGATGGTGCCATCCAGTCTTCCCAAGCCCGCCCCGCCATATTTCGGGCTTACATAGAGCCCAGCCAGACCCAAGGCAGCCCCGCGCCGCATCACCTCCAGAGGAAAATAGGAGTTTTCATCCCATTCAGCTGCGCAGGGCTCCAGCTCATCTTTAGAAAAGTTCGCTGCCATTTGCTGGAATGCAGATTGTTCTTCATTTAAATCAAAGTTCATCGGACGCAGCCTCCCAACTGCTTGCGATCTATGAAACAAGATCTGTTATTTACCGGTGAATACCATCTAAGTAAAACCGTAGTGCCCCATTGGCGAACCTAAAATTGAACTTAAGTTCATAGGCCTTCCAACGAAACAGGCCACTTGAGAAAAATGATTGTAGTTAAAGCGTTAGTGCTTGACTTTTTAAGTTTAACCACCCGCAACCCTCGTGCTATCAGATCTCAAACTCTTTACATCCGAGCTCCAGACGTCAGGTTAGCTTAAATAGATTCGGCTGACGAAAGAAAGTAGGACAAAAATGACAGAGATCAGCAAATCTGTAGAAAAAATTGATATGAGCAGCATCCTTAATGGCCGCAGGTTACGTCGCAACAGATCTACAGACTGGTCTCGCCGTATGGTGCGGGAAACTTCCTTAACCGTGAATGACTTGATCTGGCCTATTTTTTTGATGGATGGAGCCAATAAAAGAGAAGCCGTCACCTCTATGCCCGGCGTCGAGCGCCTAAGCATTGATCTGGCTGTAAAAGCTGCTGAAGAGGCTGCCAATTTGGGCATACCCGCAATAGCGCTCTTTCCAAATACCGACCCGACCTTAAAAGACAACAATGGTTCGGAAGCTCTCAATCCGAACAACCTGACCTGTCAGGCTCTCAGGGCGATTAAGGCTGAAGGGATACCCGTTGGACTGATGACCGATGTGGCCTTGGACCCGTACACCTCCCATGGTCACGACGGAATTTTGGACGGTGACGTTATCCTCAATGACGAGACCGTCAACCAACTGGCCAAGCAGGCTCAGATACAGGCCGATGCCGGAGCCGACATTATTGCCCCCTCTGACATGATGGACGGCCGCATAGGCGCTATACGGCAAACACTTGAGGAGACTGGGCACCAGTCTGTTCAAATCATGGCATACTCTGCCAAATATGCCTCTGCCTTTTACGGCCCGTTCCGCGATGCAGTGGGCACAGGCACCGTTTTGCAAGGCGACAAACGCACATACCAGATGGACAGCGGCAATACGGATGAAGCTCTGCGTGAGGCGGAGTTTGATATCAATGAAGGCGCCGATATGATCATGGTTAAACCCGGCATGCCGTACCTTGATATAGTTTCCAAACTCAAAGACCAGTTTAAGGTGCCCACCTTCGCCTATCAGGTATCTGGAGAGTATGCCATGATTTGCGCCGCCGCCCAAAACGGCTGGCTGGACCATGACCGCAGCATGATGGAAAGTATCTTAGCATTTAAAAGAGCCGGTGCTGATGGGGTTTTGACCTATTTCGCGCCAGAAGTTGCAAAAATTCTGGCTAGGCGCTAGTGCCCCCTGTCGCTGTTCTCTAGATGAAAGTACATAGATTGACTGTAACAATTGAGCATATCCGGGCAGCGGCAAGGCAGATTCAGGGCGCGGTTTTAAGAACGCCTTTTCTCGAGGCTCCTCGCCTCAGCGCCCTGTCCGGTGCTGATGTTTTTGTGAAATATGAAAACATGCAGGTGACCAATGCGTTTAAAGAACGCGGCGCCCTGACAAAACTTCTCTCGCTAACTCCAGCTGAAAAAGCGCAGGGCGTCATTGCCATGTCAGCGGGAAACCATGCGCAAGCCGTTGCCCGTCACGCCACCCGCCTTGACATACTGGCGGTTATCGTCATGCCGGAAAATACCCCTCTCTTGAAAATTACAGCAACTCAGGAGTTCGGCGCCAAGGTTGTGCTGGCCGGGGCCGATGTGGATGAGGCAAAACGGGAAGCTGATCGCCTTTCGAAAACCCACGGTTACACTTGGGTTCACCCCTTCGATGATCCGTTGGTTATAGCTGGACAGGGCACGCTTGCCCTCGAAATGCTGGAGGATCAGCCTGATCTGGATACAATCATCACCCCCGTGGGCGGTGGCGGTTTGATTTCTGGGGTCGCGGTAGCGGCCAAAGCTTTAAATCCCTCGATCGACATCATTGGCGTAGAAACAGAACTTTATCCATCCATGTACAATATTCTGCATTCCCACAGTTTGCCTTGTGGCGGCAATACTGTGGCAGAAGGGATTGCCGTACAAAAGGTGGGTGAACACACACGCAAAATCGTAGAGAAGCTGGTTTCCCAAATTGTACTCGTAAATGAGAGCCAGATAGAACAGGCAATCAATACCTATCTAATATTACAAAAGACAATCGCGGAGGGGGCTGGAGCCTCGGGCCTCGCTGCGCTCTTGGCTCACAAAGAACAGTTTGAGGGAAAAAAAGTTGGTCTTGTTGTATGTGGCGGCAATATTGACCAGCGGCTCTTAACCGGCATCGTACTGCGCGAACTCGTGCGCGATGGAAATATCATCTCCATACGCTGTACCATTCCCGACAGGCCGGGAATTTTGGGGGAAATTTCCACGTTAATCGGTCAGCTGGGCGGCAATATTCTTGATGTCTCGCATCACCGCCTGTTTCTCGAAGTTCCAGCCAAGGGGGCAACCTTGGATGTGACCATCGAAACCAGAGGTACCAAGCACGCACATTCCATTATTCAAACTCTGGAGGAAAAAGGGATCAAAGTTCAACCGCGAGGCAATGGGCAGTATCAAACCGGTGCCTACACTTCCATCTGATTGAAATTGTGGGTAACATTACCTACCTCTCACTTAAAGTGAATGGAGAGAGAAATTATGAGCGAAGGATTAACGCGGCACACAGGGAAACGGACCGCATTTGACCCTTATTTACAGCCCGCACTTTTTGACGGGGTGCGCACCAAACGCATTTTTGCGTTTTTTATTGACGTCATCGCTATACTAATTTTGACAGTTATTGCCTCTGTCTTTGTTTTCTTTCTGGGAATCTTTACCCTTGGTCTGGGTTTCTTCCTCTATGCGTTTTTATGGCAGGCCGTTGCCATTACCTACACTGCCTTCACGCTTGGCGGTCCGGACGCCGCAACTCCGGGCATGAAAGCCATGGGCATCGAAATGCGTCTTTGGTATGGAGACAAGCCTTACCCTCTTCTAGCTGCCGTCTACGCCATCCTTTTCTGGATCTCCATTACATTTCTCACACCCCTTGTTTTGCTGGTGTCGCTTCTAAACGGACAAAAACGCCTTCTTCACGACCTTGTATTGGGGACAGTTGTCATCAACAAACCTGTAGAATAAGCTAGTTTTTCTAAAATTTTCAATTGCCGCGCGTGACTATAGCTGTCTAACAATCTAAACAGGGAGAAAACCTTATAGACAGTACGGGGAGCGCATGGAGTTTTTAAATATTCCGATGATTGTGACATTTATGATCATCGGATCCACCATTATACTCTATGCGACTGAGCGCTTTTCCATTGAAGTTATTGCTTTGGGTTCCGTTACCTCGTTGATGCTGCTTTTTATTTTCTATCCGCAGACGCTGGATGGAAAACAGGTAACGCCGGCGGACCTGCTCAGTGGCTTCGCGAACCCCGCTCTCATTACCGTCATAGCACTACTTATTGTTGGTCAGGCCCTTTTTCATACCGATGCCCTTGAGAAACCCTCGCAGCTCACTCTTCGCTTAAGCAGAAAGCGAAAGTGGCTCGCCCAAGCACCGCTTCTCCTTCTTATTGCCGCGCTCAGTGCTTTTTTGAACAACACTCCGGTGGTCGTCATGGCCTTGCCCATTCTGACCGCCGTTGCACATGCTCATGGAACATCTCCAGCTCGCCGACTTATGCCCTTGTCTTTTATCACGATTTTAGGTGGTATGACGACAATGATAGGGTCTTCTACCAACCTACTTGTGGCCAACATGGCTAACGAGACAGGGGAGGTGTACATTGGCTTTTTCACCTTCAGTAAACTTGGCGTGATGATCGCCAGTGTTGGTGCGCTCTATGTCATTTTCATAATGCCCTACCTCCTGAAGCCTAGAAAAACTATGGCGGAGGAATTTACAGGGCAAAGTGGACGGCAGTTTATAGCCCAAATTCAAATAGGCTATGGCCACCCCTTGGTGGGAACTCAAGCCGTTGCAGGTCTTTTTCCTCCGCTAAAAGACATGACCGTACGACTTGTCCAGCGTGGTGAGCGCCCTCTGCTCCCACCCTTCGAGAACGTTACACTCAGCCCCGGGGATACTGTTATCGTCGCGGCTACCCGCACGACACTGACCAAGGCCTTGAGCCGAAGAAAACCACTACTTACAACGGAAACGAGCGAAGAACACAGCACTGTCACCGAGGCCCATGAACCAACTGCCCCCTCCGGCACCATCACCTTAGCGGAAGCAGTTATTGCTCCCGGCTCCAGACTTATTGGCCGCACCATTGCGCAAGCAGGCTTTCACGCAGATACCGGATGTGTTGTGACCGGCTTGCAACGACGCAGCCGCATGCCACGCATGCCAATGACAGATATTAGAATGGAATCTGGTGATGTGCTACTCATAGGGGGAGACCGGGAAGATATTGACAGTTTACGGGGCAACCGAGATGTCCTGTTGCTGGACTGGTCCGCAACGGAAGTTCCTCAAAGAAAGTACGCCAATCGGGCCTTACTCATCTTTGCACTCATGATTATCACAGCAGTTTCAGGAGTGCTTCCTATTGTTGTGTCAGCAGTTGCAGCCTGCTTTGGGTTGGTAGCCACTGGATGTTTGAATGTGCGCCAAGCCCTTCGCACAATAGATAGCCGAATATTCATGCTTATTGGCTCCGCAATCGCCGCCTCCGTTGCACTGGAGGCAACAGGCGGGGCAGTTACTGTGGCACAGGCCCTTCTGGAGGCAACTGAAGGGCTCAGTGTCCCTGTTGTCCTCTCAGTATTTTTCCTTCTTATAGCAGTT
This sequence comes from Pseudovibrio sp. M1P-2-3, assembly GCF_031501865.1. Lineage (NCBI taxonomy): Bacteria > Pseudomonadati > Pseudomonadota > Alphaproteobacteria > Hyphomicrobiales > Stappiaceae > Flexibacterium > Flexibacterium corallicola. The sequence goes on from NZ_JARRCW010000001.1 coordinate 2,795,357, forward strand.
TTGACAAATCTGCTTTCCAACAACGCTACAGCTGTTCTCTTCACCCCTATTGCCATTAGCTTGGCCAATAGAATGGGCGCACCCGTAGAGCCCTTTATCATCTGTCTCATTTTTGCGGCAAACTGCTCTTTTGCTACACCTATTGGTTACCAAACAAACCTAATTGTTATGGGGCCAGGTCATTATCGATTCAGAGATTTTCTAATTGCAGGGACACCATTGGCCATTATCATCTGGTTGACCTTCTCAATTTTGGCACCCTACTATTATAACTTATAGGGATATTGTAGTTTATCGGATCAAACCAGCCCGACGGAGATGCGTCTGTGACAAAGCAGACAATGGAAAATCCTCAGTTTTACCTTACAGCCCCCTCTCCCTGCCCTTACTTGAAGGGGAAAGAGGAGAGGAAAATCTTTACCCATCTGGTGGGAGATCATGCAGCTGCTCTGAATGATATTCTGACACAAGGAGGGTTCAGGCGCTCACAAAACATTGCCTACCGCCCCGCCTGTGAAGCTTGTAAAGCTTGCGTATCTGTGCGCGTGTGTGTCAATGAGTTTCAATGGACCAAATCTCTTAGGAGACAGTGGAAAAAGGGACACGATCTGATTGGCACCGAGTTTCCTCCCGGCCCTTCTTCAGAGCAGTATGATTTATTTCAGGAGTATCTGGGCACACGGCACAAAGGCGGAGGAATGACAGAGATGTCTGTTGTTGACTATGCCATGATGGTTGAAGACACCCACGTGGAAACCGTTGTTATCGAATACCGCCGCCGTGGTGTCGACAGTTTTTTGACCGGAACCGGATCAGGCCCGCTTCTTGCCACTGCCTTGACTGACAGGCTCAGCGATGGACTTTCAATGGTTTACTCTTTTTTCAACCCACATCATCATTGGATTGCCTTGGGAACGTTTATGATTCTCGACCATATCGTCCGCGCCCAGCACTTGGGCCTTCCCTATGTCTATCTTGGCTATTGGGTGGAAGGGTCTCCCAAAATGGCATATAAACAGCGCTTCCAACCTCAAGAACATCTTGGCCCTCAAGGCTGGGAAAGGTCTATAAAATAAAATGGTCCGGCAATTTGCCGGAACCATCTAATTCAGGATCAAGATACTATCAAACAGCTGACACTTTGAGCACTTTAAAACACGCCATAAAGTAAAACTCAAAGCCCACTATTTAGTATCCAGATGTGCTATCATGATCATCTTCAAGGCGCTGCGGACGCTCGCTAGGATCACGCCCAACGCGAGACATCAAGGTTGCCAGTTCAATAAAGTGATCGGCCTGACGGCGCAAATCATCTGCGATCATTGGGGGCTGGGTTTGCAACGTGGATACTACAGAAACCTTACGACCACGCCGCTGTAGCGCTTCAACGAGGGAGCGGAAGTCACCATCTCCAGAAAACAGAACAATATGGTCAACGGTATCAACAAGCTGCATGGCATCCACGGCCAGCTCGATATCCATATTCCCTTTGACCTTGCGTCTGCCCGCAGAATCTACGAATTCCTTCACCGGCTTAGTCACGACTTTGTAGCCGTTATAATCCAGCCAGTCGATTAAAGGTCTGATGGAGGAGTATTCCTGCTCTTCAACCAGAGCTGTGTAATAATAGGCTCTTAACAGGTATCCCTTGGACTGGAACTCTTTCAGAAGGCGTTTGTAATCAATATCAAAACCAATCGCCTTAGCCGTAGAATATAAATTGGCGCCATCAATAAACAATGCCACTTTTTCGCGGGGATCAAACATTATTTTATTTACCTTTCCGCTGCACAGTAACAGTCGTCACCCGAAAGAAACCATTGGGTTCGTTTTCAATGCTATTTGTAGAAACATCAAATGAACGCAAATAAAGCTCTTTTGTGACACCTCTCCCAAACCCAGAGAGAGATTGGTTACATGGGCACATTTTATTCCACCCACAGTGCATTACTTAAATATTTTTCACCTATACGCGTTAAAAATTGTCGAACGCCCTATAAAAATCGTGAAATAAAAGCGTTTCACACAATCGACAACGCAAATCTTTCTATATTTTTAATCAATATAAAGTCTACTAGTTTTCGTAATTTTTTTCTTGGCAATTAACAATTTTAAGTAGATGTGATCTCTATTTCGAAAGTTCTATGATGCGAAATTGCCCTCATCTCCCGAGTAAACACTATAAACCTCGTTAAATTGCTTAGCTCACAACTCTTTGCTGAATACTAGAAACTATAATATATATGGAAGTTCGAATACCCTGTTTAAATAATGGATTAAATATCTTGCCCCCCTTGAGCGGGTAATTGATTATCAAATATTCTTGCGTTATAGATCAAAGCGAATTAAGAGTTCCCCCTATTAGTTTCCAAGAAATGGAGTATTCGTATGGCGCGTGTGACCGTCGAAGATTGTATCGACAAGGTCGAAAACCGGTTCGAGCTGGTTCTTCTTGCCAGCCATCGCGCCCGGATGATATCCAGTGGCTCGCCGCTGACGATAGACCGTGACAATGACAAAAACCCAGTAGTTGCCCTGCGTGAAATCGCCGAGGAAACTGTCAGCCCGGAAGATCTGAAAGAAGATCTCATTCACTCATTGCAAAAATATGTTGAAGTGGATGAACCTGAGGCTGAAACAGCTCCAATGGTTCCTTCAGATCCAAATGCTGTACAGATGAATGCGATCGACGATTCTGAAGTGGAATTTGACCGCATGACGGAAGAAGACCTTCTGAAAGGTCTTGAAGGTCTGGTTCCACCAGAGCGTTCCGACGATTACTGATTGAATTTAGATTGAGGTCGGCGCCGGCAGTGTCGGCGCCCTTCAAGCTAAACGCCGGCCAGACATATTGCTGGAAGTTTGGAGCGGCTGCAAATGATGCGCCAGTATGAGCTTGTTGAGCGGGTTACCCGCTACAACCCCCAGGCTGATGAAGCCTTACTCAATAAAGCATATGTATACGCAATGCAAAAGCACGGGACCCAAACCCGTGCCTCTGGCGATCCCTTTTTCTCCCATCCGCTTGAAGTTGCCGCAATCCTGACTGAACTCAATCTGGATGATGCAACCATCGCCGTTGCCCTTCTGCATGACACCATTGAAGACACAGATGCAACCCGCGCTGAAATCGACCACCTATTTGGCGAGGAAATCGGCAAGCTTGTTGAGGGCCTGACGAAAATCAGCCGCCTTGATCTTGTTTCAAGAAAAGCAAAGCAGGCAGAAAATTTCCGTAAGCTCCTGTTGGCTATCGCGGATGATGTTCGGGTATTGCTTGTCAAGCTGGCCGACCGCCTTCACAACATGCGCACCCTTCATCACATGCCTATCGAGAAGCGGCAACGCATTGCTGAAGAAACCATGGAGATCTATGCTCCCCTTGCTGGCCGCATGGGTATGCAGGATATGCGTGAGGAATTGGAGGATATTTCATTCACCACGCTCTATCCTGATGCTTGTGACACAATCAAGCAAAGGCTCCAGACGTTACACCATAAAAATGAAGGCATCATTTCCGATATTGAGGCGGATCTGACCGAACGACTGGCTGAGCGCGGCATTGAAGCTACGGTAAGTGGACGGCAAAAGCGCCCCTATTCCATTTTCAAGAAAATGCAGCGCAAATCCCTCGGCTTTGAACAACTATCAGATATCTACGGCTTTCGTGTAATCTTGCCAACGGTAGAAAACTGCTACCGTGTTCTGGGCCTTATTCACACCATGTGGCCTTGCGTTCCAGGGCGGTTTAAAGACTATATTTCTACACCCAAACAGAACGATTACCGCTCAATTCATACTACAGTGGTTGGCCCTAAACGCCAGCGTGTAGAGCTGCAGATACGTACCAAAGCAATGCACTTGATTGCTGAAAATGGCATTGCGGCCCATGCTCTTTATAAGGATGGAGTTACAGGCGGGCGCAATATCACCAGCCACACTTCCGAGTCCCGCGCCTACGCGTGGCTGAGAGGCACAATTGACCTGCTTGCTCACGGAGATACACCCGAAGAGTTTCTGGAACATACCAAACTCGAGCTTTTCCACGATCAGGTATTCTGCTTCACCCCCAAAGGGCGGTTGATAGCCCTACCCAACGGCGCAACCCCAATTGACTTTGCCTATTCCGTACACACGGATGTGGGCAACACCTGTGTTGGCTGCAAGATCAACGGGCACATCAGCTCCCTACTCACAGAGCTTCATAACGGTGATGAAGTGGAAATCGTTCGCTCTGAAGCACAAACGCCACCCCCCGCATGGGAGCAGATTGCCGTCACGGGCAAAGCACGCGCTGCCATTCGCAGAGCTACGCGCGCATCTGCTCGCCAGCAGTACAGTGACTTGGGCAGACACCTTCTGGATAGAGCTTTTATTAGGGCTGAGAAAGAGTTTAACGAAGCAATTCTACAGTCATTGCTGCATAGCTTTTCCATGTCATCAACCACAGACCTTTTGATCAGCGTCGGGAAGGGTGAAACCACAGCCAACGACATTCTGGCAGCCCTTTATCCGGATGTGAAATCAGGCCCAGCTACAGATCCAGCCAAGACGAATCTCCCCAGCGGTTCTGAGGCCGAAGGCTGGTTCGACCTAGATAAAGAGAGCTCGGTTAAATTTAAAATCCCCGGCACAGACGGTGACAGCCCCTCTTTCCCAATACGAGGAATGTCCGGATCCTTACCAGTTCGCTTTGCCCCCAACGGCGGCGCTGTGCCTGGTGATCGCATAATTGGCATTCTCACGCCGGGCATCGGAATTACTATTTACCCCATACACTCTCCTGACCTCAAAGAATTTGATGACCAACCGGAGCGCTGGCTGGATGTCCGCTGGGACATTGATCCTGAAAGTCCCTCCCGTTTTCCGGCACAAATTGCCATTTCAGCCATTAACGAGCCCGGTTCCCTTGCAACTATCACCCGTGTTATCGGTGATTGCCATGGAAACATTGACAATATAAAAATTGTAGGGAAAGCGCCTGACTTCCATGAAATGCTGATTGATCTGGAAGTCTGGGACCTTAAACATTTAAACCAGATAACAAACCAGCTACGCGCCAAACCAAACGTTTCCAAAGCAAAACGCGTAAACGGCTAACAGGGTTTCAAGAAGCGATGATGGCCGTTTGGCGGTTTAATCATCGTTTCAGCTGGCCCGTACTTACGCTTTTGAGCTAATGGCGACTTGGAAATGACGGGATTTTTACTCACAGGGAAGGAAAGTCAACGCAGTGCATGGTGGATACATGTAAAAGAGGCTTGATAACTCCCTGATAAGGCGTCAGGGGTACGATGATTTGTCTGCTCTAGGCAAGAAAATGAAATTAACACAACACGATGCTCTTTAAACGCCGCCATAAACCGACACATATAGAAAAACTTCGCGTCGCTGTCTGGCCGCGCCACAGCTGGTCCCGTTCCTACCGATACCTTGCCAAAAGAGTAATGCGCCTTACCGCGAGTCCCCACACAATTGCGCTGGGATTTGCCGCCGGAGCTGCAGTTTCATTCACACCTTTTATCGGCTTCCATTTTATTCTCTCATTCATACTCGCCTACATAATCCGCGGAAATTTTTTAGCGGCGGCGCTGGGAACCTCGGTGGGTAACCCACTCACGTTCCCCTTTATCTGGGCGTCCACCTATAAGCTTGGCACATTTTTTCTTTATGGATATGCGGGGCATCCCCCACGGCCAGAACAACTCGGGCACCAATTCATCCGGCAATCTTTCGATGCTCTGTGGCCCATCATAAAACCAATGATACTGGGGAGTATCCCCCTTGGTATTATTGCGGGCGTTGTTTTTTATTTTATTATCCGCTTTGGCGTTGAAGCCTACCAAAAAACCCGTCAACGCAGAATTCAGTTGAGACACAAAGCGGTACAGCTGGCAACCATGCACAAGGATCGGGTAAATAAGAGCGCTTCTCGCAAGAAAGACGACAGAGTGTAACGCAGATAAAAACTAGAACTCATGTACTCAAGTTACCCTTGAAACTCCCTTTCCAGACCTTGACCAAGCCATAAAACCAGTCTTGCATGGATTGCTTCCCGCTTCTTGAGAGGGTAAGAGTGCTTGGGATTTAAAGCAATTCAACCGATTCACGATTTATTTAAAACGTTAGCCAAGAAGTTAGAAAACAAAGGATTATTATGAGCGCTGACAAAAAGAAGACAAAACAGGAAGGCGGTACGTACGAGACCATAAAGGTAATCGTACAGGCCCTTCTATTGGCGCTCGTTGTGCGAACATTTTTGTTCCAGCCGTTTTCAATTCCTTCCGGATCCATGAAGGACACGCTTCTGATCAACGATTACCTGTTTGTTTCCAAGTTCAGCTACGGGTACAGCCGTTATTCGTTCCCCTTCGGACTGCCCTTATTTTCCGGGCGGGTCTGGTCTAGCGCCCCCGAGCGGGGGGATGTAGCCGTCTTTAAACTGCCCACTGATAACAAGACAGATTATATAAAGCGCGTTATTGGTCTTCCCGGAGACAAAATTCAGGTTCGAGACAGTATTCTTTATATCAACGGAGAACAGGTAGAGCGCCGCCGTATCGATGACTATATCGAGAAGGACAGCTATGGAAACGTTCGCCGTGTTCCGCGTTATGTTGAGACACTGCCAAACGGCGTTTCCTATGATACACTGGATCTTACTTCCAGAGGATCTTTGGATAATACCAAGGTGTATACGGTTCCCGCCAATCACTACTTTATGATGGGTGACAACAGGGATAATTCAGCTGATAGTCGTGTCGGCTCTGTAGGTCCTGTTCCTTTCGAAAACTTCGTTGGCCGTGCTGATATTATTTTCTTCTCACTTGAAGAGGGCCAACGGGCATGGATGGTCTGGAAATGGCCTTGGACTGTACGTTGGTCGCGCATCGGTACCCCATTATAGTTTTATGGCAGCACACGCTGCGCAGTATGTAAGCCACTAGATGAACGCTAAGAAAACAAAAAAGAAATCCGATGCTTCCCTCGAAGCCCGGATCGGCTACAAGTTCAAAGACAAAGCCCTGCTGGACAGGGCACTCACACACGCAAGTGCCCTGTCTTCTTCTCGTGCAAACCAGGAAAGTTACCAAAGATTAGAGTTTCTTGGTGACCGGGTTCTTGGCCTTGCAATCGCAACCATGCTGGAAAATGCCTTTCCCAAAGCAGATGAAGGTGAACTTGCAAGACGGTTGAACCAACTGGTGAAACGCGAAACTTGCACGGAGGTCGCCAAGGTCTTGCAGGTGGGCGACCACATGCGCCTTGGGGATGCGGAAAGCCAGAGCGGCGGGCGGAAAAAAGGTGCATTGCTAGCTGATATGTGCGAGAGCATTATTGCCGCCATCTACCTTGATGGTGGCTATGACGAAGCCAGTGCTTTTATTGATCGCTTTTTTGCCGAGCGCATGAAGTCCTATAGCGGACCGCTGAGAGACGCAAAAACAACACTTCAAGAGTGGGCACAGTCAAAAGGGCACCCGACACCTTATTATGAAGTTGTCGCGCGCACAGGCCCAGACCATGCGCCCTGCTTCCGGATGAAAGTCTCCGTTGAAGGTGTTGCACCCGGCGAGGCTGAAGGAAGTTCCAAAAGAATCGCAGAGCAGTCTGCAGCAGAAACAATCCTGCGCCGGGAAGGCGTTTGGAGCGAGTAAAAAAATAATGACAGAAGACAATCACGATAAAGACAACATGGGGCAGATCAACATCCCCGGTTCGACGATTAAAGACAATGACAATTCCAGTGCTGGTTTCGTCGCATTAATCGGGGCTCCCAATGCCGGAAAGTCCACCCTCCTTAACCACTTGGTTGGCCTTAAAGTTTCAATTGTCACGCACAAGGTGCAAACGACGCGCTCCTTAATTCGCGGTGTTGCCATTGAAGGCGACAGCCAGATTATCTTTGTCGACACCCCCGGAATCTTCCAGCCAAAACGCCGTCTGGAACGGGCGATGGTGGATTCTGCATGGGGCGGCGCCAAGGATGCGGATATCATTGCGGTGTTGATCGATGCAAAAAAAGGCATTGATGAATCCGTAGAAAAGATCCTTGTTGAACTACAAAACATCAAAATGCCGAAGGTTCTTATTCTCAATAAGGTAGATATTACCAAACGTGAGAAACTTCTGGACCTGGCCAAAAAGGCAAATGAATACACCAACTTTGATGATACCTTCATGGTCTCTGCACTGAACGGTAGCGGCACCAAGGACATCATGCAGTATTTTGCTAAAAAAATGCCTCAGGGCCCTTGGCTTTACCCTGAAGACCAAGCCTCAGACGTCCCTTTACGCATGCTGGCCGCAGAAATCACCCGTGAAAAACTATATCTACGGCTACATCAGGAACTTCCTTATATCTCTACTGTCGAGACTGATAGGTGGGAGGAAAAGAAGGATGGGTCCGTTCGTATCGAGCAAACCATTTTTGTGGAGCGAGACAGCCAGAAAAGTATCGTTCTAGGTAAGAATGGTCAGACCATAAAGAACATTTCCCAAAAAGCTCGTGAAGAGATGAAGGAAGCGTTTGAGCAGAACATCCACCTGTTTGTTTTTGTTAAGGTGCGCGAGAACTGGTCGGACGATCCGGAACGCTACAAGAATATGGGCTTAGATTTCCCGCATTAAAGCACTTTCCGCTTGATTGGGTTCAATCAAACGACAAGAATTCGCTTAAAAGATAATAGTTAGAGTGCGAGGCGTGAATGCCAATGAACGCGACGCGCTCTAAAGCGGAATGTACACTGCAGGAGCATTCGAGGCGATTTAATGCAATGGTCAGGAGAAGGGATTGTTATAGCAACCAAAAAGCAGGGAAATTCCAACCTCCTACTGGAAGTTATAACAAAAGAGAGAGGCCGGTGGGTTGGCCTCGTTCGTGGTGGGCGCTCTCGAAAAAAACAGCCTACCCTGCAGCTGGGCAACCAGTTACACCTGACTTGGAAGGCTCGCCTGCACGAACAGCTCGGCTTTTTTACAGCCGAGCCAATTAATCTGCGTGCTGCCACCCTCATGCAGTCCGCCCTCTCCCTTTATGGCCTGCAATCCATTTGTGCACTTCTGCACCTTCTCCCTGAAAGAGATCCGCACACCTCCCTGTATAGTGCACTTGATGTGGTTCTTGATCATCTGGAAGATTACAATTTGGCTGCCGCCCTCATGGCACGGTTTGAGCTTCAGCTTCTCAACGAACTTGGTTTCGGTCTAGATCTCACAGAGTGTGCCGCCACTGGTACTGTTGAAGACCTTATATGGGTTTCCCCAAAATCCGGACGGGCAGTCAATAAAGAAGCGGGGGCTCCATGGAAAGACAAGCTCCTACCTCTTCCGAGTTTTCTTAGGAACATCGATTCACGAAGCACGATAGGGACTCATGCGACGCCAAAAGATGTACAGGATGCCTTCCATTTAACTGGGTACTTTTTGTTCAGGCATATTTACGAGCCACGTAATATTACTTGGCCACTAGCTCGAGACAGTTTCGTAAAAGAACTTAAAAAACAGGTAGAAACATCAGCCCAAGCCTAGTTTTTCAAAGGCTCAAAGTTAAGCCCTTGAACCTTCTTTTCCTTAGTATTCTTGGATAAGGCGGTGTTCTCAATAGCCACTTCACTTGTAGATGAATTACTTCTGTTTTTATTCAAAGAAAGAGGATGCCCACCAGATACTCTGGCCGCTTGAGTTTTAGTTACGACGGCGCTTTCTTTGCTTCCCTTTAATGCCGTCCCTTTTAAAGAGCCACCACCCATAACAAGCGGAATCACGACAGCAAGAGGCAAGACAAACACAAATAGCGCAACTGGTAGATGATAGGGACATTCTTTTGGAATTCTTGTCATGTCAGCCTATATTATTTTCACCGCACACAATATTACCCTACGTAACCCCTAAAAACTACAATAAACAACATGAAAAATAATCCCCCATATTTTATGGGTATGCTGCAAGCATCTATAAACCCCTTTTTTTAGCCGCCAAACAAGCCAAAGAGGTTTTCTGCCAATGAAATGCAGTACTGTGGAAGAGCGCGACTAAAAAACCGTGGGTTTCATGTAGGAATGTAGCATGTGATTGCGCCCCAGCATTGCCACTGGCTGACCATCGCGCTAACCAAATATACATGGGAAAAGAAGTGATCGACAACAACGGGTCTGAATCCGTTAATCTTAAAGATGCTTTGGAAGAGCGTTACCTTTCTTACGCTCTCACCACAATTATGCATCGTGCTCTGCCAGATGTTCGTGATGGGCTCAAACCAGTTCACCGGCGCATTCTTTATGGCATGCGATTGCTCAAGCTTGACCCTGGAGCTGGCTTTAAGAAGTGCGCACGTGTTGTCGGTGATGTGATGGGTAAGTATCACCCTCACGGTGATGCAGCTATCTACGACGCTTTGGTGCGACTGGCACAAGACTTCTCCGTTCGCTATCCCATGGTGGACGGGCAAGGTAACTTCGGCAATATCGACGGCGATAGCGCTGCGGCCATGCGTTATACCGAGGCCCGCATGACGGATATTGCCAAACGCGTGCTGGATGGGCTGGACGAGGATGCGGTTGAGTTCCGCGAGACCTATGATGGTTTGGACAAAGAGCCCGTCGTTCTTCCCGGCAATTTTCCAAACCTTCTGGCAAATGGCTCCACAGGCATTGCAGTGGGCATGGCCACATCCATTCCCCCGCACAATGCCTATGAGCTGTGCGAGGCCAGCCGGTTTCTCATTGAAAAACCCGATGCGCAAACAGCGGAGCTGCTGGAGTATGTGAAGGGGCCCGATTTTCCCACGGGCGGCATTATTGTTAATGACCAGAAGAGCCTGCTGGAAGCTTATGAAACCGGAAGAGGCAGCTTCCGCACACAGGCTAAATGGCACAAGGAAGAAGGACCACGGGGCTCCTACAACATTATTGTAACGGAAATTCCGTATCAGGTTCAAAAGTCGCGCCTCATAGAGAAAACAGCCGAACTTCTTATGGCGCGTAAGCTCCCTCTGCTGGACGATATTCGCGACGAATCTGCTGAAGATGTTCGGGTGGTTCTGGTTCCACGCAACAAGAACGTTGATCCTGAACTGCTCATGGCCTCGCTGTTCAAGCTAACAGACCTTGAATCCAGATTCTCCTTAAACATGAACGTCCTTTCCCACGGCAAAGTACCGAAGGTTATGGGGCTAAAAAGCGTTCTGCAAGAATGGCTTGACCATCAAAAGGAAGTTCTTGTCCGCAGATCCAACCATCGCTTGGATCAAATCAACCACCGTTTGGAAGTACTTGAAGGCTATCTGATTGCTTTCCTCAATCTCGATGAGGTTATCCGCATCATCCGTGAAGAGGACAAAGCAAAGCAATGCTTGATACAAACATTTGAGCTGAGCGAAGTGCAAGCAGAAGCTGTCCTCAACATGCGTCTGCGCTCCTTACGCAAACTGGAAGAGATTGAAATCCGCAAGGAGCATGACAAACTCTCCAAAGAACGTAACGGCTTGATTTCCCTTCTGGCATCCGAACGGAAGCTATGGACTAGAGTCTCCAAGCAGCTCAGTGAAATCAGCAAGGCCTATGGCCCTGAAACTGAGCTTGGAAAACGCCGTAGTCACTTCGGTCAGGCACAAGAGCATAATCTGGATCAGATCCATCAGGCTATGGTTGAGAAAGAGCCAATCACGGTAGTAATCTCTGAAAAGGGATGGATTCGGGCTCTTAAGGGACATGTACAGGACGTCGGCAACTTAACTTTCAAACAAGACGACAAGCTCAAGCTCTCGTTCCATGCGGAGACAACAGACAAGCTTCTGGTATTCACAACGAGCGGTAAGTTCTACACTCTTACTGCCGATAAACTACCGGGCGGACGGGGACACGGAGAGCCTATCCGTCTCATGTTCGATATGGACGAGGGGCAGGATATTATCACTGTCTTCGTGCATAAGCCGGGCCGGAAATTGCTCATTTCCAACAATGAAGCGCGGGGCTTTATTGTGAGCGAAACTGATATCGTCGCCAATACCCGTAAAGGCAAGCAGGTTCTGAACGTGGTGGCTCCTGCAACGGCAAAACTATGTGTCCCTGCAGATGGGGATTATGTTGCTGTCATCGGAATGAACCGCAAGCTACTCATCTTCCCACGCATTCAGATTGCGGAGATGGGACGTGGCCGAGGTGTGCGCTTGCAGCGCTATCGTGATGGCGGAATTTCTGATGCCAAAATTTTCAATTCCGAAGAAGGTCTCACTTGGATCGATGGTTCAGGAAGAACCTTTACCAGAACCCTTGAAGAGATGTCAGACTGGCTTGGAGATCGCGGTCAGGCAGGACGCTTGCCTCCCAACGGCTTCCCAAAATCAAACAAATTCAGCGGAAACTCGGTGTAGTTTTTTGCGCTTACAGAACGACGATAAGTGCGATGGGCAACGTGACAATAGAAAAGAGTGTTGAGAACATAACCATACTGGCAACGTCCTCAGCATATTGTGGCGTGTACCTGTCGGACAGCAGATAGGCATACACGGACGTCGGCATAAGCATCTCCAGAATAAACGCCCCCTTTTCTATCGGCGAAAACGTAAAAATCTGGAGAAGCACGAGAAGAAGCGCCAGAGCCATACTCAAGTGAAAAACCGAAAGGTAGCACCCCCGCACCAAGTTCAAGAATCGTAAATGCGCCAAGCTGAAACCAAGTGTCAGAAGCATTAGGGGGATGGTGGCCCCTCCCAAAAGCGAGAGGGCATTTTCTAGGTACTTGGGTAGAGTAAGGTCCGTTGATATGAGGCAGATACCAATGACTGCTGCATAAATATTTGGTGTCCTGAGTAGTTTGGAAAAGCTGAAAATCCCCTCCTGAATCCAGATACCAACAGTGAAGATGGCAACCATAACCACTATCCAGAATGCCAGTGCATAGGACATTCCTACCGAGCCAAATGCAAAATAAACAACAGGTAGGCCGATATTCCCCACATTGGAAAAGCTCAGCCCACCCACATATGCTTGAATTGATAACCCCATCACTTTGAGGAAAAATGCGGAAATGAGAAGCATGCAGGTAACCGCAACCAGCGCTGCCAGCATCATATGATAGAACTGAGCAAACGAGATATGTTGGGCAGCCATATGGGAGACGACCAGAGACGGCATCGCCCAGTTATTGACGATATTGTTGATGTTATTAGTTGCAAAAGGAAGTTTCAGCTTTGCGATTAAGAATCCACAGCTCGCCACAAAGATAACGGGAAACATGACCGAGAGAATTTTGAGGAGATCTGCCATAGGGTCCTTTCCCGCAGATAGTTGGGAAACTATGGCATTTCTATTTTAAAATTTACTTGCTGTGGTTCTTGCCATCAGATTACAGGTAGGCTTCTTTTTTGAAAGGAAGAAGGGCACAAAATACGGTGTCTATGTACACAGATTGCCGTGTCAGATAATTATCGGTCAAGAGGCCAAAGGCACCACCTTTGTGCTTGATATTTTTGGTGCCGAAAACCGTATCCAAAGCATTTCCCAGCTCTTCTCCAAGCCCCACCCGTTCCATTACTTTTGCGGGCAGTGGCAGAGCGAGCGAACGGCTGGTTGACAACTTGCCGCTCCTATCAAGAATAGCCATCCAAGCAAAGGTGAAGGCTTCGTCTTCTACAGTAGAGATGCCACCTTCTAGCCCCACCCAGAAGTCAGCTTGGGCAGTACTGGCGCGAGCGTTATGCACCCTATTGACTGCCCCTTGCCTGGTTTGCTGTTCACCCAAAGGCTGATCCGGCACATCAGACGCCACAGAGACACTATCTATGAGGATTTCACATTCCGGGAACTGCAGCGAAAACGCCTTTTGAACGGCTGATACTTTCACCGGATTTTGAGAGGCGACAACAACTTTCATCGACTAACCTTGGATACTTTCAAATCATACAGGACCAGCAGACAAACACTCTTCAACTCAGTGCGCAAAACAGGTACCAGTTCAAAACATCACCCATTGAAGTGCTATCAACCACCGGTCTTTAGCAGCCGCTGCTTCTCACGTCCCCAGTCCCGATTTTTCTCGGTCTGCCGTTTGTCATGAAGCTTCTTACCTTTGGCCAGCGCAACTTCCATTTTCGCTCTCCCTTTTTCATTGAAGTACACTTTCAAGGGAACGATGGTTTTACCGTCTTTTTGGACGGCAGCTGTGAGACGCGCAATTTCACGTCTGTGCATCAAAAGCTTACGTGGTCTGCGAGGTTCGTGATTAAAGCGGTTACCCTGCAAGTACTCTGGAATATAGAAATTGTAGATCCAGAGTTCGCCGCCCTCCTCCGCTGCATAGGATTCAGCAACGTTCGCCTTGCCTTCGCGCAAGGATTTAACTTCTGTGCCTTTCAGCTCGATTCCAGCCTCATACACAGTTTCAATTTCAAAGTTGAAACGGGCCTTCCGGTTGTCTGCAACAACCTTGCGATTTGGAGAGCCTGTTTTTTTAGCAGCCATTTTCTTTCCTTATAGGCGCAGGGCTGCTGACACGCAGCCCCTTAAACTAATTAGTCCAACAAACCGGCATGCTTCATTGCTTTTTGAATAGCAGCCTGAGTATCCTCGCTTACTGTAACCAGTGGCAAGCGGACAGAGTTTTCAATTTTCCCAAGAAGCGAAAGCGCATACTTCACGCCGGTTGGGTTTGGCTCCAAAAACAGAGCATTATGAAGCGGAGCGAGCTTGTCTTGCAATTCCAGCGCTGTTGCAAAGTCTCCTGCTAAACAGGCCTCTTGAAAACGGCTGCACAGATTAGGAGCAACATTTGCCGTAACTGAAATACAACCATGACCACCATGGGCCATGAAACCAAGTGCCGTGATATCCTCACCCGACAATTGAATGAAGTCTTTACCGCAATACTCGCGCTGTTCACTTACACGGGACATGTTGGCAGTTGCATCTTTTACACCAACAATATTCGGGCACTCTTTGTGCAGCTCAGCCATTGTCTGACTGGTCATGTCAATCACTGAGCGGCCTGGAATGTTATAGATATAGATAGGAAGTTCTGCAGATTGGGCAACAGCTTTATAATGCGCTTTTAGACCAGCCTGATTAGGCTTGTTATAATATGGCGTTACAATAAGCAGGCCGTTTGCGCCCATATTCTCCGCATGTTTAACGAAGTCGAGAGCCTCTTGCGTATTATTCGATCCTGCACCAGCCATTACCGGGACGCGCCCTGCCGCAACTTCAATACACAGCTCAATAACACGCTTGTGCTCTGCATGGGATAGAGTTGGACTTTCACCAGTTGTACCCACGGGAACAAGCCCATGGGTGCCCTGTTTTATCTGCCAGTCCACAAAATCCTGGAAGGTTTTCTCATCCACTACTCCACCTTTAAATGGCGTGACTAGTGCGGTGATAGATCCCTTAAACATCTCAGGTTCCTCATTGGAAGACAGATTATAAATAACAATATGCTAACCGTGATTAGCTTGGATCGTCACCATAGTCATGTTGTTTCAATCCAGCAACGGCCAACCTATATTATCGCATAAGATTCGGTCGATAAGTTACTGTTAGTTTTTGCTGTCACATACTCCGCCTGTGGACTTAACGGCATCGGGAAACTAAAGGTTCATTTATAACTGCTATGGCAGTCACTATGGAACAGTAGCTGACCAGCCCATTGTTCCATATTCGGGTAAAAAGAACTTCTCACATGAGGGGCGCTAAGCACTATGCGTATTCGTCGGTTAATTTATTTGGGCACAGCAGCCTCAGCATTTTGTTTATCTGGGATATCTTCACATCCTGCACTAGCAAATTTAACCAATGAATTTCATAGTGTTACGCCTATTTCCAAGCCTCTAGGGACTAGTAAAAAAAGAGTATCCCAAACGCTCTCTCTGGATAAGGCTGGACATTTTCCAAAAGCCAAACCGGCACAAGTGCCTCCCATTGTAGCCACCTCACCAACAACACAGTCGGCCCTTGAAACTGCCCCAGCATCTCCCAAGCAGGCCATTGCTTATGCCGCTGAGCCTGCCCACGGCGCGGTTTCCAATCAAAGCCCACAACAACAGCTAACCGAAAATTATTTTCCACAGAAAGAGGTTATATCTGGTTCCCCCGCAACACTGGAAGCTTTGAAAAAAGGCCTTATCGATGTGAAGTCTGGCCGCATTCAACAAGCTTTAAATGTTCACGCCAGTCTTCCAGATACGCTGGATCGCCGTATTCTAGAGTGGCAGCTGATGGTGAATGGCGGTCCATCGGTTCCCATTGCTTTAATTACTGAGTTTGCGGGTAAAGCTCCCTACTGGCCTTCCCCGGAAATTGCTCGCACAAGAGCAGAGGCATCTCTAGCCGCTGCAAACTTACGGCCTCAACAAGTTATTTCCGCTTTTGCAGGATCGCAGCCGGAAAGCTTTAGCGGAAAAATTGCACTGGCAAAAGCGTATGTGACAACTGGTCAAAACACTAAAGCGCGTGAACTGATCGCCCCTATTTGGAAAACAAACCCGCTCGAGAAGCAGGAAACTGGTTTTCTACGAAACTTTGGAAGAGTTTTGACACAGGAAGACCATCGCCTAAGGGCTGAAATGCTGCTGTATCGGGACAGAACCAGAGCTGCTGAGCGGTTGTTACCTCATCTCACCCATAATCATCAGCGCTATATGAAAGCCCGCATTGCATCCATTCGCAAAGCAAAGAACGCAGAAAAGCAGCTGGCGGCTGTACCGAGGTCCATGCAATCTGAACCCGGTTATCTGTTTGCACTGATCAAGAGAGCAAGAAGCCGCTCTGATTATTTATCTGCTGCCAAGTACCTGGATCAAGCACCAACCAATCCTGACAAGCTGGTTAACCCTGATGAATGGTGGGTTCAAAGACGGGTTGTCTCCCGTATGCTTTTGGAAAAAGGAGAGGCAAAGCGGGCCTATTCCATTGCAGCAAATCACTCAGCACAATCTGCAGGCAGTTATACGGAGGCTGAGTGGCACGCAGGTTGGTATGCGCTGCGGTTCTTAAACAATCCGCAAGTAGCTGAAAAGCACTTTAAAAATATCACCAAGCGCGCCAAAACTCCCATCACCCTTTCCAAGGCTTATTATTGGATTGGCCGATCAAGGGAAGCTACGGGAGATGTGAATGGCGCGATTTCCGCCTACAGGAGCGCAGGGAAATTTGGTACTGCATTTTATGGTCAGCTGGCACTTGCCAAATTGAGCGAGACATCAATTCCTCTGGTCGTTCACACCAAGCCATCAGCTGCTGAAAAAGTCCAGTTTGAGCAAAACGAGCTGGTGCAGGCCATTCGCCGAATGGATGCAGCAGGCTTCCATCAAGAGACATTGCTGCTCTATAAGCACTTGGCTGAAAAGCTTAATAGTAACAGCCAAATTCAATTACTCACGCAACTCGCTGAAGAAAAAGGCCGCTACAACTGGTCCTTGATGATCGGTAAGTTGGCCTATGCGAAACGCTTGAGTGCAAACTCCCTTGCCTATCCGACCTCCGCAATTCCATCAAAAACCGTTATTACCGATGGCGTTGAAAAGCCTATGGTCTACGCTATTGCTCGGCAAGAAAGCGCTTTTGACCCTAAAGCAAAAAGCAGCGCAGGTGCCCTTGGCCTTCTTCAGCTCATGCCGGGGACAGCACGCGAAACAGCCAAGTCAATTGGTGTAACCTACCAAAAGTCGAAGCTGACAAATGACCCGGCTTATAATGCCACCCTTGGAGCCAAACATCTCGATGAACTTATCGCCAAGTTTAATGGATCCTACATTCTGACATTTGCTGCCTACAATGCCGGAAAAGGCAAGGTGGAAGAATGGATCAGGCGTTTTGGAGACCCGCGGGACCCGAAAGTTGATCCTATTGACTGGATAGAGATGATTCCCTACGGGGAGACACGAAGCTACGTCCAACGCATCACTGAAAATCTGCAGGTTTATAGGCATAAACTTCAACAAAAACCTCTGACAATTGTTGAAGATATTACACGGGTCAGCTCTTAGATAGCTTCAGTAGTTTTCTTTCTACTCTCAGCTAGCATTTTGATGAGTTGGCCCCCCTCTAAATCCTAGGGATTGACTCCTGAAGTCCTAGATCTCCCAATGGGGCCAATAGGATTTCAAAGTTACAGGAGGGCTCGATGTTGGAACGAACCGCATTGTCAATGGTGAAGCTTTGGTGACTATGCAGCCAAGCCTTTTCACTTGGAAGGCGGAGGATGGTTTGCAGTTGGCAGCTCGTATTTGGAAAGCCAGACACGAGACAGCCGCGCCCCTGTTATGCCTGAGCGGTTTGACGCGAAATTCCCGCGACTTCGGTGCAATAGCAGAGTATTTGCAGGCCCGTGGTAGAACAGTGATCGCCATGGACTATCGTGGAAGGGGAGAATCTCAGTATGCTCAAGATTATAAGAGCTATTCTCTTGAGCAGGAATCCGCGGATATTGAAGCTGGACTACTAGAACTGGGTATTGATGAGTTTTCGATTCTTGGAACATCACGGGGCGGCTTTCACGCCATGCTTCTCTCCCTCAAAATGCCAGAGAAATTGAAGGGGGTCATTCTCAACGATATAGGCCCGGTTTTAAACCCTCTAGGACTGGCGGATATTGTAGAATATGTGGGCACACATATGACAGCCGCATCTATTGACGAGGCAGCTCACTACCAAAAGTCATTACATTCAAAATATTTCACCAGCTTATGCGATAGGGGCTGGGTGAGATTTGCTCAGCAACTCTATTCGTCAACTGATGGAAGGGGTGAAGTAACGCTGGCTTATGATAGGAAACTTGGCGATGCAACCCGGGAGACCTATGATCCATCGCTAAATACAGAATTCTGGCCCCTGTTTGCAGGCCTAAAACCTCTAAAGCATCTGTTAGTTGCAGGCTCAAACTCCCCACTCCTGTCAAAAGATGCCATCACAGCCAAGCAGGACGCTCACCCCCATATGGAAACACATATTGTTACAGATGAGGGACATGCCCCATTGCTTTGGGATGCAAAAACGCAAGAAAGAGTCGAAGCTTTTCTTCAAAAACTTAGCTAAACGCCATAAAAGTAAGTCTCATCGATAAGATAAAACACACATAAGCACTCAGTAATGGCGATAAAAAAGCCGCCAGATTTGGCGGCTCTCTAGATGAAGGCTATATGTACTAGAATGTACGCTGAACTCTGAGCAAAGCACTGGCTTCGGTGTAGTCGTCCTCATGCTTTACATCTGTTCGTGCGATTCCGAAAT
Source organism: Pseudovibrio sp. M1P-2-3 (assembly GCF_031501865.1). Lineage (NCBI taxonomy): Bacteria > Pseudomonadati > Pseudomonadota > Alphaproteobacteria > Hyphomicrobiales > Stappiaceae > Flexibacterium > Flexibacterium corallicola. The sequence continues at coordinate 2,814,580 of NZ_JARRCW010000001.1, forward strand.
CAACACCGAATTCCAGACCATTAACCGGTGCCCATGCGACATCCCAGTCAAACGCCCAACGGGAGTAATCGTTTTGCGGCGCCCCTTCCGGCGTATCCACATCCACATAACTGGTATCAAAATCTACCCGCACTTCCGGCGTGAAATAGTGCGTATATCCACCTGAAACCGCTATACCCTGAGTTTTTCCCGAGTGGTCATCGAGGTAGTAGACATCAAAGACATCATCCACATTCAAATAGCGAAGAGCCGCATCCGCATATTGAACTTGCAAGGCGATAGCGTCGCCATCCCCCAACATAGGCAGGTTGATAATGGTTCCAGCGCCAATCGCCCAGCCAGCTTTACTTTGTCTTCCTTGGGAAAGTGGACGTACGTCCTGAACCGCACCAGATAATTGAATGGCACCCCACGCTTGATCGAGACGCATGGCAATTACTCCGGCAGGTGCGCGGCTCCCCCCCGCCCCATTCACTCCATTCCAAACATAGACACCGTTAGTACGCTCTGACATATCCTCGGCAGATAAAGACAGGGACAGACCATTACCAAGAGCTGCTGTATAGCCAGCTACCCATGTATTTTCATCGGACCAATTCCGGTCCACCGACCCGTAGGTAGCTCCGGTAAAAAAGTCAAAGAACGAGGCAGTTCGCCCAAACGTAAACCCATTCATTTGAATGTAGGCAGCTTCCAGATGCATATCCGTGCGCTCTCCGCGGCGCAGATCTGGGTCGGAGTTCGTTGCATTACCTGCGGCCCAAGCCTCTGTTGAATCCACTGTGGCCTGCAACTCCGCATAGGCCTTTATTAGGCCAAACTCACTATCAGTGTAAGTTTCAAGCATCAAGTCGGAGCGTGCCCGAAAGCGCATTCCATTTCGCTCGCGCTGATCCCAGTTATTTGGTTTTGACCCGAAATTAAGTGCTTGCGCCTCTACACGCACCCGCCCCCCTAACCGTAAGCAGGTACTGGTTCCGGGAATATAATAGAACCCCTGCCCGAAAGCATCGCAAACCTCCACATAATTCGCTGGCTCTGCATACTGAAAACTCTCGGGACTGGTAGATAAGTCAGCAGCTTGGCCTGCCGATATTCCCAGAGGCAACCCGAAAATCGCTAGAAACTTGGCTTTCATGAAATGTTCCTCAAAAGTCACTCCAGCTTGATGAAGCCACCAAGCTGATCCCCACGACTGGAGCCCCAGAAAACAAATTACGCTAAAGAAACACTGGAAATATGCTCTCGTCTTTTCTGGCACTCATTACGTAACCTAGACAATTATGCCATTGCAATTTTTGCGCAATTGCCGTGGTTTGGCGGATAAGAAACACTTACGAGTTTGAAGGAGGTGGAACAAAGCGGGGGGATTACGCTCAATGTAATTCAAGCGGGGAGTTAGCATTGGAGTTTTTAAGGGGGCTCTTTGGTTAGCTGCAAAAGCTTGCCCCTGAAAAAGGGGAACCCGACGGGTTGGACGCCGCCGGGTTTGAGAGACTGATTGGAGATCAGGACTAATCATACCAACCAGAGCTAGAATATCGTGTGACATCAATGTCTGTCACTTCCTCAAATTTAGGCATAATGACGCAAAATTGCAACAGTCAATACCTTACCAATTTGTAACAGGTGGGAAAAGTGTAATCTTTATGAGCCAGCCCTTTGATACACTGACAGGGTAAACACCTATATCAAAATACAAAAAGGCCCCGATGGCCTAAGCCACCGGAGCCCTCTTTCCGCCAAAAGCAGAAACCTTTAAATCTGAAGTATCAGATTAGAAGGAGAACTGAACGCGGGAACCAACGTAGAGTTCGTCTTCGTCAGCACCACCGTCGTAATCGTGATTAACCCAGCCAGCAGCAGCACCGATCAGGAGACCGGAAACTGGTGTCCAGAATACGGAAGCATCAACAGCAGTACGATCGTAGTCTGCATCAAGGTCACCCAGATCCAGATCCATGTAAGAGGCATCAATAGTACCAGTTACAGTATCAGTAAGCGCATGCTCGATACCAAATGCGAGTGCATAACCGTGTGTACCGGCTGCATCAAGAACTGCTGTTTCGTCAGCGTCGTCACCAAGATCAAGTCCGGAGATTCCGCCACCAAAGCCGAGGTAGCTCAGAGCGCTATCAGCATACGCTGCTTGGAAGGCCACTTGTGTACCTTCGCCCAGCATACCTGTTGTGAAAGTTGCCTGCAGAGCGAAACCGTAGTCTTGATCGTTGTCCTGACGAGTTTCCCAGTCTGTTGACGTGATTACAGAAGTATATGTACCGGTAAGGTCACCATTATCATCCTCATCTGCCGTTGTTACTACATCTGTGTCCGTACCAGAGTCAACAAGTGGGCGATCTGCTGTGTTATGCAACGCACCAGCCAACTTGAAGGAACCCCAACCCTGCTCAATAGTTACAGCAGCTGTTACGTCGATGGAGTTGTCTTCACCAGCGCGGTAAGAAGAATCTTCCAGACCGATAGCAGCAGTTACGCCGTTACCGAAGGCTTTGGAGTAGGAAACCTGCAGTGGGCTCTCGCCTTCACCGTTAACGCCAGCTGGAGCGATGATGGAGTAACCATCGAAGCCGTAGAATACAGATTCAGTTGTACCGAATGTGAATGCACCCAAATCGTTGGAGATTTGAACATATGTGTCATCCAGAGCGATATCGTCGGAAGCATCACCACGGTAGTTACCGATCACAGCTGTGTATGTGGAAATCAGGCCGATTTCAGACTGTGTGCGGGAGTGCAGGTAGATGTAACCGCGGGCATATGAAGCGTGATCTTCATAGCCTTCGTTGTTGTCTTCTGCCAAATCGCCAGATACGATTGTTGCGCGAATACGGCCAGCAACACGGATACATGTGTCGGAGCCTGGCAGCTGGAAGTAGCCAGCGCCGTATGCGTCACAAACCTGTACGTAGTCTACTGGTTCAGCAACAACTGGGAGATCTGCTGCAGAAGCAGATGTGGCAGCAGCAGCGGCAGCGGCTGCAAGTGCAATAGTTTTCAAGTTCATAATAAAATCCTGACCTTCCAAAAAGTCTCTCAAACAAGAGCGTATTCAACGGTTTGGACCCGTTGAGCCCTTTCCCCGAGCGCTTCTGCAGTCTCCAGTTACTCAAATGAGTAGCGAGTCCTGCCTAAGCGATGCGCCATATGTGACTAATATTTTGAAAGGGGACAATAGAAATGGGTCTGTTATAGCCCATTGAAAACATCTGGTTATTTTGTGTGTAACAAAATCGCAACACGGTATTTTTGTAGGAAACCATCAAAATTGGCAATTTGCGCAAATTAAAATATTCAATAAATACAGTTAGTTATAGAAATACATAGTAGCCATCACATTTATGCATACCTATTATGCATACTGCATACTTAAAAACTGCATGTGGAAATATATCCTCGCAATCTCGAATTTCCTTTGAAACTTCCTAGGGAAAATAAAGAGAGCCCCAACAAAAATGCCGGGGCTCCCAATCCAAAGTGCCTTAAATGACACTCATGAATTAGAATGTGTACTGAACACGTGTACCAACGCGGATGTCGTCAGCGTCGGAATCTGCACCAGAAACTTCCAGATCAGTGTTAGCCCAACCAGCATCTACACCAAGCACGAGGCCGGATACCGGAGACCAAGCAACTGATGCATCAATAGCTGTGCGATCAAGCTCGAGATCAACATGCTCTTCTGTTTCCAGAGAAAGGTAAGAAGCATCCAGAGCCAGTGTCACAGTCTCGGTCAGGCTGTGCTCGATACCTGCTGCTACAGCAAAACCATTCGCGCCATATGTGTCCAGCATATCAGCATCATAGTCGGTGCCAGCGTATTCTTCACCAGTTACACCCACGTAAGAAACAGCAGAGTCAACATATGCTGCCTGGAAAGCAAACTCAGTACCGGAGGCAATTGCATCCAAGTTTGCAATTACTGTACCCTGAATTGCGTAACCGTAATCATTGTCAGCTTTTTCACCAGCAATATCTGCAGTGTTGTGCAACGCACCGGCCAGACGGAAAGAGCCCCAACCCTGCTCAATGCCAACTGCCGCAATTACGTTGGCAGAGTTGTTTGCACCATCACGGTAATCAGAATCTTCTACAGACAAGGTTGCAGTTACACCGTTACCGAAAGAACGGTTGTAGGAGATCTGCAAAGTATCATTATCAGACAGCGCCTGATCAACAACACCAACTACAGTGTAGCCAGTAAACGCATCAAATGCAGAAGTTGTACGACCAATTGTCAGAGCGCCAGTGTTATTGGAGAACTGAATGTATGCATCACCAATTGTCGCGCTATCGTTGGCCTGTTCATCAAAATCACCGCGGATTTCGGTGAACGTACGGATCAGGCCAATTTCGCTCTGAGTTGCAGAGTAGAGACGAACGTAACCGCGAGCCAGAGAATCGTGATCAGAGTACTCAGAATCGTTATCCAGGTTACCGGAAACGATTTGGGCACGGATACGGCCGCCAACACGAACGCATGTGTCGGAGCCTGGCAGCATGAAGTAACCAGCACCGTATGCGTCACAAACCTGTACGTAGTCTACAGGCTCGGCAACAACAGGAAGGTCTGCAGCAGAAGCAGAAGTGGCAGCAGCAGCGGCGGCAGCAGCCAGCGCGATAGATTTAAAGTTCATAGTTCCTGACCTTTTCAGAAGCTCTCAATATTCAGGGATTGAGCGAGGCTGTTTGGACCAGTCACGCCCTTTAAAAAAAATCGGACAGATGCACGTTGAATGCGTTTATTGATGCGCTTAAGAAGCACCTTCACATCAGCGCTCGCCCGTGACACGGAACCTAGGTCAAGATCATGAATTAATGCAACCTACATGCATTATATTTATATCTATATATTATAGTGCGTTAGCATATGTTGCATGCATACCACATATTGTTCGATAAGATCGAACCAATGAAACAGCAACTACAATTTTCTAGAATCTAGTGGGAGAAAAACGGCGGAAATCCGTAACACTCAATAGGATAGTTTTGCACAATAAGTGTCTCTACTACCCAATTAGACGCGATGAGCAAAAGCTCCGGCTTTCTTGTTTACCATCCTTCAAAGGAAGGCTTGGCAAAAACTATCAGGCTATAGACCTATTTATTTTCTGTATGTAGCATGTCTTTCTGGTATCAGAAATATAATTTTATCTGGTATTATCGAGGAGAAAGACGTGAATAGTTCACTGACTAATATAAGCAGTCACCATGAAAATGCAGAACTGTTCAGAGCCTTAACGAGCCCGCAGAAAGTTGCTTTCTTTGGCGCGTCCGATGATCCCAGCCGAATAGGCGGGCGGCCTCTTGCCTACACATTACGTTCCAAATTCTCCGGCGAGTTATTACCCATTAACCCCAGACGCAGCACAGTACAGGGCCTCAAAGCCTATAGTTCAGCTGAAGACATCAACACTGCAATTGATCTAGCAATAATAACCGTTCCTGCCCCGTTCGTTGCCGAGAGTGTCCGGCAAGTGGCCAACAAAGGTGCACGCGTTGCTGTGATATTTGCTGCCGGTTTTGCTGAAGTAGGGGAGCAGGGTCTTCACATGCAGCAAGAACTCATCCAAATCAGTCGCTCAACCGGCATCCGTTTGGTTGGGCCCAATTGTTTAGGGATCATCAACGCACGCAACGGTCTTATGGGAACCTTCGGAGGAGCTGCTCTTCTCCCCAATGACAACCCGGGAGGATTTACATTAATCAGCCAATCTGGGGCTTACGGGGCTCACTCTTATGTTGCCGCATTGAAGCATGGTGCCCGCCCCGGTATGCTGCTATCAACGGGGAATGAAGCGGACCTAGGCGTTCCGGATTTCATCCAAATGGCTGTAGATGACCCACTAACACATGTTATCGGCTGCTATGCCGAGGGCATTTCAGATGGCCCAAAGCTAATAGGAGCATTGGAAGCGGCTCGGGAAGCACGTAAACCGGTTCTGTTTATGAAAGTTGGCCGTTCCGATGTTGGTGCGACAGCAGCTGCATCCCACTCGGCTTCCCTAGCTGGTGAGGACAACGTCTTTGATGCAGTCCTTGCGCAAACTGGTGCTCAAAGAATGTCATCGACCGAACATATGGTCGACGTGGCCAAAGCCGCCATTCCTCGAATATATCCAGCTGGCCGACGCCTTGGAATCTTTACGATCTCTGGCGGAGGCGGAGTACTCATGGCAGATACAGCTGAAGATGAAGGGTTGGAAGTCCCCCCCCTTCCAGAGGCGGTCCAAGAGCAGCTCAAACACCTGAACCCGATGGCATCCCCAAGAAACCCAGTGGATGTTACAGCCCATATACTTAATGATCCCTCCTCCATTGAGCCAACCATAAGGGCAATGTTCAATGAGGGCGCCTACGACGCCATCATTGCATACTGGTCTACAATCAGCCTAACCCCTGAGAAACTCAAAAAATGTATAGCGGAAGTAGATAAAGGATTAGCCGGTCAGGCCTCTCATTTGTTATTCCATGATGTTAATCCCGCCAATGTTCTTGAGGAAATAATTGGAGACGGGCACTTCCCCGTCTTTGAGGACCCGACCAGAGCCGTTCACGCCATGGCTACCCTTATGCGGTTTGGAGAGGCTTTCAACCAAACCACAACAAAGTGGCACGATCGACAAGCAAACCTCTCTTCCAAGGTCTCTTTACCTATCGGTTCCATTTCAGAAAGAGAGGCAAAAAATATTCTTGCGGAAGCTGGTGTGCCAATGGTTCAGGATCGCTTCGCGAAAACGCCCAAAGAGGCGAGGAAAGCCGCAGAAGAACTAGGGGGGGTACTAGCGCTTAAAATCGTCTCTCCAGATATCGTGCATAAATCCGATGTGGGGGGAGTTGCTCTAAACACCTCACCTGAACAAGTAGAAGAAGTCAGTAGAAGCTTAATAGAGGTTGTCTCCCACAAGGCACCAAATGCAACAATTGAAGGCATTCTACTTAGCCCAATGATTGAGGATGGAGTTGATTGCATTCTTGGCTCTCGACTTGACCCCGTTTTCGGACCAGTGGTTGTTTTTGGTCTTGGAGGCATATTCACGGAAGTTATAGAGGATGTTGCATTCCGCTTGGCCCCTGTAACTCAAAAGGAAGCCAAAGAGATGATAAAAAGCTTAAAGGGCGCGCCTCTCTTAAAAGGTGCTCGAGGACAACCTCCGGCAAATGAAGGTGCCTTGGTAGATGCAATTGTCGCATTTTCCCAGTTAATCGCAACTGCAGGAAACCAACTTGAAAGTGCAGAAATTAACCCACTCAGAGCCTTGCCCAGCGGCGTCCTAGGCCTTGACGCAGTTATTCAACTGAAACCATAGGGCAACGAGCATCCAAAACCGGACTACCAGTCTTCAAACCGAGGTTCATAGAAGTGCAATAAACGGCGAGCGGATCGCACATTAAGTTTTGTGAGACGCTCACTTCAAAGCAACGATGTTTTTTGCTGGCCTGATGGGGAAATTTTGTCTTTATCCATTACCGATAGTTCATTCGTGACCCCTCGTTTCCAACCGGAAGTAAGGCAATTACATGTCTCAATAATCTCTTTTAGGAAGCTTTCTTGAGCATCCCGATCTAACAGTTGTAAACTTTGATATTTTTCCCACAACGGTCGGTAGTGCCCTTCTGAGCATATATTTTTCATCTGCATGACAATCTCCCGAACTTTCATTCCAAAGTCCTCATTGGAAATCTGTTGCGCCTGCAGTGATTCCAAATGTTCCTTGCTTAACTTTTTAAGAGTATTAACGCGTTGCTGCCTGGTATGAGGACCCTGCTCCGTTTCAACAAAAGCAGACTTGCTGGCTTCATTAGTAAGAGTCCCGAGCGTTGCATCTCCCCGAGTATTGGCGGCCTGCTCCACAATAGCCTGTGAGATCGCCCTGACCAAGGGCTGCAGCGCTATCGGCTTGGTTAAAATGGCGGTCGCCCCCACATTGTAAAGCCTTTCATGTTGCTCTTTCATAATATGAGCAGTTAAGGCTATAATGGGAACGCTCGCTAAATCATCACTTCGTGAACGGATGGCCTTAATTGCTTCTTCGCCCCCCATTATCGGCATAGTAGAGTCCATTAGAACAAGTTGGAAGTACCCCTTCTCCAACACTTCAACCGCCTCCTTCCCATTATTGGCAGTCTCCACCTGACAGGAAACTTTCTTCAAAAGCTCAACAGCAACCAACTGATTGGTCTTGTTATCCTCTGCAAGTAAGATACGTGTTCCTCGAATAATCTCTCGGTCCATCTCAGAAATCTCTTGCATTTTCTCCTCTTTCTGGAGTTGCTCTGCATGGACCATTGGTAGCTCAAACCAAAATACACTCCCCTCCCCCGGAACGGATTGAATACCGATCTCGCCTCCCATCCCTTCAACAATCTCTTGTGATACAGCCAGACCAAGCCCGATTCCATCCGTTTTCCGAGCTTGAGAATTATCTATAGTTTCAAACTTTTGAAAAATACTTGCTTGTTTTTCCCAGGGAATTCCTATGCCCGTATCAACAACTGCAAATCTAATTGTTATGCCGTCTTTATTTTCACCACGACTTTCCGCCTGCATGGTAACAGACCCTTCGTGCGTAAATTTAAGGGCATTGCCAACAAGGTTTATGAGAACCTGCCTGAGCCTCCCACCATCAGTTGCAATAAACTCCGGTAAACTCTCATTGATATTGACCAGTAGCTGTAATCCTTGATCACGAGCTTTAGGCATCAAGAGGTCTCTAACGCCATTCACCAAATGGCGAAGGGAAATCGCCTCCTCCCTAAACTCCAATTTTCCCGCCTCCAATTTTGACAGGTCTAAAATATCATTTAAAATCTGTAGGAGCGCGTAGGCAGAGTTCAAGGAAGTATTAATCAGATTATTATGTTGTTCGCTAAGCTGGTCTTCTTTGATGATGTTTAAAAGACCAATGATCGCATTGAGTGGATTACGTATTTCGTGGCTCATCATTGCAAGGAAACTTGCCTTTGCGTTGCTGGCGGCTTCCGCTTGATCTCTGGCAATCAGCAAAGCTTGGGTATCATTTGTCTGCTTGGTGATATCACGTATAAAAGAATAGAAACGCCTACCGTCAATCGTATCCGCCGCACTCATGGTGAATTCAATAATAAGTTCTTCGCCTTTAATTGAATTCCCCTTGGCTTGCATCCTTTCCGACCCTGCCTGAGTAATCTGATCACGTTTCAAACGATCCAAATTTTCGAGATACTGGTCTCCACTACTTTCCCTAAATAACAGAGTATGGGCTTGCTGGCCCAGCGCATCGTCTCTTTTAAGGCCGAATACACGCTCGGCGGATGGGTTGAACTCAACAATCTCATCTCGCACATTAACACCAATAACTGCATCATTGGCAGTTTGAAAAACCGACTGCAATTCGGAAGTACGCTGCTCCACCTCTATTTCACGCAGGCGTAAATCCGTCACATCCCTGCGATACCCAACAATTTGCCCTTCTGGAGTTTTTCGCTCATAAACTCGGATCCAGGTTCCGTCGTCCAACTCCTGAAGCATCTCACCTGATTGATTGCGGTGTTCTTCCAGTCGTTTTTCTATCCATTCTCCCAAAGGTATCCCCTTGGTATTGTATTGTCCTCGCAAAGCCCCTTGCCGAATAATAAATTCAAATGTATTGCCCGGAACCAAAAGGTCGGCACTTGTCTTGTAAAGTTCTTGATAACGACGGTTACAAATGAGGAGTTTGTCCTCCCGATCAAACAAAACAAAGGCATCGGGAAGATAATTAATTGCACTGGCCAACTGCTGCTGAGCAGACACAGCCTCTTGCTCAACAGCCAGTCGCTGGGAAATATCTCTAATAATTACTGAAAAGGACTGCGTTTTATTGGCAATAAATTCGGAAAAAATCAGCTCCGCCGGAAAGGTATCCCCATTCACTGCTTGTCCTTCCGCCGTTAACACAGTACCTAGAAGCTCTCCTGAGTTTTTCTTAAAAAGGTCTTCATAGTCCCATTGAAAAAAAAGTGAGGAGAGTTGGGTTCCAATCAAACGAGACGCATTCGTCGAAAATAGTGTGCCCGCCGCATAGTTTGCCGTATCAATTTTTCCGATTTGATCAGTTGTGATAATTCCATCTGCCGCACTCATTAATATGGCATTGATGCGCGCTTCCTTTGCTTGTGAGCGGATAACAGCCTCTTCTACCAGTTGTCGTTGAGCCCTTTCTTTCTCTTCCAGTGCACTTAAGTCCGCATTGGCCTGCGAGACACGCCGTGAATGGAGAGCCCACAACGCCCCAAGAATAAGGAGCGTCAACAAAACAAATAGAATTGCCGCCCGCTGCTGGATAGCTTCAAACTGCCCAGTTTGCGGAACCTCACCCTCCACCATAATAATTGGCCACCCCTCAAGTGGCAAAACGGCTAATTCTTCAATTATACTTTGACTGTCGCTTTCCAGCTCTCTCATCAAAAACAAAACACTGTCAAAATTTCGATTTGCAAACTGCTTTTGCAAGACACTTGGACTAAGTGTACTCTGTTGATTGCCAAAAAAGTCATCAACGGCAACATGCTTATCATGCGAATGATGTTCTTCACTAACTAAGTGCTTACCAAGCACTTTACTCACCAAGCCGGAGTAGTGCCTTTCCTCATCGTGAATGGGCCCATAAGCTTTGTCCCCGATAAAAACACGCTCCCCCATCCGCGACAGATGATTTTTATCAATGTAGATGCGATTAACTTGGTAGTCTCCATGTATGCCCGGTATGCGTAGGTTTGACCTTTCATGGAGCTCTTCAAGAAATGGAAGAAGGCGTCCTTCAATAGCTTCCAAATGAAAAAGAAATTCAAGCTGGTTATGCAAGGATCGCTCTACGTTGGAGACGCGCTCCCCATATGCATAGTCTCTCAGAGAGTGATAGATGAAGTACTGTGCTCCCAGTATCAAAACCACAAATCCGGCCATGAGAACAAGCCATAACTTGCTGTTTTTTTGAAAAAAAACAGCAACTACACTCTTGTTTCCTGCAGGCTTTACAGATTTCTTTCTGATTTTTTTCTGCATGCACAAGCCACACTCTCTAAAACTCAGATGTCGCTGTGGGCAACATGAGGCTATAAGAATGTCAGAGACATTTTAAGAAACCACGTAGGAATATCGTTGACGCATATTTAAAGTGACACATAAGCCCGTAAGTATCACGAAGAAGCTACATATATTCAACTAGTTACACTCTCAAACTTTTGCACGGCACCGATTAGTATTGGTGGATGTGACGGCTGTAATTCTTTTGTTCCCTTTGCCTGTAGCGAAACACGTAGCCACGATAGCCCGCGAAAAAGTCCTCACTCATTAGGCAAACCAAAAGTACCTACAAGGAAGGGAATCCACTCCAACTTAAAACTGTATACCCTACTTTCCATCCCATACACTCAAAGAACAAAATAGGTACAAAGTATCTTGTATCCTTCCCCGATCCTGCTAAACATCAAATAAAAACATAGAGTTCGCCTGCTGCATCCAAGGGGTACAAGAGTGTTAGATCAAATCACCGCGCCTGTAAAAAGTGTAAAACCAACCGTTTTTATTGATGCAGTTGTAGAGAGTACACTCCACTTTGCTGCTCTCCAAAATTCGCCCTCACTTTTTTCCTCAATCTGCCTGATCAATAGCACTCCCCATTCAGTGTTCAACATCACTGTTGAATTATCTTTTTCTCCCGATTTTGCCATTCCTAAAGGTTTTTTGGTGAGCCAAATTGAGCCATTTGGCCAGTTGGAACTGACTGACCTTTTCGTTCATTTTGACCAAAACTTTTGGAGGAACCTTGGTCAGAATGAACTTGGAACTGCATGTTTTCGCTTATTGACTGATGACGGAGAATGCATTTTTGAAGATTTCAAGAAAATTGACTTGCTGCCCCGTTGTCACTGGGGTGGCTTTGAGGCTATGGGCGACTTAACAGCTAGTTTTGTTACTTCCAATGACCCTGCGCTCTCAAGTATTCTTCAGGTCGCAAGCGAAACACTTAAAAAATTTGGTTACCCCCCCGCATTAGATGGGTATAGAAGTGAGGACCCCAAACTATCTTATATGCTTGGTGCTTCTATTTGGTCGGCAATATCTGCTATGGGTCTTCTTCATACAGCCACACCAAAGAACTTTGTCAAAAATGGCCAGCCTGTCCGCCTTCCCTCAATGATAGACAATCAAGGGCTGGTTACGCCACTTGATAGTTCATTACTATTTGCTTCCGCTCTTGAAGCAACAGGTCTTAATCCCCTACTTCTGTTCACTAATACTCACTGTTACTGCGGTTTCTGGTTACTTGATACCGGTTTTAGCGGGGCTATGGAAAAGGACCCCTTAGAACTGAGGAAAGCTCTTTCCGCAAGAGAGCTAATAGTTTTCGATCCATCCTTTGTCTCCCATTGGCCCGCGGAGCCGTTTCCTAAAGCAGTTATTGAAGCCCAGAAGTATTTGGAGGAAAACGGTGAACATTCGTTTGTCGGCGCAATTGACATTGCGCAGGCCAGATCCTACGGGATTATGCCTCTTGAAGCCTCCAATAGCAGTAATCCTCAGCCCTCGGAGGCAGATGACAGGCAAAATGCAAATCCTTTGCCATTGCCGAAGCCACCCGGTTATGCTGATCTTCCAATCGAGACGATTGAAGTATCAACTCAGTCACCAAAAGATCGTGTAGCCCGGTGGCAAAATAAACTCCTAGATTTATCACTCAGAAACCGGCTACTGAACTTCAAGGCAACCAAGCAGACCATACCATTTTTCTGTGCAGACCTATCGCTTTTGGAGAGCCAGCTCACTCAAAATATAAAACTGCAGATTAAGTCCTTTCGAGAAAAACAACGGCGTGGCAATACGGAAACTAAGTTTGACAAAATCAAAGCAAGGGATGCCCTTACTCGCAAAGAGCTGATCTCATCACTGGAACAAGCAGAACTGAGTGCTCGCACCATTGAGCTATTTCGCCGCGCCAAAAGCGATATCAATGAGGGAGGAACCAATACCCTCTTTCTTGCGATGGGATTTTTGAGTTGGAAACGGCAAGCTGACGATGAGATCACCTATAAAGCTCCGCTTCTTCTCATCCCCATCAAGCTGGAGCGCAAAAGTACAACAAACCGATTTTCGTTAGAAATCCACGAGGATGAAGTTCGTTTCAACGACACTTTGGCAGAATTTTTGAAACGGGACTTTGCCCTACAACTCCCTTCCTTCGACAAACACCTGTCCAATAGTGAGGGTACTCTGGATGTCCCGCTCATTCTGGAAATGATCAGAAGAGTTGTGCGGGATATTTCGGGGTTTGAGGTCTTGGAAGAAACTGCACTCTCAACATTCTCGTTTGCCAAATATCTCATGTGGCAGGATATGGTAGCGCGTACCAAGAAGCTTCGCCAAAACAGAGTGGTTAAACACCTGATTGACAATCCAGATCAAGCTTTTGAGAGTTCCAGCGATACCGCCCTTCCAGTTGCCAGCGAAATCGACAGGTATTACCGCCCACATGATATTGTTGTTCCTTTGCCAACGGATTCCTCGCAGTTAACAGCAGTCATGGCGGCCCATGAGGGCAAGGATTTTATTTTGGTTGGACCTCCAGGTACGGGAAAAAGCCAAACAATTACAAACATCATTGCCCAGTGCTTGTCTCACGGTAAAACTGTCCTCTTTGTTGCGGAAAAAACAGCAGCACTGGACGTAGTTTACCGGCGCCTGAAAGAAAACGGCCTTGGGAACCACTGCCTTGAGTTGCATTCCAATAAAGCTGACCGGAAACAGTTTCTCAGCCAGCTGAAAACGGCTTGGGACAATACTCCACCATATGACGATGAAGATTGGAGCCTGATAAACGAACATCTTGAAATACATCGTGACCACTTGAATGAGTATGTGGAAACCCTTCACCAGAAGGCTCCTAACGGTTTATCTGTTTTTCGTGCACTCGGGCTCTCAATCAAAAATGCAGACAAGGCTCTTCCAAAACTGGATTGGGAGGAAGATCGCACACATAGTGAAGCGGGAATGCGGCTTCTGAGAAGTATTATTACAGATATTGCGCGGGTTCATAAGCACGTTACACCCATACCAGCTCTTGAGTATATCAGTATTACAGACTGGTCTGTTCGCTGGCAGGAGGAGCTTCTTAACAGGTCGCGTGACCTACATGAGGTGACAGTCAACCTTGAAAAGTTCTGTCTTCAATTTCGTGAAGCCAGTGGCGTTTCACAGAGTACGGGTCTGCACCGCTCCGGTTTGCAACGGTTATCTCAATTTGCTCAGGCTATTTCGAGCCTTAATGGAGAAAATTTCTCTCTTATTTTTGAGGCTGACTTTCCTGCCTTATATAAATCCGCAGGTTCACTGGAAGAGCAGATTTCACGTTATCGCCGAGCGGAACAAAGGTTGGCAGCCGCTTATCTTGCTATAGATATTCCAGCAATCCCGATACAGCAACTTTTGCAAGACTGGAAGCAGGCAACGGCTAAAATGTGGCCCTTATCTTCTTCTGCAAAAGCAAAGGTACGCAAGCGTTTGGAGGCATTTGCAAGTTCCCAACGGGCGGTGGAGCTTGAAGATCTTGACCACCTCCTGATCATGCAGCAAACTATCAGCGTATTAGACCAGCACCCCCTTAAACCACTCTACAGTGAGTGGAGAGGAGTTGACACTGATCTCGGCCAACTATCCGATTATTTGTCCAAGGCTGCCCATCTGCGCTCTCAAATTCTAAATTTGGGAATACCCGAGACAGGACGAGCAGGTTTAAAGAACCGCCTTCTCGAGTATTTCTCAAACCATCCCTTAAGGTCCGCGATAAACGAAAAAGCAACAGAATTTCATTCTTGTTACATGCTCTTCCAAGACCGACTTGAGGTATTCTGCCGATTTGCTGGCCCGGCTCTTTTAAACTGCGAGGAACCAGACTTTATTGCTGTTCTTAAAGATACTCTGGCAGAGCTCGCCCGAAACAAATCTGAGTTGCAAGTATGGACAGAGTGGTGCTCTGTCAAAGAACAAGCTCTCAACCATGGCCTCTCGCCCTTCATCCAAGCTGTGGAGAATGGCTGGGTCTCCCACGATAAACTGCAGGAGAGTTTTGAGGCAGCCTATGCAAACTGGTGGCTGCCTACGGCCATAGACCGCACTCCTGCACTACGCAAATTCAAGCGTTTCAACCACGAAGAACTTTTGCAAGAGTTTCGCAGGTTGGATGAGCAGGTACGAGCGATGTCTGCCTCCAAAGTGCAGCAGGCAATGGGTCATAACCTGCCTTTGATCCACGAGGTCGCGAAAAGCTCCGAGCTTGGACACCTCCGCCATCAGATGGGCCTTAAACGACCAAGTAAATCCATTCGGGACATGATATCCGGTATGCCAAGCACTTTCAGCCAGCTTGCTCCATGTCTTTTGATGTCCCCCCTTTCCATTTCCCAATACCTACCGGTGGATCACGCCCAGTTTGATGTGGTTATTTTCGATGAAGCCTCACAAATCACAACATGGGATGCTGTGGGGGCCATTGCACGGGCAAGGCAGACGATTATTGTCGGAGATCCGAAACAGCTTCCTCCGACCAATTTCTTTGGAAGAAACGAAGAGGAAGGCGAAGAAGAGCTGGAAGCGCATGAACGGGATTTGGAGAGTATTCTTGAGGAAGCTAAAGCCTCTGGATTGCCGCAGTTACAACTCAATTGGCATTATCGCAGTCGTCACGAATCCCTGATCGCTTTTTCAAACTGGCATTACTATGGGAACAAATTGATCACCTTCCCGTCTCCCGTAACAACAGATAATGCTGTACGATTAGTACATAACCCCGAAGCCTTTTATGATCGTGGTAAATCCCGCACCAACCCAACAGAAGCAAGAGAGGTCGTAAAAGCGGCCTCGGAGCGACTTAGAAGTTGGTTAACCTTGCCACAAAATGAACGCCCATCACTTGGAATAATAACATTCAACCAAAAACAGCAGGACCTTATACAAGATCTGTTGGATGCTGAGTTACGAAGCTCCCCCGAACTGGAGTGGTACTTCCTTGAAGAAAGAGAAGAGCCTGTCATCGTTCGCAATCTCGAGAATGTTCAGGGAGAAGAACGGGATATTTTTATATTCTCAATCACTTTCGCACCCGATCAGGCCGGTAAACTCTCAATGTCCTTTGGCGCCCTCAATCAAGAAGGCGGTGAGCGGCGGTTGAATGTTGCCATTACAAGAGCCCGCGAAGAGCTGGTTATATACTCCGGTATTACAGCCGATAATATTGACCTCAGCCGAACAAGGGCCTTGGGTGTTCGCCATTTGAAGGCATTTCTCGACTATGCACAAAAAGGGGCTAAAGCCCTGCCAGCCACAGTTTCAGGTTCGATGGGCGGATATGACAGTCCCTTCGAAGAGGCAGTTGCCTCCACGCTTGAAAAACTTGGGTGGACAGTGGTGCCACAAGTTGGTGTTTCCGGATTCCGCATAGACCTTGGTGTGGTCCACCCCACAAAGCCAGGGGCATTCTTAGCTGGTATTGAATGTGACGGGGCAACCTATCACCGCTCAGCCACAGCCCGTGACCGAGACAAAGTTCGTGAGCAGGTTCTGCGCAACCTTGGGTGGGAGATCCTTCGTATCTGGTCTCCAGACTGGTGGTATGACAGCGAAAAAACCGCTCAAAGAATTCACAGTACACTCACCGAACTCTTGCAATGCAGTGAGGTTTCACAGGCGTTTGAGCAAGGCTAATCGGCTTGCTATTGGTTAACTCTAGCGATCTTGCAACGCATCGCCCGAAAGTGACTTCCGGTCGTCAGATGGAGGCATGCTCAAAAACAACGGATTGAAGCGGTGAAATGTTCCAAAAAAGCATGCCTCCGCTTTGGCCGTGATGTGGTCTTTCCGAAACAAGTTTAGGTTATGGATTGCTCCGATTTCTAATTCAGACGATGCATTCACCAGTCACCTATTTATCGTCGAACCGCATCAACTACCCGTTGTGAGAGCTCTTTATCGTCTGTCGCCCGTGCAAGGACAAGTGCTCCAACGAGCGTTGCAAGAATTTTTATTGCCTCAGCTTCTCCATCTCCATCTTGATTCAAGCTTTGACTGATAGCTTCAACAATAGCTTTGATATTTTTTGTGAAAACCGTTTGCACTTCGCTCCCGTGACGAGGGGCTTCTGCCGCCAGCGCGGCTATCGCGCATCCAAGTTCGACATGTTCTATGTGCTTCTCATTCAAATACCATTGCGCGATAGCTTTTTTAGGGTCTTCAACATTTTTGTTTTTGGGTCTGGACCATCCTTGAATTTTACTTTTGAAAGCATAATCCGTTGCCTCTGCAATGAGTGCTTCCTTATTGGTGAACTGCTTATAAAATGCCCCGTTGGTCAGGCCAGAACTTTTCATTAGCCCAGCGATTCCAATACCATCATAGCCATATTCACGAAACTTCTCACTAGCAATCTTAACGACACGTTCACGGTTAAGCGCAGCTTCTTCCTTTGAAGATCTCATCATTATTCTCTCTGTTCGACCAACTAGGATTATAGTCATAATCTTTTTATTGACAATAAAGATTATGATCGTAATCTATATTGAGTTTTGTTAGGAGATTCGAAGCCAATGCAAACAAGTTCTGTCGTTATCTGCACCGCCAAACGTACTCCCTTGGGTGCTTTTCTTGGCTCCTTTTCCAACATGCAAGCCCATCAGCTGGGCGCTGCAGCCATAGCGGCCTGCCTCACAGAACCCAAAGTCGATCCAATGCAAATATCCGAAGTTCTTATGGGCTGTGTGCTGAGTGCAGGACAAGGACAAGCCCCAGCACGACAAGCCGTCCGCAAGGCCGGGCTACCCGATAGTATCGGAGCCACGACAATCAATAAGGTCTGCGGTTCGGGCATGAAGGCGGTTATGCTTGCCCATGACCTCCTTTTAGCTGGCAATGACGGAGTAATTATCGCAGGCGGCATGGAGTCTATGTCAGCTGCCCCCCACCTACTCCCTCACCTGCGTTTGGGGAAGAAGACAGGAAGCGCTGAAGTTCTTGACCATATGCTCACCGATGGACTTGAAGACGCCTATGACAAAGGGCGCCCAATGGGTGAATTCGGCGAAGCTACTGCTGCCAAGTATGGGTTTGATCGCACCTCTCAAGATCAATACGCTACCGAGACTTTACGAAGAGCCCAATATGCAGTGAGCGAAGGGGCCTTCGATAATGAATGTACACCAGTTACAGTGAGTACACGCAAGGGTGACATTATAGTCAATCGGGATGAGCGCCCCCACCAGATCAACCCTGTCAAAATTCCGGAACTCAAAGCAGCATTCGGAAAAAACGGTACAATAACACCTGCCAGTTCCTCTGCAAACGCAGACGGCGCTGCTGCGCTGCTGCTGGCGCGTGAAGAAACAGCTTTGCGTGATGGATTGCCAATTCTAGCGCGTATTGTTGGACATGCGGGCCATAGTCAAGACCCCGCATGGTTTACGACTGCGCCCATTCCGGCCATTTCCAAGCTCCTGAAAGAAGTTGGCTGGCAAGTATCAGATGTGGATCTATTTGAAATTAATGAGGCCTTTGCAGTGGTTGCCATGGCCGCGGCTAAAGAGCTTCATATTCCCAGAGAAAAGCTAAATGTAAATGGCGGCGCCTGTGCTCTGGGACACCCCATTGGCGCAAGTGGCGCTCGTATCATCACAACCCTTGTTTATGCCTTGAAACACCGCGGATTAAAGCGCGGTGTGGCGTCCTTGTGTATCGGAGGTGGCGAGGCCACCGCAATTGCTATGGAGATCGTTTAATGTCAGTTGCACAAAAGAAACCGGAAACATCTATCGTTCCTCCTCCCGATTTTAATTTTGGTCTGGCAACGGCACAACAAGCCGCAGGTCTTACAGGCCTTCAGTTTCTTCAGTCTATACTTACAGGCGAGATCCCCGCGCCGCCTGTTGCAAAGGCCACACAGCAGTGGATTCATGAGATCGGCGAAGGTTGGGCTGTCTTTCTTGGCAACCCGACGGAACAATTCCTGAACCCTTTAGGGCTGGTGCATGGCGGCTGGGCCATGACACTGCTCGATTCTGTTTTAGGCTGTGCCATACAAACAACTCTTAATCCCGGAGAGACATTTGCCACTCATTCCACTGATGCAAAATTTATCAGGCCAATCTTTCCTCAGCTTGAACAGGTCAAGGCTTATGCAGAGGTCCAAAGCAGAGGAAAAAACATGGCGACGGCTACCGGACGCATTGAGAGCCTTGAAGGAAAATTGCTTGCCACGGGTACGACGTCTTGCTTCATTAGCAGGCTTTCCAAGGTATGAGATCACTTGCACTTCTCCTTTGCCCTTTTGCCTTTACTACTGGGGCGTTCGTGTTTGCGGGCTTGCTGACACCTATCTCTGAAGAATTGGCGGTCTCGTTGGGGGCCGCCGCCGCTTTGCAAGCCATCTTTGCTTTAACCTGCGCGTTGGCGGGGCCGTTTCTTGCCTATTTCACGCGCTCAATTGCCCCTAGAACTCTAATTCTCACCATACTCGCCACTATGGTTGTGTTGAATGGGGCCTCCAGCATAGCGCCAAGTTTCTCGAACCTGTTCATACTGCGCCTGTTAACGGGTGGCATTGGATCCATTGCCTTGCCACTTGCAACAACACTTGCTGTTATGAACGGCAGACCGGAGGAACGGGCCAAATCCGTCGCACTAGTTTATGCTGGTATTCCTTTGGCATTAATTCTTGGTATTCCCGCAGGCTCCCTTATTGGCGATATGTTTGGCTGGCGGGCGAGCTTTGGGCTTGCGGCGGCTTTTTGCGCAATGGCGTGGCTGTTTGTCTTCCTCTTCGTTCCACCTGTAAAGGCGCTAGGGAACGTGGCGAGCACTGGGAAAGGGCTTGGAGCCCTTGCCCCCTCCCTCTACATATATTTTGCAATAACGTTTATCAGTTCCGCCGCTTTCTTCACCCTTGTTGGCCTGATAGGGCCGACGGTTCGCCTGCTCACCGGTTTTTCCAGTGGCGGAGTTGCCGCAATACAGCTTCTGGCGGGCATAAGCGCTTTGATCGGCATTCGCGGTGCAGCCAAGCTTTCAAGCTTTGGCGCCCCCTATAAGGTGCCCGCGTACTTTGCCCTTATGATACTGGCACTACTTGTCATTGTTCCTTCCCTCAGTTGGCACAGAGCAGAAACAGTTGGGCTCATAGTTACCGTGATAAGTGTGCTTGCTGGACCTGCTTCACAATTTGCCATTGGCCTGACAATGCAAACCCAAATCGCTCAATCCGTCTCCCGCGAGGCCACCTTGGCTTTTTCGGTAAACACCTCATTCACTTACCTAGGGCAGGGTTTGGGCATTATTTTGGGTGGTGTTGCGGCGGACCTTTGGGGAATTGAGAGAGCTCCCCTCATGGGCATCGCACTTGCCGCTATTGGTCTGCTTCTTTCTCTCACTCTTCGCCATTCTCGCACTCAACCTGCTGTTGTATAAGGCATATTTTATGTTAACACAAAACACACCAACAACTTTGGACCAATTTGAGGCCAAGGTGGACCACCACTTTGCTAAAGGAGATGGAACGTCCATTCACTATGCCAGCCTCGGGGATGGGCCCTTGATCGTTTTCCTGCATGGCTTCCCAGACCACTGGTTAACATGGTGGAAGCAAATGGATGCGCTTTCCCAAAACTACCAAACGGCTGCACTGGATATGCGAGGCTATAACCTGAGTGCTCAACCAGATGCACTTGAAAGTTATGCTGCCGGGCATCTGGTTCAGGACGTGCTCAGTGTCATAGAGCATTGTGGTCACAAACAGGCGATTGTCGTCGGGCATGACTGGGGCGGCCATGTTGCATGGCAGCTTGCCATGACGAGGCCGGAATACCTTTCCAAACTTGCCATCGTCAACATGCCTCACCCTTGGGCCATTTACCGCGAGTTGGCAAATAATCCAGATCAACAGCAAGCAAGTGCATATGTGCGTTTGTTCCAACAGGAGCAGGCACATCTGGGCCTCGATTTCAGCCAGTTATCAACTTGGATAAAAGATCCGGAGTTTAAAGAAAGGCATCTGCTGGCCATGTCCCGCTCAAACCCAAATGCTATGCTGAACTACTACCGCAAGTGTTTCCCTGCCCCGCCCTATGAGGAAAAGACAGAACCGCCGCAGTCGGTTCTCTCGCCAACTCTGGTCATCCATGGTCTGGAAGACCCTTATGCCCTGCCCAGCGGGCTTAACGGGCTCTGGCAGTGGGTGAATGCTCCGCTGACACTCAAAACCCTGCCCAATGTCGGGCATTTTGTGCAACAAGATGCCCCCGATGAGCTGACAAAAATTCTATCGGTTTGGCTGGAGAGCGAGGACTGAGGCCTTCCTGCCACAAAATCTTTCCATAACCCCATAGATTCAACAGGTGATAGTGCCTCATAACTTGACTTTTATCTTCATATTTAAATATGAGATACATACTCAAGTTAATAAATAAGGACCGACAATGTATATTGCCATGAATCGCTTTAAAGTTGTGCGTGGATCTGAGAAAGAGTTTGAAGCCATCTGGGATAACCGGGAGCGCTTACTCTCTCAGGTTCCCGGCTACAAAAAATTTCAAATGCTGAAAGGTGGAGAGGCCGAAGACCATACCTTGTATGCCTCCCACACCACTTGGGAGAGCGAAGAAGCCTTTATTGGCTGGACCAAATCCGACGAGTTTATCCGCTCCCATAAAGTCGCCCGGACCCGAGCACACATCTATCTTGAAGGCCCTCATTTTGAAGGCTTTGATATTATTATGAGTGAAGCTTAACCTCCTCCCCCACCGTTTGTAGGGAAGGTCTTCCTTCACTCACCGTCTTTTTAGAGGGCATGCTAAGGCATGCCCTTTTCTTTCCCACCTGCCAATTCCCTAACGTAAACGTCACTATCCACATAATATGAAGTTAATCCTCAGATTTAAACTTGAAGATTATCCTCAGGAATAATACCCCCACCCTTACATTACGAATTAATAACTAATCAAAGTAAGTGGGGCCATTTATGTGGGCACAGGGAACTTCTCACAGGTCAGTACTGATCTGCATCAAAAACACATTAAAATCCTCCAGTTCTCTCAGTGCTGGCCTGTCACTTCTTTTAGCCAGTAGCGCCTACGCCCAAGATGGCAGTGTTGAAGAAGTCGAGCTTGACCCTGTCGTGGTGATCGTTGGGGAGACCACAGCAAAAACCGTAGCAAAGTCGACTGTGGACTCTGAAACACTAGAACGCCTACAGTCATCATCCGTTGTCGAGGCACTTTCAACTTTACCCAATGTAAACCTTGAGGGTGGAATACGCTTTGGAGGCCAGACTTTCAGCATTTGGGGTTTTGCTGAACAAGAAGATGTTCGGGTTACTTTCGATGGTGTCCAAAAAGACTTTGAAAAGTACAAGCAAGGATCAATCTATATTGAACCTGAGCTTCTGAAAAAAATCGAAGTCGACAAAGGCTCCTTTTCAGCAGAAAAGTACGGTTCATTTGGTGGTTCCGTGGAGATGACCTCCAAATCCGCCAACGATATGCTGGAGGATAGCGATAAAAATTACGGGAGCTATGTAAAGTTAGGTTACGGTACAAATGGTGATGCACTGTCTACAACAGGTGCAGTCTATGGGCGTTCTGATGAGTATGGATCTGATCTACTAATATCCACCACTCGGCGCTCCAATGCAAAGTTAGTAAGTGGAGATGGTGAAAGACTGCTACTCTCAGACTTAGAGTTATGGAGTGGCCATTTTAAAGGTTCAATTGATCGTGAAGCGCACTCATTTGAACTTTCCGGAGCCTATTCTTACAATCATAACCGTGAACCCTATGACAATCAAAACGGCCAACTTGATCTTTCTTCTATTATCGACAGATATGGATGGGACGAGGCCCTTAGGCGCTTTTCCGTTGATCGCTTGACAAGGGATGCCACACTCTCCGCTAAATATAATTACAACCCCGACAGTGACCTAGTTAATTTGTCTATTCATGCTGGTTGGGCACTTACTGATCAAAAGGATGACCGCGAATACCAAGCACCGGTAACCACTCCAACATTGGGTGGTGATAAAAGCTGGTTGTCCTATGAAAGTTATAATCTAGATATAAAAAACTCCTCTGTATTCAACACCGGTGATTTTGAGCACAGTATTAATTACGGCCTTCAACTGCGTCACCATAAAAGGGACAGCTGGGCCTTTACCGAAGCTTACAAAAACTTGTCCTACTTCAACTATGGCAATTACCCCTTGTATTACTCACCAGGAGGGCAAGAAGTACGTCAAAGCGTATGGGCTGAATATTCGATAAACTACAATGATGTGCTTCAAGTCACACCTGGAATTCGTTATGACCATATAAAACTAGACGGTACCGGAAATCCAAGCCCAGCCTATAACCTCCCTGGAATGCACGATTATAGCTCGGTAACATATTCAGGTTGGTCACCTTCTTTAAGTACTCTATTAAAGATCAACAATAACATAAGCTTATTCGCCGATATCGCCTATAAAATGCGGGCTCCCATTATCGATGAGGTTTACTCAGTAGATAGTCTCACCTACTCCTCGCAACAACTGGAAGCTGAAAGAAACATTGCCAAGCGCGTTGGTTTGGTTTTCACTAAAGACAATTTGTTTACACAAGGGGATATCTTCAAAACACGTATCTCGTATTTCCATAACGATATTCGGCAAAATATTGAGCTTCTAAATGGTAGGGATAATCGTAACGCCTTTTTTGCCGAATACGGTTCTAAGCCAGACTACTTTAACGCGAGAGGGTATTACACCCAAGGCATTGAATTAGAAGCATATTATGACAGTAGATATCTTTTCGGTAGCCTAGCACTCTCTTGGATGGATGGCGAAATAAATGGTGAAGTCTACGATACTTTCAGTAGCAACAACGAAAGAGTTCCAGAAATATCGCCACTGACACTTACAACAATAGTTGGTTTCAAAGTTCCCGACTACGATATCACAGCAGGATGGAAAGCAAAGTTTGTCGACGATATTGACCATGTTTATGGTTTTGATGGATATGATGACGCGAAAGGTTTCGGCGTGCACGACATCTTTGCCAGCTGGACCCCGCAGGAAGGTCGCTTTAAAGACCTTGAACTACGTGCTTCTGTAGAAAATGTATTTGACAAAGAGTATACTCCTTACATGTCCCTTTATCCCGCTAAAGGGCGAAACTTCAAAGCATCTCTCAGCTATAAATTTTGATGGAGCTTTGAGCCATCGTGGTACTGATAGAGGCTTTGTGACCTATTGCTAATCGTTGAAGCGGCTTGCGTTCCATTGGGGTGTAGGCCGCTTTTTCTATTTCCTCCTATAAAATTACTCCCTTTGTGCAACTCTACCCCACTGCCAAGCAGTTTCAGCACCGCACGGGGTTCATGCAGTGGGCGAGGTGGGTCTCGTTAGTAACGAGAGTGGCAAGGCGGGCAGGCTGGGGCCTGCGCAGTGACTAAGTAAATATTTCTTCGGCTCCGGCATTTCCGCCTTGCCCGGGATTATTTTATGCGAAATATCGGGGTAACCAACGGCAGTCGAAAGTGCAGTTTCCTGCCGCTGCTCTCGAAAGCCGGGGGGGCTCCTTGTATCCGTCAGACCCTACAGCAAAGCCTGAACATATTTCACCGGGCGCGTTGAAGATGCGTTACCTCTCCAAAGCACCCCATCCCGACCCATAACTTGACGACGGACGGTCCGCCGCTGCTCGTTTTTATGGGCACGGGAAAATGATAGGGCATGAGTTGTGGGAGGGGGATAAGTTTTAAGGCAGCATAAACAGGGACATGGCCTTAACTGCCGTGTCCCTGTTTTATTTTCTTGCAGTTCCCAGTCCTTGACACCAATCAGCATCTGCCGAACCTACAGCCTCAACTGGATCCCGGCTCGGGGGCCGGGATGACCTTGCTTGAGGCTAAGGGCGTAACTGTGAAGCCAATGGAGGCGGGGCTGGAAAGCGTACTCTTAGAAGTCCCAGTCTTCATCTTCCGTGGCAACGGCTTTACCGATGACGTAGGAAGAGCCGGAGCCGGAGAAGAAGTCGTGGTTCTCGTCGGCGTTTGGTGACAAGGACGCCATGATGGCCGGGTTCACCTGACAGATGGTTTCAGGGAACAGACCTTCAAAGCCAAGGTTCTGCAAAGCCTTGTTGGCATTGTAATGCAAGAAGTGCTTCACATCCTCGGTTAGCCCAAGCGGATCATAAAGATCTTCAGTGTACTTGATCTCAAGATCATAAAGATCAAACAGCAGAGAAAAGGCGAAGTCTTTGATTTCCTTACGCTCAGCCTCTGGCAGGCGCTCCAGACCGCGCTGGAACTTGTAGCCGATGTAATAGCCATGCACCGCTTCATCACGAATGATCAGACGAATAAGGTCTGCCGTGTTGGTGAGCTTGGCGCGGCTAGACCAGTGCATTGGCAGGTAGAACCCTGAATAGAACAGGAAGCTCTCCAAAAACACGCTGGCAATCTTCTTCTTCAGCGGGCTGCTGGTGGCTTTATATTCATCCAGAATAATACGAGACTTGGCTTGCAGGAACTCGTTCTCTTCCGACCAGCGGAACGCATCATCCACCTCTGCCGTGCGGCACAAAGTCGAGAACACGGAGGAATAAGAGCGCGCATGCACCGCTTCCATAAACGCAATGTTGGTAAGCACCGCTTCTTCATGGGGCGTGACAGCATCCGGCATCAAAGTAGGAGCGCCAACTGTATTCTGGATCGTATCCAGAAGAGTCAGGCCAGTGAACACACGGATGGTGAGCTGCTGCTCCTCCGGCTTCAAAGAGGCCCAGCTTTGAATGTCGTTGGACAGAGGAACCTTTTCCGGCAACCAGAAATTGGATGTCAGCCGGTTCCAGATCTCCAGATCTTTTTCGTCCTGCAGGCGGTTCCAGTTAACGGCGCGCGCGACGGTCTTAGTAGCACTGTTCGTTGTCATCGTTATTCCTCAAACTTAAAGGGAGCAGGCCACGCAGCCTTCAACTTCCGTGCCTTCCAGTGCCATCTGGCGCAGGCGGATATAATAAATTGTCTTGATGCCCTTTTTCCAGGCATAAATCTGCGCCTTGTTGATGTCGCGCGTTGTGGCGGTATCAGGGAAGAACAGGGTCAAAGACAAGCCTTGGTCCACATGCTGCGTTGCCGCTGCATAGGTGTCGATCAACGCTTCCGGGCCAATCTCGTAGGCATCGCGGTAGTATTCCAGATTGTCGTTATTCATAAACGGCGCTGGGTAGTACACACGGCCAATCTTGCCCTCTTTGCGGATTTCCACTTTGGACACGATCGGGTGGATCGAGGAGGTGGAGTTATTGATGTAGCTGATTGAACCTGTTGGCGGCACAGCTTGCAGGTTGCGGTTGAACAGGCCGTCTTTCATGACAGCATCTTTCAAAGCCACCCACTCTTCACGGGTTGGAATGTGAATTCCAAACTTCTCAAAGAGGCTTGTAGCCCGCTGTGTTTCCGGCAACCAGTCCTGCTCCACGTACTTGTCGAAGAACACACCTGAGGCATACTCGGAGTTCTCAAAGCCTTTGAAGCTCGCGCCCCGCTCAATGGCCAGTGCGTTGGAGGCGCGCAGGCAATGGAACAGCACAGTGCAGAAATAGATGTTTGTAAAATCAACAGCTTCCGGGCTGCCATAATGAATGAGTTCGCGTGCGAGAAACCCGTGAAGGTTCATTTGACCAAGGCCAATGGCGTGGCTTTCTTCATTGCCACGGCGCACGGATGGCACTGAGTCAATGGAACTCATTTCAGAAACTGCAGTCAAAGACCGGATGGCTGTTTCAACAGTTCCGCCCAGATCACCACCATCCATTGCCTTGGCAATGTTCAGTGAACCCAGATTACAGGAGATATCGGCTCCCAGATGCTCATAGGACAGATCATCATTGAACAGACTCGCCTCATTCACCTGCAAGATCTCAGAGCACAGGTTCGACATATTAATGCGCCCTTCAACAGGGTTCGCTTTATTGGCTGTGTCTTCAAACAGAATATAAGGGTAACCGCTCTCGAACTGGATTTCAGCCAGTAACTGGAAGAACTCACGGGCGCGCAGTTTTGTTTTGCGGATCTGTGGGTTGTCCACCATCTCGCGGTATTTCTCGGTGACCGAGATTTCAGAGAACGGAACACCGTAGACCTTCTCAACGTCATGCGGCGAGAACAGGTACATTTCCTCGTTCTGCTTGGCCAGCTGGAACGTGATATCGGGAATAACAACACCAAGGGACAGCGTTTTAATACGGATTTTCTCATCCGCATTCTCGCGCTTGGTATCAAGGAAGCTGAGGATGTCCGGGTGATGGGCGTTCAGGTACACAGCGCCTGCACCCTGACGGGCGCCAAGCTGGTTGGCATAGCTGAAGCTATCTTCCAAAAGCTTCATCACCGGCACAATACCGGAGGACTGGTTCTCAACGCCTTTGATCGGCGCGCCAGCTTCACGCAGGTTGGTCAGCAGCAAAGCAACACCGCCGCCGCGCTTGGAAAGCTGCAGCGCAGAGTTGATGGACCGGCCAATGGATTCCATGTTGTCTTCAAGACGCAGAAGGAAACAGGAGATCAGCTCGCCGCGCTGCTTTTTACCCGCATTCAAGAATGTTGGTGTGGCTGGCTGAAACCGGTTGGAGATGGTTTCATTCATCATCTGCATGGCAAGGTTTTCATCGCCGCGCGCCAAAGCTAAGGCCACCATAACCACACGGTCTTCATAGCGCTCAAGGTAGCGCTTGCCGTCAAAGGTTTTCAGCGCGTAGCTGGTGTAAAACTTGAAGGCCCCGAGGAAGGTTGGGAAGCGGAACTTGCGGTCATAGGCGGCGATGAAGATAGATTTCACAAAGGCCGGATCATACTGGTCCAGAACCTCGGCTTCATAGTAGTTCTCGCGCACCAGATAGGAGAGCTTTTCCTCCAGCGAATGGAAGAAAACAGTATTCTGGTTTACATGCTCCAGAAAATACTGGCGTGCCGCCTGACGATCCGCGTCAAACTGAATTTTTCCCTCTGTATCGTAGAGGTTCAGCATGGCGTTCAGTGCGTGATAGTCCAGCCCCTGATAGGCGGCTACAGACTTTTCGAGAGTTGTTGTTTCCAAAATAAATCTAGTCCCTGACGAACCCGCGCAACGTCGCTGTCGGTGCCTGCAAGTTCGAACTTGTAAAGGCATGGACAGTCACATTTGGCGGCAATAACAGTGCCTGCATGGGCAAAAAATGCCCCGAAATTTCGGTTACCCGAAGCGATCACGCCCCTGAGCAAAGACCGGTTTGCTACATCATTCAAAAAAGCAATCACTTGCTTGTGCACCGCTCCCCTGCCCTCACCATCCGCATATGTGGGGGTGATAAGGACAAAGGGTTGTGTGACCTGCAGCATCTTTTGGGATGCGCGGGCCGGAATGCGCTCGGCCTCAAGACCGAGACGTTCAACAAAGCGGTGTGTATTTTCAGATGAGCTGGAGAAGTAGACGAGGCTGCTCAATTAATCAGGCGAGGCCGCCGATTTTGTCCGGGCGAAAGCCTGCCCAGTGTTGATCTCCTGCAATGACGACAGGAACCTGACGATAGCCCAGCGATTCAACTTGCGCCAGAGCATCCGCATCTTGTGTAAGGTCAATCACGTTGTAGGCAATACCTGCACTATCGAG
Organism: Pseudovibrio sp. M1P-2-3; assembly: GCF_031501865.1. Taxonomy (NCBI): domain Bacteria; kingdom Pseudomonadati; phylum Pseudomonadota; class Alphaproteobacteria; order Hyphomicrobiales; family Stappiaceae; genus Flexibacterium; species Flexibacterium corallicola. Next base: position 2,843,280 of record NZ_JARRCW010000001.1, read on the forward strand.
CGCGCGCGTGGTTGCAGTACACTGCACACAGGCAGGTTTGGAATATACGGTAATGCTCATGCTTTCGTCCGCCTAGCATGGGAGAAGATCGAGACGGCAGGCTGCGGGCACAAAACTTGCGCACACCGAAGCCACAACGCTCCCGGACCCTCCGCCCGTGGTTGTCAAATTGTCTCTTGGCAGGTCTCCTGACTGCACAGCTCAAACACACCCTTCTAACCTTCCCGAAGTTTCCTTCAGTGGTACAAATAAAAGGCCGTTCACTGCTTACAGTTGCGGGGGCAGTGCCAGATTTTCACCGGCTTCCCTCTTCGCCTGCGAGTCGCCCCGCAAGAACCAAGCACACTCCATATAGTGCATCTAGATTTGAATGGGTCAATATATAGTGTGATTTACACAATTTAATACTGTGGAATTTAATGGAAAAATATGCAGCATCTGGAAAATATTTTTTAGCCGGATTGCTTTCAGATAGCCCAACCGGCCATGCGCCGCATACTTCATGCCTGCACATTTGACTTTATAAGTTTTAGCCACAGCGCTCATATCCAGCCACACCTTAGAAGTCAATTCAGGCACGCTTATTTTTGTTGGCACCGTAGCTCACCAACTCGCAAAAATACGTGTCCCCTTCTACAAATATCATGGTTCGTTACTCTCAATAAAGAAGGGGATAAAATCCACGAGCACCCCACCCGCAGGCGATCCATTTCAGCCACGATCACAAGCCTATCGCATTTGGTTCAGGAAACAGCACCTATGTGATGGGAGGAAGCGTGTTCATAGATGCAATGCTCATAAAATAACAGGGCTTTAACCCAGTCCTATAAACAGTTGCGGCACACCCAACCCAAGGCATATGCGCAAGGGAAGGGCGTGCAGCAATTCTTTGATAGTGCCGGTTTGTTTTAGCCTATTGTTTAGGCGCGTATCTTTAACCAGAAACCGGCATCCACTTTTCGGCGATACATTTTATGTGAAGATGAAGTCGCTCGCAGCAAGGTGATCAGGTGTAACACCGTCAATGATGACTGCATTACCGTCGGTATCAGTGATTGTTGTTGCTCCATGGGCGGTGGAGCCGTCCTCTGCGGTATACGCATGATCCTGATCATAAGAGATTGTCAGGTCATCCATGGAATTTACATCAGAACTGGAAAACATCAGCGTATCCGAGCCACTGTCATAGTCAGTAATCTCTGTGCTGCTTGGCTCGCAGGTATCGGAAAAGACAAATGTGTCACTCCCCGCACCTCCGGTGACGACATTATCGCCACCACCAGCATTAATGGTGTCATTCCCATCTCCACCGAAAATGAAATCGTTCCCGTTGCCTGCGGTAATTGTATCACCACCACTGCCGCCATAAATGGAATTGTCTCCATCACCTACGGTAATTGTGTTGGAACCGGTATGGGCTTCACTGGTATTGTCACTATAGCCCGCATAGATGATGTTATTCCCGTCTCCCGCAGTAATGTTATCATCGCCAAAGCCGCCAAAGATGGTGTTATTTCCATTTCCCGCATGAATTGTATCATTGTAGCTTAAAGAACTGTCGAAGGCAGAGTGATTGTCAGGGTTTTCATCCCCATAGATCGTTGCGTCAAAATTACTTTTATCACTTTTCGTTATAGTGTCGTCGCCGGTTCCACCTTCCAGAACAGCATCAACATCGTCTGCGTGGTGGGCATACTGAATATTATTGACATTAATTGTATCATCGCCAGAGCCACTATCAATATTTAACTGCAAGTCGGTGGCGTATGAACCGTGTTGCAAATTAAATTTAATGGTATCATTGCCATCGCCCAACCTTGTATTAAAGCCCGCGATCTGTGAGCTGTCATGCGTCATCTTACTCCAAGTCACATTAACGGTATCATCACCGCCACCCATATCAATGTTATAGTGAACCTGCTTGTGAGCTTCGATTCCACCACCTTTAATTGTGTAGTTATTGTCGCCATCGCCAAATGTCTTATTTTTTGTAGACATGCTTAACCTATATGCTTCTATTTCATTTAGTGTAGCCAGGACAGAGCGGGGCTGCGAGTGGAAGGTGAGCTCAACATGCTAACATTTCAAATTAACTATCATTAATATTCCAATATTTACTTAAATTTTGAAATAATATGCCGTTTAGGGAAACTTTGAAATTTGGAGTACTTACAGCGGCTTGTACAATAATAATCAAATATGTTTGATTGGAGAAACTTCAAATTTTATATCCATAATTTAATTTCTCAAGGGTAATGAGATGTTTTGAAGCGCTTCCGCGGCAGCAAATCAGGGGAAGATCCGCCATATTTCTGCCCACTTATACTAATCAGGCTTCAAGGGAACCTATAGAATTAATTATGGATACCGGCGCGGTGGCCGGTATAACCTCGCAAAGAATCTTGAATATCGTCCCGAATTAGAGCCGGAAGTCATTTTGTTCCGCGACAGGAAATTGCTGTCTACAGGTTTTACCAAAAGTATATTGAACTCAATCAAGCGTAACGCGCTCAAGAGTACGTCGCCAGTATCATCCAGTGGGCAGCTACTATTGAAACTCATTCTCAACTGACTTAGGAGTGAGTGCAGTTGGGGGAGACATGCGCATTCAATATCAACCAAAGAGCGACAAAGCAGCTCTATGGCGAAAGCTATGGGTGAGCTGGCTGTTGCTGTTTGCGCTGCTTTTGTCTTCTTTGATCCCCACAGGCATGATGCCAGGATCCAACACGGACGGAACGTTTACCGTTATACTATGCACCTCTTCCGGCCTTCGCCACATTACCATGAATAGTGATGGCAAAGAAGTTCCGCCCATTTCTGAAGAAGAGCGGAACCCCTGCATCTATTCGTCTGTCCTTGGAGCGCACGCCAGCATAAACGACCCCCTCAAGCTTTTGGTTCCCTCAGGCTTATCAGTACCGCAAGTCCATGCATTCGAGGCAATTTTCGATCAGCTGAAAACCTTGCCCGTTGGCGCAAGAGCGCCTCCAGCATCCATCACTCTTTAAAAAATCAGATCTCATTATCTTTTTACGGACAAAGCCTTGTTTCAACGCTCTGAGCCGTAAGTATTGCTGGAGTTTTTCGTGTCGAGTATCAATCACGAGTTAAATGCACTCGCCAACACACCCCTATCCGGGGATGCACGCCGATTTTATACCGCCGCATGGCGTTGGCATTTTTATGCCGGCCTGTATGTGGCCCCATTCCTGATCATACTGTCCGTCACCGGCCTTGTTATGATGTATATTGCGCTCATTGAGGGGCGCGATGGCGAGAAAATAACTGTTCCTGTTCCCCAAGGTGCTCAAGCTCTCAAAATTTCCGCGCAGACTGCAAAGGCTCTTGAAGCTGTCTCGGGAGGGAAAATCGTTGAATGGGTAAAGCCAACCACATCCGATGGTGCCTCTGTGTTTCGGGTGTCCGCAGAGGGCACAAACTACATGATTGCCATTGACCCCTTTGAAGGCACAGAAGTGAATACATGGCTTCGCAGAGATGGCTGGTATGACTTTGCAACCGATATTCATGCCACCTTACTCATTGGCACGACAGGGGACCGCCTGCTTGAGATTGCTGCAGGGTTCGGGGTGGTTCTTATTTTGACGGGCCTATACCTTTGGTGGCCAAGGCAGGAGAACGTTGCCACCGTTTTCTTTCCCACTCTTTCCTCGGGTGGGCGTAGCCTATGGAAGAACCTGCACCGAAGCGTTGGTTTTTACGTTTCAATTTTGCTTTTTCTCTTCCTGTTATCCGGCCTCTCGTGGACAGGTTTTTGGGGAGAGAAGTTTGTGCAGGCCTGGAATACGTTTCCCGCTGAAAAATGGGAGAACGTTCCCTTATCTGACGACATCCATGCATCCATGAACCACGGAGCGGTGAAAGATGTTCCTTGGTCTTTGGAACAAACGCCCCTCCCCGCCTCCGGTTCAGATGCGGGGCGCTTGGGCATAGACACAGGGATGCCTGTAGACATTGACAGTGTCTCGGACTTTGCACAAAAGCTTGGATACACGGGGCGTTTCAGGGTTTCTTTCCCTAAAGGAGAGGCGGGCGTCTGGACTGTTAATCAAGATAGCATGAGCAACGACGCTCCAAATCCAACCGCAGACAGAACCGTTCATATTGACCAATACACGGGAAAAGTTCTGGCAGATGTTCAGTTCAAGGACTATACCCTTATGGCCAAAGCAATGGCCGTTGGCATCGCGTTCCATGAGGGTGATATGGGCGGATGGAATGTCATTGTGAATACTCTCACATGCCTTGCGGTTATATTCCTGTCCATAAGCGGGATTATCATGTGGTGGGTGCGCCGCCCCAAGCAAGGTGGCCTCAGGCTCTTTGCCCCCAAAGCGCCGGAGGGCATGCCGCACTGGCCTGCCGCCATGCTCATCATGCTTGTGGTGTCTCTGGCGTTTCCGCTGGTGGCGCTCAGCTTGATCGCCGTTTTGACCGTAGACCTGCTTTTGATATCCCGTATTGCGCGGCTCCGCAAAGCCCTCTCCTAGCGGCATGAAGGACATGCCCCGCGAATTTTGCATTCACGGGGCATCACCCAATTAGCACACCAATAAGTATGCATGAGAAATTTTCAACAATTTCAAATTTTAATCAACACAAACTTACCCGGCTGTCATTTTAATGTGGATAGGCAAATATTTGTCTAATCTAGGTACTTACCCTCAATACAAATTAATGAAATCGTTCCGCTGAGGCTCGGGGCCGCCTGAGCATATTTCAGTTCCTGGGAGGAAACCAATGACGTTTTTAAAAAGTGTTGCCGCAGGTGCACTCGTAGCTACCATGTTTACAGGTAGTGCTGCCTATGCGGATGATTGTGCCAACCGTGGCGCACTTGATGTATTGTACTGTGATGCAGATGGCGACTTGATCGCTGACGCTCCTTCCGCTGACAAGCTGGTTGACCCCGGCACATTGGTCTTTGCTTACACTCCAACAGAAGATCCAGCTGTTTACGCTGACATCTGGGCGCCATTCATCGAGCATCTCGAGAAAGTAACCGGCAAGAATGTTCAGTTCTTCCCAGTGCAGTCCAACTCCGCTGAAGTTGAAGCAATGCGCTCCGGTCGTCTGCACATTGCAGGCTTCTCCACTGGCCCAACACCATTTGCTGTGAACTTGGCAGGGTCAGTTCCTTTCGCTCTGATGGGGTCAGACGAAGGTGAGTTCGGCTACAAATTGCAGGTTTACACCCGTAAGGATTCCGGCCTGAACACAATGGAAGATCTGGCTGGTAAGCGAATCGCGCATACTTCTCCAACTTCCAACTCCGGTAACCAGGCTCCACGTGCCCTCTTCCCAAGTCTTGGTATTACACCAGATGAAGACTACGAAGTTGTGTACTCCGGTTCACACGACCAGTCTTTGCTGGGTGTAGTCGCTGGCGATTATGATGCAGCTCCAGTTGCCTCTGAAGTTGTTGACCGTATGGCCGAGCGTGATCTGTTTGATAAAGAAGACATGAAGATCATTTGGGAATCCAGCCCATTCCCGACAACATCATTCAACTACGCTCATAACCTTGACCCTAAGGTCGTTGAAAAGATCAAGGAAGCTTTCTTCTCCTTCGACTTCACCGGAACAACACTTGGCAAAGAGTTCTCCGGCGTGAGCAAGTTTATTCCGATCACCTACAAGCAGGACTGGGCGGTGATCCGCACAATTCAGGCTGCGAACGGCGTAACTTATACTCCTGAAGGCCTGAAATAAGAACAGCATATACTGGAATATACGAATGAGTCGGAGGCCCTTGGGCCTCCGGTCTGCATTCTGGAGACTGAAATGTTAAAAATTACCGATCTGGTCAAGCGTTACGACACCGGCCAGCCTGTTTTGAAAAACCTTAACCTAGAGATTAAGGGGGAGAGCGTTGTTTCAATCATCGGTTCTTCCGGGGCTGGTAAAAGTACGCTTCTACGCTGTATCAACCGTTTGGTGGAGCCAAGCTCCGGCCAAATCATGTTGAACGGCACTGATCTGACAAACCTGAACCGGCGCGAACTGCGCAAAGCCCGTCACAAAATTGGGATGGTGTTTCAGGGCTTCAACTTGATTGATCGCCTGACGGTAATGGAAAACGTACAGTCTGGTCGTCTTGGTTCGCTGCCAACATGGCGTGCAATTGCCCGTAAGTATCCAAAAGACGATATCCGCCGCGCCTTTGAGCTGATGGAGCGCGTTGGAATTGCGCATTATGCCAACAAACGTGCCGATGAACTCTCCGGCGGTGAGCGCCAGCGTGTTGGTGTTGTGCGGGCCTTGATGCAGGACCCTGAAATCCTTCTGGCTGATGAGCCGACAGCAGCACTCGACCCGAAAACCAGCGAGCAGATCATGGGACTTCTGCGCGATCTCTCCCGCGAGTTCTCCCTGCCTGTCTTGATCAATATCCATAACGTGACCGAGGCCAAGGAATACACCGACCGCATCGTGGGCATGCGTTATGGCCGCATCATTTTTGATGAAGAGCCAGCCAAGCTCGACAAGGACGCCATGGACCAGATCTACTCTGGCACACCGGCCGCTGACCGGGGAATGGATGAAGAGGCGTCTTCCTCGAATGATTTAGGGGCAGTCACTTCATGAGCAAACAAGACACGCAGCCCCTAGTGCGTGATACGTGGAAGAAACCACCATTCATTGCCAACCCTTACATTCGCTGGGGCGTGATTATCGCGGCCTTGGTGTATTTCGGGATCACTCTTTATAATTTGCCGATTGACTGGAACCGTGCCAGTCAGGGCCTGACCCGTGCAGGACGCATTTTTAGTGGCGCATGGCCTCCGGCTTTTGAGCGCGGTGGCTTGCTGCTTAACGGCTTTATGGAAAGCTTGAAGATTGCCATTCTTTCTACCGTTTGCGGTGTGGCTCTTTCCATCCCAATCGCCTTCATGGCGGCGCGTAATGTGGCTATCAAGCCGGTTTACATGCTGGGACGTGCCATCATCATCGTTGCCCGCAGCTTCCATCCGGTTATTGTTGCCATCATCTTCGTGAAGGCAGTTGGCTTTGGTCCTTTTGCTGGTGTTTTGACACTCATCGTCTACTCAATCGGCTTTGTTGCAAAAATGCTGGCGGAGCGGATTGAGGAAATTGACTTCGGACAGGTTGAAGCGATGCGGGCTGCTGGTGCCCCGTTCCTCTCAACAGTTGTTTATGCAGTCTTCCCGCAAATCATGCCACGTCAGGTGGGTCTGACCATCTACCAGCTGGACAGTAACCTGCGTGCCTCTGCTGTGGTTGGCATTGTTGGTGCTGGAGGCATTGGTGCAACACTCGCCAACGCATTCGGACGCTATGACTATGACTTTGCGCTGACCATCACCGGCATCATCATCGGTGTCATTCTCATCAGTGAGGCGATTAGTGGCCAGATCAGGAAGTCAATCAAATGAGTACTGATATTTTTCCGGAAGAGTGGGCCCGTTTTACGCCTCGCCAACGTATGATCCGCTACACGTGGTTCCTCTTGGGTGCCGTCCTTATCTATTGGTCGATCACCAGTATCAACGTGATCTGGGAATGGGTTTGGGATAGCCCGCGCCAGATGGCCGATCTGTTTGGCCGTATGGTGCCGCCCGATACCACGAACCTTGCCGAAATCCTGCAGGTGCTGTGGGAGACAGTGAACATTGCAACACTGGCAACGGCCATTGCTGTGGTGATCTCCCTGCCTGTGGCGTACATGGCGGCGCAAAACACCACACCGAACAAGCTGACCCTCTGGATTGGCCGCTTCATTCTGGTGTCCAGCCGTTCCATTAACACCATCATCTGGGCGCTACTGTTTGTGGCGATCTTTGGTCCCGGTGTGATTGCCGGTATCGTGGCGATTATGTTCCGCTCCATTGGTTTTGTCGGCAAGTTGCTGGGGGAAGCAATCGAGGAAATCGACAACAAGCCGGTTGAAGCTCTGGAGGCCACAGGCGCTTCCCGCTTCAAGGTGATCATGTACGCCATCGTGCCTCAGGTCATGCCAACCTTCTGGGCCGTGTCCATTTTGCGCTGGGACATTAACCTGCGCGAATCCACGGTGCTGGGCCTTGTTGGCGCTGGCGGTATCGGCGTGCTGCTACAAGGCGCCATCGACACCTTCAACTGGCAGGAAGTCGCCACCATCCTTCTGGCAATCATCGCACTGGTTGTCATCGGTGAAGTGGTTGCTGCGTGGCTCCGCCGCAAAATTCTTTAAACGAGCATTGGTGGGGAGGAGCTGTTTTCAGCTTCTCCTTATCTGAAAGCGTTTCCCGCATGGTAGAGCACACACCCAATCAGGCTCCTATGCAGGGTTGAACCGATCACGAAACGCTGCCTAAACCAGCGCTTCTTCACATCTTTTCAAAGTCAAAATCTTGAGTTGTACATAAGCCTTATTGCAGGCGGTGCTTGCTATACTTATACAGGCACTTCTTTCTTCCAACCAATTTTCCTATAAGTATTTGGCTACCTCTCATGAACCGCATTATTCTCCTAGTAATTATAATAGTTGCAGCCTTCCTATTTGTAACAGTGGACTTCACATATGAAGTCTCGGAAAGCACGAGGCAGCTTGCTGAGAAAGGAGACCCTACTGCGCAAAATGACTTGGGTGCCATGTATTTGACAGGCACGACTGTACCCAAGGATTATGCAGAGGCTGAAAAGTGGTTTCGTAAAGCTGCCGAACAGGGAGATGCCAACGCCCAGTTTAACTTGGACTTCATGTATAACGTTGGCAGTGGTTCCGTGCAGGACAATGTCAATGCCATTAAATGGTATCGAAGTTCAGATGAACTGGCACATTCCAGCACAAAGTTTAATTGGAGCTTTGGGTTCGACATCGGGCTAAACCTCCCACAGGACGATAAAGAAGCAATAAAGAGATACCGCAAAGCCGCTGAGCAAGGAGATGCAGAAGCCCAAGATAACTTGGGCCTCATGTACTATAACGGCCAAGGCACTTCGCAGGACTACCTTGAAGCCGAAAAGTGGTTTCGTAAGGCAGCTTTGCAAGGGAACGCAAGCGCTCAGTTTAACTTGGGTATTATGTACGATAATGGCAAAGGCATTTCGCAGGATTATGCCGAGGCTATAAAATGGTATCGCAAGGCTGCCGAACAGGGGAATGCTAGAGGCCAAAACAACCTAGGCTGGATGTACGACAACGGCAAAGGCACCTCGCTAAACTATCCTGAAGCCATAAAATGGTATCGCAAGGCAGCAGAACAAGGAATGGCACTCTCCCAAAATTTCTTGGGCATGATGTACTCCAACGGACAAGGCGCATCTCAAGATCACCATGAAGCCATAAAGTGGTTTCGCAAAGCCGCCGAACAAGGTGACGCAGAAGCCCAATCCAACTTAGGATTCATGTACCTTAGCGGCCAAGGCATTTCGCAGAACTACCTTGAAGCCGTAAAGTGGTCTCGTAAGGCAGCCGAACAAGGGAACGCAAGTGCCCAGTTTCACTTGGGTCTTATGTACGAGAAGGGCCAAGGCGTCTCGCAGGACTATGTGGAGGCTATAAACTGGTATCGAAAGGCAGCTGATCAAGGATATGCTAAGGGTCAACATAACCTAGGAGCCATGTATTCCAATGGCCACGGCGTCCCACAAAGCTATACTGAAGCCATAAAATGGTATCGCAAAGCCGCCGAACAAGGGATAGCACTCTCCCAAAGCTTCTTGGGCATAATGTACACCAACGGACAAGGTGTAGTTCCAGACCATCTTGAGGCCATCAAGTGGCATCGAAAAGCAGCCTTGCAAGGAACTGCAATTGCCCAATATAATATGGGGGCAATATACGAGAAGGGCCAAGGCGTCCCACAAGACTACACAAAAGCTTATAAGTGGTACCGCAGAGCAGCAGCACAGGGCGATTCTGATGCTCAGTTGAATTTGGGCCTTATGTACGAAACGGGCCGAGGCGTCTCGCTGAGTTATCCTAACGCCATTAAGTGGTACCGTAAGTCCGCTGAGCAGGGAGAGGCCTATGCCCAATATAACTTGGCCCTTATGTACTACAATGGCCTAGGTGTCTCACAAAGCTATCCTGATGCCGGAAAATGGTTTCATCGCGCAGCTGAACAAGGTGACGCAGATGCCCAGTTTCTATTAGCCCGCATGTACGAAAAAGGCCTCGGCGTGCAACAAGACGACGCAAAGGCTCTCAATTGGTATTACAAGGCGGCCGAGCAGGGTAATGTTAAAGGCCAACATAATCTAGGCTGGATGTACTATAACGGCAAAGGCACAGGGCAGAGTTATGCAGAGGCCCTAAAGTGGTATCGCAAGGCTGCCGAACAAGGAATGGCCAAATCCCAAAACACCTTGGGCCATATGTACTTCAACGGGCAAGGCGTCCCTCAAGACCCTATCGAGGCCATAAAATGGTACCGCAAAGCTGCCGTGCTGGGAGATCTCCATGCCCAATATAACATGGGGGCCATGTACGAAGACGGACAAGGCGTTCCACAAGACTTTGCAAAAGCTTTTAAATGGTATCGCAAAGCGGCGGCACAGGGCGATCTTGATGCCCAATTTAACTTGGGCCTGATGTTTGAGAAGGGCCAAGGCGTGCCGCAGAACTATGCAAAGGCACTAAAGTTGTATGGTGAACTTGCTGAGCAGGGAGATGCTTCCTCGCAGAATAACTTAGGCCTGATGCACAAGAACGGTAAAGGAACAGCGCAGGATTATGCTGAGGCGATGAAATGGTTCCGCAGTGCCGCAGAACAGGGGAGTACAGTCGGCCAATTGAATGTGGGAACTATGTACGCCAAAGGCCAAGGCGTGCTGCAGGACTATGCTGAGGCCTTTATCTGGTTCACACTTGCTGCGGCCAGTGGAGATACAGATGCTATGGACAACAGGGATCTGGCGGCCACACACCTTTCCCCGCAGGACCTGCAGACGGCGCGGCAAACAGCTCTTGAGCGAGGGGAGCGGATTGAAGACTACAGGAGCAAATAGCGAAGCTAGAGGAGTGATGTGAGAGGCCTGCCAATTTTGGCGCAGCTGGGCAGAGGCCTCGGTCTGTTCTGTCTAGCTTCGCGGGAATATACCTGATGTCGCTCAGCGACATCAGGTGACAGGGAACAAAAGCAAACCTAAAACAGCGTCACACTACCAAGCACCGCATCCGCCGGAATCTCTGTGAGAGGTACGACTTCACCGCCGTTCATTTGGGCGAAGGCTGTTGCTGACGCCTTTGAGCTGAAGGGGACGACTTCGGGCGCTCCCATTCCCCCGCTTTGGTTGGAGCCGACAACAAACATGGCCTCATCTGCTGAAATCCAGTTTTCTATGCCAGGTTCCTCCCAGCTGTCTGCCTTGGACATATCAGAGACATAAGTCACCAGAACATCTCCGGGGCGCTCTTCGGATTTTAAGAAAGCCACGGCATCGCGAACCTGCGCAAAAAACATAGGGGCCAGCATGCCTTCAATATGGATTTGCGCTTTGGGGCCGGGGTGCTCCAATACGTTCATCTGGCAATAAAAACTCACGGCATCTTCAGTCATTGGAACGGGATCAGGCAGCTTGCTCGCCGTATCACTTTCACCGCCGCATGCGACTAGGAGCAAACCGAGGGATAGAAGAGTAACCAGTCTCATAGGTTTATCCTTTGCACTGAGCCCCATGCCAGAATGAGCGCCCCTAAAGGCCACAGGAAAAGAGAAAGAAGAGGCGCAAGGCCGGAGGCTGCCGTTGATGACACGATGCCAGAGGAGAGTTCTGCCGCTTGGCCTGCGGGAAGAGTGACAAGGCGGAAGGCATCTGCCGGGTTTGCTATCAAGAGCCACGGGAAGAAGTCTTTGGTGAAGGCTCCCCCGCTGCCATCCACCATGAGGCCCGCAAGAAGTGCCACATCATAAAGCACCACAAAGACCAGCCATGTTCCAATGGCGTAACCTGCTGCAGCCCCTGTCGCCTGTGTCCATGCGGACATGGCGTATCCCAGACCCAAAAACGCAGAGCCCAGCAACAACGTGCCGCCAAGAAGCTTCAGCAGTGTGAAAATCCCCTCAGCGGTAATGCCGCTTGTGCTTGCGGCCACAGCTGCGGCGGCACCAAAACCCAGCGTCACGGCAACGGCGAGCGCGCCAAAGTGGGCGAGGAACTTGCCGATGATGATGGAAAGGCGGGGGGCTGGATAGGTGAGGATCAACGGCAGTGTGCCCCGCTCCATTTCCCCTGCAATAGCATCAAACGACATCAAAAGCGCAATGAGCGGCACGATGTAAACGGACAAGGTGGCAAGGCTTGCACTTGCTGCGGTCATCAGGTCCACCCCAAGATTACCCGTGGCACCAGAGCCAAGAAGGGTCAAGGCACAAGAAAACAGAACCATGATAATTACAGCGGCGCGCAGCAGGCGATTGCGGCGGGTGATGCGGAACTCGGTCTTGGCAAAAGCGAGAATGGCGTTCACTGGGCAGCCTCCTTGCTGAAGTGTTTATAAAGGTCGTCAAGGCAGGGGGGCGTCAGGTCCACATCGGTGATCATCCGCTCCATTTCAGCAATACGCCCAAACATTTGTAGTTTATGGTCGGTGGAGCACATCACTTCCACCATGTGGCCATTTACGGGCACACCGCCCAGTTTTTCGGCCACATAGGCATTACTGTTTTCTTTGGTTGAAACATGAACGCGGATCGGCAGCCCTGCCCTGCTGCGCAGGCTAGACAAGGTGTCGTTGGCCACAAGCTGCCCTTTTTTGAGCACCGCGATGCGGTCGGTTTTTGCTTCCAGCTCTGTCAAGGCATGGGAGGAGATGACAACGGCTGTACCGTCCTGTGCCATTTCATCCACCAGCTTGTAAAACTCCACGCGCGAAAGTGGATCTAGGCCGCTGGTAGGCTCGTCCAGAATTGCAAGGCGCGGGCGGGCAAGCAGGGCTTGGGCAAGGCCAAGACGCTGGCGCATGCCTTTTGAATAGGTGCCAATTCGACGGGTTGACGCGTCCGCCAAGCCAACACGCTCCAGAAGGCGGTCAATGCCCTTCCGCTCGCCTTTGATAGCGGCGAACATATGCAGTAGCTCGCGGCCTGTGAGGGCTGGATGGAAGGAGACGCTTTCGGGCAGGTAGGCGGTCGATTTTCTCGCCGTGCCGCTGCCCGGCTTTTCACCCAGAACGGAAATCTCGCCGCTGTGCAAAGGCACCAGCCCCAGCACTGTTTTCATCAAGGTGCTTTTGCCTGCGCCGTTATGGCCGATAAGAGCAACCCGTTCTCCTTCTGCGACGGAGAGGGAGACCTCATTTAACGTTGTCACCTTGCCACGCTTTACCGTGGCCCTTTGGAGATCAAGAGTCATTGGAGCTTCTCCATTGCCTGTGGCCTGATAGGTTTCATAAGAGGATGGCGGTCAATAACCCCGCCCGGCAGTGTGGCCGGAAAGGACTTTTGCGCCCAGCGCACCAGCTGTACGGCTGGGCTGCCCAGAAGCAGCTTGGCGGAGGGCTGGGTCCAGAGGATGCGGTCCATGGTGTCATTGGGCCGGTAGGGACTATCGGCAATATTGTCGTTGTTCAGATCATAGGCGGAATGATCGGACCAGTAATTGCCCTGCCCGTCCAAGGACCAGTCGATCCACTTGGCACCCACGTATTTGACCTGCTGACGGTTGCTGGCGAAAGTGTTGCGAAACACGGAATTGCGCTCGGAGCCTGCGGTAAAGTGAATGCCGATGGCACTCTTTTCAAACCAGTTCTCAGAAATCTTGTTCTTGTGTGAGTTGTAAATAAAAAGCGCCCGCTCTTTGGGGCCAGACACATAGTTTCCCTTAACTACGCTTTTATTGGCATAGTTCAGCATGATCCCCTGATCACGGTCGTTAAAGGAGACGTTGTTTTCCATATGAACGCCCTTGGAAAACATGATGGCGTAGCCCAGGTGGTTGCCGCTGGAATAGTTGTCCTTCACCACACTGTCCTGCGTATACATGTAGTGCACTGCAAAGCGCAGGTCGCGGAAGGTGTTGCGGGTGAACACATTCTTGCGCGAGGTGTTGGTGAAGATACCATCGCGGCCAAAACGGATATCATTGCCGGAGACTTCCGTGCCCGGTGCGTTCCATACATAAACCCCATTGCCGCGGCGGTTCATGCGGTGGCCTTTGCGGCCAATAATCTTGTTATCGAAAACCTTGGCGTCTTTTGCCCCGTGCACATCAACGCCGTAAAGATTTCCGGTAAAAGTGTTGCCTTCAACTACGGCACCTGTCGCACCTTTTAAAAGGCGAACACCTGAATCAATTTTGTCGTGCTTATCGCCAGAGCCGATTATCTGGCATCCGCGAATAGTAACGCCTTCACTGGTAACGGTGATAACGGAGCCTTTGCCCTGCCCGTCTATGACCGCGCCGCGTTCACACTCCAGTGTTAGCGGCTTGTCAATCTCAACCGAGCCCACGTGCTCGCCCCCGGCAAGACGCAGGGTCTCACCGGGGACGGCTGATTTGATAAGCGTTGCAAGGTCACCCCCCGCTTCCACGCGCTGTTCGGCGAGCGCACCATTAAGCCCAAGCATGCCTGCCAAAAGACAGCTGAGGAAACGAGGGATAATCATTTACGCCCCTTTTGGTTCAACAAACATACGGCCACGCATTTCCATGTGCAGTGCATGGCAGAACCACTGGCAGTAGAACCAGTGCACGCCCGGTCTGTCCGCAGTGAAGGTGACAGAGGATGTGGCCATTGGGGCCAGCTCCATGGCAATGCCATAGTTGCCGAGAGTGAAGCCGTGGGTCAGATCATCAATATCGTCGATATTGGTGATGATAACGGTGACTTCATCCCCTTCCTTGACGGTGAATTTCTCCAGACCAAAGGCCGGTGCCATGGAAGTCATGTAAACGCGGACTTTGTTGCCATCGCGGATAACAACACTATCGGATTCCGGATCAACTCCATCAGCTTTTGCCTGAGCAACCGCATCAGCAAAGACAGGGTCGTCCCGCTTCCATTCAGTGTCCGGGTTCACAATGTCGGCCCGCACCATGATACAATCATGAGGCTCCGCAAACGTTGGACCGTCGTGCACCACCTTCATTTCATCGGTGGAGATGTCGATAATCTGTTCGTTTTCCGGTTTCAAAGGCCCCACGTTCAAGAAGCGGTCTTTGGAGAACTTGTTCAAAGATATGAGCCAGTTGCCATCCGCTTCCTTGGTTTCACCCATGGTGGTGTGGTTGTGGCCCGGCTGATACTGCACATCCACTTTGGAGATGATTGGATCAACATCTTCGCCGTTGAACTTGCGAATGGATTTTTCCAGATCCCATTTCACCATCTGGCTGTCGAGGAACAAGGTGGTGTAGCAATAGCCCTTGCCATCGAACGCGGTGTGGAGAGGACCAAGGCCCAGCTCTGGCTCAGCCACAACAACGGAGCGTGGATCCGCATCTTCTTCAAACATGGCGTCGAACTTGCGCACGTCCAGAACAGAGCAGGTCGGGGAAAGCTTGCCGTTGATCACCACATGCTTGGTGTCTGGTGCTGTGTTGATGCCATGGGGGCTGTTTGGAATTGGAATGTAGCGGGTGTACTTTTTGTTTGATCCCTTACGGCCATCAATGACAGGAACACCCTTCAGCTCCTGATAGTCTCCGTTTTTCACTGCCTTTTCAATTTCAGCAATGTTGAAGACAACCACATGATCCATTTCACTTGCTGTCATTTCAGCAAGGTTCATACCCATTTCAGAGTTGTAGGAAGTGGAGAACGCATATTTGCCCTGATAGTCGCAATCGCAGTTATCAAGGTTACCGGAAACCATCACCTGCCATGCAACTTCCATGGTGTCACCGTCAATAGCGGTGAAGATGTTCACGTATTTATCCGGTTCATCCAAAATTGTGCCGTCGTTGACCAGCGGCGCTTCATGCTCACCATTGGCAAATACATAGCCAGTACGCGGGTATTTCTGCGGACGCAGACCGTGAATGTCGTGAGCGTTGGGGATCTCTAGGATCTTGTCGCACTTCATCACGTCAACGCGCACACGGGCAACACGGGTGTTGGCCTTGTCATTCACGAAGATGTAACGGCCATCATAAGTGCCATCGGTGAAGGACATATGCGGGTGGTGCAGATCGCCGTTGTCATAGGTCTTCTTACCTTGTTTGGCTAGAAATTCCTTGGTTTCTGGTAGCAGGCCTTCAGTGAGAATTTTCAAGCTCTCGTTGGTCTGGCCCCAACCTGTTGCGGAACAGCGGTTAAACACCGGCACGCGCATCAATTCGCGCATGGACGGGAAGCCCAGAATGCGAAGCTCGCCAGACTGACCGGAAGACCAGAAACCGTAGTAAGGATCCAGCTCACCAGGCTTCAACTCAGAGCTGCGGCCAGCTGCATGGGCCGGGGATAATGCACTGGATGCTGTGAGACCAGCTGCCCCCCCAAGCATTGCAAGGCTACCCGTGCCTACAGCAGACGCACTCAGCATTTGCCGGCGGCTCAGCCCTTTGCGTTTTACATCGTTCATTTTCCCACTCATGAGAGTAACTCCTCTACTCATGCTTCCAGTGATTCCGCAGGTTTCTTTGCGGCTGGTTTGACAGAAGACGGCGCAAGGTGGGCGCGCCTCTTCAATTTGCGAATGACTACCGGACACTTGTTCTCGGATTGATAGAGAACCTGACAGTGCAAGCAGTTCACACATTCGTTTGGATTGATTTCGCCCGTTGGATGAATGGCTTGAATTGGGCATTCATTGGAGCAGGTCTGGCAGGGGCGCCCGCATTCTGGGTAGCGCTTGAGCCAGTCAAACATGCGCATTCTTGCAGGAATGGCCAGCGCGCCGCCCAGCGGGCACAAGTACCGGCAGTAAAACCGCTCGATAAACAGGCCCGGGATCAAGACTGCCAGCGCAAACAGGATGAACGGCCAACTGCGATTGAACTTGAGAATAATGGCGGTCTTGAACGGCTCGACTTCAGCAAAGCGCTCGGCCATTTGAATGGATGCAAAAGAAAGGCCCAATAACCCAAGAAAGATAACGTACTTGAGTGCCCAAAGCCTTTCGTGCAGACCAAACGGCAACTTCCACTGTGGCACTTTGAGTACGCGGGCAATACGGTTTGACAGCTCCTGAAGCGCGCCAAAGGGGCACAGCCACCCGCAGTATGCGCCGCGGCCCCAGAAGATGAGCGCAGCTGCTACGGAGAACCACAGAATAAATGTGAGTGGCTCCATAAGGAACGCGTCCCAATTGAAGCCTGAGGCCAAAGACCCGCCCAGCGCCATCAAGTTGACCACGGAAAGCTGCGCATTGGCATACCAGCCAAGGAAAAACAGCGTTAGTGTCAAGAACCCCATGCGGAACCAAAGGACGGTTTTCGCAGATTGCGTGATCCAGCGCTGGAAGAAGAAAGCAATAGTGAGGACGCTGAGCATGGCGACAAGGCCAGCAATCTCATAGCGTTTCTGCCACCAGATGCGTTTCCACAAAGCCTGCTTGGCCGCCGCCTCGCTCTGGTCTGCCATTGTCGCTACTTGAGCAGCTTCAGCAGATTGCGCTGCAGGCGTGGCCACGGGCTGCATGTATTTACTTGGCAGCTGGTAGCCCAAATCAAAGGAAACGAATGCCTTCTCGATAGCCCCAACAGCGCGGGAGACCAACAACTGCAACCGCCATGGACGTGTGGGGTCAAAATTGGAAGTTGCCGGAATTTTAAAGAGGTCCATCTCTGCAAAACTAGGTGTACCACCCGCTGCAACAGTGCCAATGCGCCGGTGCATGCGATCCCTAAAGCGGACGCTATCGTCGCCTTGCACCAGTTGAATGCGGTCGAAAATGCCGCCGCGCACATAACCTGATCCTTTGAAGGAGTAGCGGCCACGGCCTGTCACAAGAATGGCGTGTTCACCCTCCTTCAACCAGTTTTGAAGGTTGGCATACCCCTTTTCGCCCAGCAGAGATTTACCGATGGACGGTACGCTCACAAGCGCCACATTCATATCGATAAAGGTGTCACTGTCCGGTCCTTTTTCAGGGCGCTTTGCAGCGCGCGGATCGTTGGAACCGGCAAATTCACTATTAACCTGCGAAACATCGAGGCTCAGGCGGCGCACCGTGCCGTCTCCGGTTAGATCAATCCAGTCAGTCGCAGCGCTCGCACCTTCTTTAACAATGAACTTGGGCTCGCCGTTCTGGCCGCCTTTCAAGCCACCAAGACCGAGTGCCCGCGCCACTTTCAAGCCCGAGCGAATGATGGTGTCGTCAATCACGATAATGGTAACGGTTGCGCCGGAGATAATGTCCACATCGTGAGACTGGCCGCCGGTAGCCGCTTCATCGACAAGGTCAATGCCTTGGTAGCTTCTGGTCAGGGCTTTGATTTTCTCATCAGGAATACCCACGAGCACGATGGGCTCTGAATGCTCGATAAGCTGAGCGCCAAGCAAACGGGCATCCATATCCGCTGCAACCATTGTATGGATGGGCTTGCCGGAGTAGCCGGTGGTGCCAACGAAATCGGAAGTAATCCAGACCCAGCCGATCTGTTTATCCCCTTTGAGCAAGGGCGCCACAGGAATATCCGGGCGGATCGAGCCATAAGCATCACTCCCTTCTACAATAAGGGATGGGGCTATTTGAGGGAGAAAACGGGCAAGAAAGGAGCTTTGGCTTTGAGCCTGCGCATTGGCAGAGTGCAAGACTGCCACGGCCATGAATGTTACAGCAACAAGGCTGCATATGTGCGCTGCAATGCGCTGAAAACACAAGTTTAACATGGATTCCCCCCCGGCGGCGCGCGTGCCGAGGCCGATTGCACAAGGCGCACGGCAGTGACGTCACGGAGTCTGTTTGGATTTATGGAGTGCAGATAGTGACCAGAAAGCTGAAAGTTCTCTGGTGGAAGGAACATGGAGGACTGGCACATGCCGCAGGCAATACACACGCCTTCACAGCAGGACCGGTCACTCTGGTTTTGTGGGATCGGATCTCCATTTTGATCCAATTGAATTGTCTTTTGGCCCAAAGTGGTGCAGATAACGATTTCCTGCACCCCATCCGCTGACGCACCTGCGCTGCGCAAAAGCTCTGCCTTTACACCAGACAAAGTCATAGTCAGCGCTAAAATGGCATAAGCTAGATATGTGAGCCAACGGTTGAACATAGTGCAGGCGTAGACCCTGCCTCACCGGCCCTCATTGATAATTATCAAGACTGCGCCCAAATTGCAGGGATAAAAACAATCTAGCAATGGTAGAGATTTGGAATTTCTCGCCTATTTAGAAAAACGGCTCGAGTACGCGGGATTACACAGAGCAGAAACTGCCCGTAAGGACCAGTCGGCACGTGTCGTTTAATTTAAGCAGGCAGAGTTTAATCTCCGGCTTGCCGAAGAAGGCTACGCACCCATTTGACAGAAGCCCATGTGGCAGGAATGCCCAGCGGCAGGCTCAGCCATAAAGACATGACCGGCGTCAAGGCTGGCAAGTCGGCAAACGTTCCAATCAAGGCGGCAAAAAACAAATTAATAGCAACGGTGGCTGTCACAAACGGATACAGCACAATGGCAAGTTTTCTATTCGACCACATATATGTTTTCCCTTCAGGCAGCAGCTTTGCAACTGGCCACTCTTAATAAATGCTCCGCAATCAATTCCGGCACAAAGTCCAACTGCCCCAGTGCGGGCAAACACAGCCCCTTATAACCCGCCCGTTCAAGGGCTTGTGGGACATCACTCACCACATGTTCTCCATCTCCCGCGAAAAACGGCAGGAGAACCGATTGTGGCCCCGTGTGTCTTGCGCTCTCATGCAAGCAGGGCCCTTGCTCCAGAAACCCAACGCTGATACCTTTGAAAGCAAGATGCTGGCTCAACAGATCAGCAAACTCCCGTGTGCATCTGGCAGGAATTGGCCCGCTTGCCGACCCGTGTGCGGCGAGCAGCACATGTGTGTCTTCCACGCTCCAACGCTGGTTTTCCATTTGCTGCGCCAAATACTTTGCTGTTCTTGCAGGCAAATCTGACAAATTGCCCAGAGGGGCCAATATCTGCAGCCGGCGCTCGCCCAAACGCTTGGGCAACGCTTTTCGAACAAACCAGCCATCTGACATGAAAAACGGAAACACCATAGGCGGTGTTCTCATTTTCTCAAGCACGTGTTCCAATCTGCCCGGGGCTGCCAAAGTTACCGAGCACACATTCCAATCCGGCAAAAGGCGCAGAACCTTCTGCGCCAGATTATTCAGATAGAGTTCCCCGGCCAGCGGGTCAGAGGGCTGGCCGTGGGACACAATTAAAACCTCAGTGGCTGGTACCTTCTGAAAAGGTGATTTTGTTCCAGACATTGTACTTCCCCGATGGTTTTCTCATGGGCAAACGCCGTACCTCTTCCAAGGTCTTGGCATCATACACTATAACAGCTCCATCATCCTCCCACACTGATACCAAAGCATACTTGCCCCTTTTGGTGAATTCCACGTGGGCAACGGTTGCATCTTCCACAGGGCGCAGGGTGCGCACGATCTCCAATGTCTGCTTGTCGATGATGTGCATGGCGTCTTTATTGGGACCAAAAAACACACCCGCCCAGACATATTTGGAGTTCTCATGAGAGCGCATAAAGAAGCCCGGGCCAAGCGTTTTTATACGTTTCACGGTTTCCCATGACTTCATATCAATGACAGAGATCATGCCGTCTTTGAGGTGCGGCGTTGCCATGACTGTCGAGCTGCCCATATTCCATGTGATACCAGAGCCCAGATGAGGCATACCGGGTAGGTCTAAATCAGCAATTTTATGACCAATCACAAGATCAATAACCTGTCCCCCCTTCCCGCTGCGAGAAGCGCCCATGACGTACTCGTAGCTCTGATCAAAGAAGAAATCGTCCAGATAGTCTGGTGTTGTGATTTTGCGGATCGGGAACGGGTCGGGATTTGGCACAGGTCCTTCCATGCGCCAATCATGGGCAAAGCCCATCTGCGGAGGGTTCGGCCCGTAAAAAACTTCCCAGATCTCCGGCACATCTTTCAAGGCCAGCACAAAGCTTTCCCGCGGAGGGGCCTGATAAACAGCGGAAACGCGACTTGGAGTACCGTCTTTGCCCTTCACGTCCTTGACTTTGGCCACACTCAAATCATCGCTTGAGAGAATTGTAAGTGTATTGGGCAGGTAGTTGGCAACGGCCAGCCACTTTCCATCATGACTGATGGCAATGTTGCGGCTGTTGAGCCCGGCGCGAGTGCGGCCAACTTCCTGCAGGGCGTAAAGATCATACTTTTGCACCCAGCCATCGCGGGACATGATGAAGACATAGCGGCCATCGGGCGTGAACTTTGGTCCACCGTGCACTGCAAACGGGGTCGGGAACCGGTCCAGTACATCAAATGTGTCACCGTCCAGGACGCTCACATGGTGGTCGCCTGTTTCCACGACGAGAGTAATATTCATGGGATCAGAGGACCACTTGGGAGCCTCTACATGCTTATAGTCCTCATTGAGCACCCGGCTTTCCATGATCTGCTCAGGCCCCCAAGCCGGAACAGCTTTCAAAGGCTCCTTGATGTAGTTTACAAGATCATCAATCTCAGAGGTGCTGAGCACTTCAGAGAACGCCGGCATCTGGGTTGCTTCGCGGCCATTGGAAATAACCGTCTTCAGCTTGGGTCCGCGCATGCGTTTCAAGGTTTCGGGGATCAGGGCGGGCCCTGTACCGCCCAGACGGTCAGCGCTGTGGCACTCTGCGCAATTATCTTGATAAAGCTGGGCTGGACCTGCAAAGGCAGGCGCGGCGGACAGAACCGCCGCACTAAGCAAAACGATGGGCCGGATCATGTCTTTTTCCTCTAAATGGGGTAACGGTTACCCGCTCGTTTGGTTCACCCTTTAAGCCAATTTCAGCATTTGACAGGTAGCAGGCTGGGTCCTCTGCCCAAGGATCACCGGTAAGCTGCAGGGCTCGAATGCGGGTATTGCCGCCACAAACATCCTTAAAGGCACAGGCACCACAACGCCCTTTCAAAGGGCGTGGCCGCGTTCTGAGCTGAGCCAATATCGGATCTTCACTGGTCCATAGCTTCGAGAACTTCGTGTCGTTTACGCTGCCGATTGTATAGTCGGACCAATAGGTATCAGGGTGTACCTGCCCTTGTGTATCTATGTTTGCAACACCAAGTCCGGAAGAGTTCCCGCCCCAAGCTTTAAGGTGCGTTGCAACATGCGCAGCCTTTTCCTCTCCGAACCGAGTTCGAACCCAGTTCAGGAAATAAACCGCATCGGCATCATTGTTTCCGGTAACGATATCCAGCGGCGTACCGCCGCCGAGAGACTTCCACGCGTGATCGATAAGAAGGTCCAGACCCCAGCGGGTTCTAAGATGCTCCGCATCCTCGCCCCGATGTTTGTCGCCCCGCCCTGCATAGACCAAGTGGGAGAGGTAAAACTTATCGACCCCCTCATCTTCGCAAAGCTTCAAAAGGTCAGGCAGGCTTTTGTAGTTTCCCTCAGTCAGCGTAAAACGCAGACCAACCTTGATGCCTCGTGCCTTGCACTCGCGCACACCGCGTAAGGCTGTTTCAAAGGCACCATCTACACCGCGAAACCAATCATTGGTCTTGCCAATTCCATCGATGGAAATGCCAACATAATCAAAACCGATTTCCGCAACACGGTCGGCAGCGTCTCCATGGATTTTCGTGCCGTTGGTGGACAAGGCCAGCATACGCACAAGCTGGCGGGCGCGGGCGGCGATTTGAAACAGGTCCGGCCGGTCCAAAGGCTCGCCGCCCGACAGGATTAAGGCTGGAATTTTAAACTGCCCCAAATCTTCCAGCGTCTCTAATGCCTGCTCATTTGACAGCTCGCCGGGGAAGCTCACATCGGCAGAGATCGTATAGCAGTGGCGGCACTTGAGGTTGCAGCGGCGGGTCAGGTTCCAGATAACCACAGGTTTGACGATACCCGAGCCGCGACGGGGAGCAACCGGCGTGGGGGTCGTTATTTGGCTCATGTATTCAGAAAGACGAAACATACTTCAAGCCTCCTTCTTTCGCAGCCGTAGCCCGGTTTTCTTGAGAATGCGGGTGGAATAGAGAATATCATTGGATTTGCAGGAAGCCCCCAGCAAGTCAGCTATTTCCTGTTGCTTGTCGATCACCTCTTCGCGGCTGGAGCCGTGGATCATGGCAAAGAGGTTATAGGGCCATGCGGGCAGTGCGCGCGGTCTGCGGTAGCAGTGGGTGACAAAGGGCAAGGCCCCCACTTGCTTACCCAGCCTTTCTACGCTTTCATCCTCCACATCCCAAACCGACATGCCATTTGCTGTCATGCCAAGGCGGTAGTGATTTGGAGCCGCGCCAATGCGGCGAATGACGCCTTGCGCCTGCATGGCCTCCAGCCGTTCCAAAACGATCGCTTCAGTGAGGCCAACTGTTTTTGCAATGGCCTCATAGGGAGCGGCAACAAGGGGCAGGCCCGCTTGTGTGGCTTCAATGATTTTTCTGTCCAGTTCGCTTAATGTCATGCCACCACCCGAAACCCGATGAAGTATTCCTGTTCTTTGGGAAAACAGTGAACTTTCAAACCTGTTTTTTGCTCGATTTGGGCCGCGACTGCAGCAATTTCACTTTCCGCTTCCGTGGCCAGCACGAACCACATGTTCAATTCATGGGAGCGCTGATAATTATGGGCGACTTCCGGAAAGGCGTTCACTACCTCTGTCACGTTCTCAAACCGCTCCTCAGGTACGGCGATTGCGCACAGGCAGAACGCGCCGCCCATGGCCTGCGCATCGAAGAACGGGCCAAAGCGTGTGAGAATGCCCGTATCGCGCAGGGTTTGAATACGCGTAATCACCTGCTCTTCGTCAATACCAATCTCTTTCCCGATCTGCGCGAAAGGTCTTTGGGTCAAAGGTAAAGTGTCTTGCAGACGGTTAATCAATTTGCGGTCGATCTCATCCAATGGCGTGGTCATGCAGCCACCTCCCGTCCCACAGAAATCAAAGCCCCTGTCTGCTTGTAGCAGTGGCACGAAAACAGCACTTCGTGGCTGACACCGTTGAGCTGTGGAAGTTCACGGGCCCTGTTCAAAATCTCACCCGCTTCACTGCGGCTGCGTGCGTGGATCATGCAATAAAGGCGGTAGGGCCAAACTCCGGGAACCGGGCGGCGCTCATAGCATAGCGTGACACCAGAAGTACCGGCCAGTGCTTTGCCTGCCGCCTCAACATTACCCGCATCCACATCCCACACCACCATGGCATTGGAACTCCAGCCCAACGGGCGGTGGCGCACAATAACACCGAGGCGGGAAATGATACCCGCACTAAGCAAAGCCTTGATGCGGGCAAGAATATCCGTTTCGCTTCGCCCGAGTTGGCTGGCAACTTTCTGATAGGGGGTTTCACAAATCGGCATCCCCCCTGTGAGAACTTGCAGGATGTCCCGATCGCCCTCTTGCAGCACATCCATTTGCACTGCTTTGCGAGCAACACGGTGTGCCTTTGTTTTTTTCAAGCTGAAACCCAGATCAACGTTGAAAGGGCGAACCAAAGGCAAGTCCAAAACGCGCAAGCCTGTTTCCATACCAATTTGCGCCAGCGTCTGCTCTACATGCTTGCGGTCTGGCCCCGTGGCGACGAACCACAGGTTCCAAAAGTTCTCCCGCTGGTATGAATGGTTGACCCCTTCAAACCGCCCGATAATTTCCGCGGTTTCCGCCAGCCGTTCCTGCGGTGCAGCCACTGCTGCCAGTGTACTGGCCGATATGCTGTTTGGGGTGCAGGTGCCACCTACCCGGCTAATGCGGCCTGAACTACGCAGCTTCTCAAGTCTGTCAACGACTTCCTCCTCGCTGCAACCAAGCTCCTGCGCCACTACCAAAAAAGGGCGCGCGCAGAGTGGAAAATCCCGTTGCCATTCGTCCAGCAATCTCAAATCTAGAGGGTCAAGACGTTTTTCCATGTCTCACAGCCCCGTTTTATGAGCACGTGCGGTGAAAAAGATGCCCGATGGTTTGTCGGCTTTAATCTCACCAATCTTCTGAAAGGTGCGCGTGTCGTAGATCATCACGGTTCCCGCATCACGTACCGAAATCCAAACCTCATGCCCACGCGGCGTAAATTCCATGTGCAGCACAGCGGGACCCGGCTTGAACTCATGCACCACCTGTTTGGTCAGCGTGTCGATAACCTGAATGGTGTCGTTCAAAGGATGGGCGAAGTTCACCCAGATGTGGCGTCCATCAGGCCGTGCCATAGCGAAAACCGGCTGCCCGTATGTGTCTGTACGCCCTGTCTCTAGAAGGGTCTTGCTATCAATCCAAAGCACTTGATTGTGACCAACGGCGGGTAGAACAAACTCCTGACCAGCCTTGGCCCAACCTTCCAAGTGAGGCATTTTGTAGACGGGAAGGTCCTTCATTCCACGGCCATAGTTTGGCAGAACGCGGATTGGTTCAGGACTTTCCTGCCAAAGGTCCAATGCGGTCAGGCCGTCTTCTCCAAACAGGCCCGTGATGTAGGTGCGACCATCTTCGGTGATCAGCGCATCATATGGGTTGGTACCCATTTCCTTGACTTTGGAAAGCTTTAACTCGTCAGATGAGAAATCCGCAATCCATGTTTCACCATCATCCCAGAGGGTAAAGACGAACTTACGGCCCGGAACGTCCACCAAGCCGATGGTTTTTGATGCCGTGGGGATATCGGCAACCATCTCCAAGGTTTTTGCGTCAAAGACGCGGACGCCGCCGGGCTCGTAGTTCGAGACAGCAACAAGTTTGCCGTCATCGGAAATTGCACCGCCGATTGAATTGCCGCCTTGAATGACCCGTTTGACGACTTTACGCTCCACAATATCGACTTTGCTAAGCCCCCCATCTCGCCCGAAGACATAAGCAAAGCGTTGATCGGGGGAATAAACCAAACTTGCGTGGGAAAGGTCACCCAGCCCTTCAATACGGTCAATCGCGGCGTGCTCGGACTGATCAATCAGAACAAGCGATCCTTTGGCCCGTTCCACCACCAGCCCCAAATCTCCCGTTGAGATAATTTCATCGGCCTGTGCGGCACCGCCCATTAAAAACAGGGCCGTAACCAAACTGAAAATGCGTTTCATATGGGGTGTCCTTTTCACTTTGGGCCTTCCAAAAGATATTCAGCAATCCAACGCGCTTCGCGCTCCGACATCAGAGGGCGCCAAGGCGGCATGGCTGTTCCTGGAATTCCGTCGAGTATGACAATGGAGAGGGTATCAACGTCGTAGTGGGAAATTGCAGTGGAGCGCAGCTCCGGCCCCAGCCCACCCTTCAAGGTCAGCCCGTGACAGGAACCGCAATCTTGATGCACCAGATTGGCAAGCTCTTTCTCGTTTATGGCGTCTTCAGCAAATGCAGCGCTGCTCATAAAAAGAAACAGGAGCAAGAAACTACGCATGATTGACCATTTCTGCGTACTGATCCTGATCTTCCCGCGCTTTTTCCAAAAACGCATCGGCAGGCCACTCGTTGCACACGGTGACCACCTTGCCGATGATGAACAGAACAGGCGCTTCCAACCCCGCTTCACGGCTATCATTTGCAATGCGGCCAAGGCTAGAGAACATTCGGGTTTCGCGCGGTGTAGTGGCGTTGGCCACTGCCATCACCGGCGTACTATCATTTAAACCTGCAGCCATCAGGCGCATGGCGATCTGGCCGATATTGGCAACGCCCATATAGACCACAAGTGTTGTCTCATCACTGGCCAGACTTTTCCAATCCAGATCCAGATCACCATCTGCCTGCCTGTGCCCGGTCACATACCGAACACCCGTTGCCAGACCACGATGCGTGAGAGGCACCCCGCACGAGGAGGCCGCCCCTTGAGCTGCCGTAATTCCCGGTGCGTACTGGACTTCTATACCGTGAGATTGCAGGTGCGCGGCTTCTTCGGATCCACGCCCGAAAATCAACGGGTCACCGCCTTTCAGCCTTGCAACCGTTTTTCCTTGAAGCGCAAGGTCCACAAGAATCTGGTTGATTTCCTCCTGTTTAACAGGATGGAAATTTGGGGTTTTTCCTACAAAAACCTTTTCTGACTCGGCGGGAACAAGCTTCATGATTTCATCGGAAACCAGACGGTCATAAACAATGGCATCCGCTTCTTTAATCATCCGCACAGCGCGCAGGGTAAGGAGTTCAACGTCGCCGGGTCCTGCCCCTATAAGAAAGACTTTACCAGTCATGAACCCTCAAACCTCCTGAGATTTTTTGTTAAGTTATGATTGCTTATTTCGAGAGGGATTTGCTTGACTTTAATCAACGCAGCTCAGCAATCTTTGGAAAACTTTTATCTATGTTCGTCAAGGTGTTACGCTGACCATGCCAATCATTTTCTGAGTTTCCCAATGGGGGCCACATAAATACTTTTGCTCACCTGCAGACAAGAAGGTGAATTCAAAAGTCTCCTTTGGGAAAAGGCGAAGAGATTCAGGCTCGTTTGTTTCATTGAGATGCACCGTGTGGCTGGTGCGCTTGTCCACATTCACCCAGCGCACAGTTGTGCCCGCGCGCACGCTCACTTTCTCAGGGCAAAAGCGGTATTTGTACATCTTCACAACAACCGCATCGCTGACCTTGGCAGAGGGCTGGCCATATAGCTCCACATAACGCTGCTCGGCTTTTGCGCATAATTTTGAGGTGTCATCGGCAGCCAGCACATCTGAGCCCATTATCAGCAGACCGGATAATGCGAGAGTGAGACCTGATAATTTTGAAAACATAGTGCCTGCCCTAAAGAGAATAAGGGCGGCCTAATATTAGGCCGCCCTTTGAGTTTATTGTTTCACAACGTTGATTTGCGCTGTCTCATCATCCAGTGCCAGACTGGTGTTGAGTGTGACGTGGTGGAACCGCGCCGATGCAAAGTCATCGTGAATGGCAAACCCTACTGTGTAGGTTTTACCGAGTTCCAGAGGAACATCTCCAACTGCTTTCGAGTTCAAGGGACGTGAGAACACAACGGTCCACATGCCACCTTCAAGGTTCGCAGTTGCGCTGATTTCGCCTTCATTCTCAACACGGCGCTCCAAAAGATACCCATTGGACGCGCTGCCATCTGCGTAGACGCGAAGCAGGTCCATATAGGTTCCCTCATTCAAGAGCTGGTCGATCTCTTCAGCGGATTTCAGCTTGTCCCAGCCACCCTGTGCCTTGCCGCGGCGACCTTTGACCTCGATCTTTGTGCGAGACTCGCTGAGGTACTTGGAGACAGACTTGAGTGCATTCAAACGCTCGGCAGTCTCACCGGAGTTGGCAATGACCTCGTCATCCGGATCAAACGGCATGTAGGTGTTGTCTGCATGGCATGTTGCCCAGCAGCCCACCTGTTCACCCATTTTGATCCCCGTTCCAGTGATCATCATGGCCACTTTGATCTGGTTATCCGGATCCAGCTTACCGCCTTCCACAAATGGAACAGGAGCATGCGGTGCATCTGGCCATTGCAGACGGAAGTAGACGTTTTCATCGTCATGAGCAGCTTGCACGGTTGCGTTGATGATACCGCGCTTGCCCGGAATTGGAGTTGGCTCGGTGTTATCCGTCCCCTTCACAATCTTGTTGCCGATTGTTTCAAGCTCTTTGGCGTGACAGGTTGTGCACTGGTCGCCCCCTTTGGTCAGCGGGCGTGCACCGCCATGTTGTTTGCCGTTTTGAACAAACTCGAAGGATGCTTGACCGGGATAGAACAGGGTTAGCTCGGAAGGTACAACAGAGTTCCAGTCAACATGTGATGCAACTGCATCCCCTGCCGCCTGCTCAGCATCGGCTCCGCCAGAAGCTTTTGCTTTTTCTTCTGCCAGCGCGGTTTCAACAGCAGCAGCAATCTGAGCCTGAACAGCTTCCCGCTCTGCCTTTTTTGCAGCCTTTACCGCTTGTGCTTCTGCTTCTTCTCTAGCTTCTACCCGTGCAAGACTTTCAAGGTATGCCTGCGGAATCTCGCGGGCAAACTTGGAGTTCGGGGCTTCAATTTTCTCCAGATACTCTTCCGGTGCCCGATCGCGTACATTTGTGTGCGCGATGCCTTTGTGGCAATCGATACAGGTCTGACCTGTTTCCATGGCGTTCATGTGCTGCTGACGGGCACGCGGACGCTGAAACTCCGGCATCATGGATTCGAAATCATGACAGTTCCGGCACTCGCGAGAGTCGGTCGCTTTCATCCGCTCCCATTCATTCATGGCCAGATGAATGCGTTTCTTGTCAAATTTTTCAGGGGTATTGATCGTGCCGACCATTTTGCCCCAAAGCTCTTTGGACGCCTTGACCTTACGGATCATTTTGTGGGTCCAGTCTTTGGGAACATGGCAATCAGAGCACACCGCACCAACGCCCGAGCGGTTCACATCGTGAATTGTGCCCTGATATTCTTGATAGACAAAGTCATTCATCTCGTGACACGAGACACAAAAATCTTTTGTATTTGTCGCTTCCATGGCGGTGTTGAAACCGCCCCAAAAAACAATGCCGGCAACGAAGGCCCCGGCGATACCTGCGACCGGCATCCCCCAGAGGAAATACCTGCGCCAGATCGGCTTTTTCGTTTCCGGTACTTTGGGCTGGCTCATTTCCAAGCTCCCTCGTAGCTGAGTACGGTAGCCTCGCGGTGCCATTGGACCATCCTGAAAAGGTGGCACTCATAAATGCTTCTGGCAGGTTTGCTCCACGAGGGGGTGTATATGAAAGGGGCGGACGAACCGCCCGCCCCTTTCATTTTTTTAGGTTCACTCATTAGGTGACGTGGTTCGAACGAATGTGAACGTTGAACTTACCAGTTGGAGCATAAAGGCCCTTGATCCGGGTTTTCTCTTCAAGGGTGTCAGCGTCGTAAACAACGATTTCACCGTTTGGCTCTAAAGAGTCGCCCATATTCCAGTTGGATACCCAAACTTCAGTGCCGTCTGCATTGAACTCGAAGTGAACAGCGGCATTGCCCTCTGTTTCGGTGATGGTGATTGTTTTCACAATCTCACCGGTTTCTTTCGAGATCACCTGAACAGCCTGCTGAATTTCAGGATCTGGATGTTTGGTCTGGTCAGCCCAAACGTACTTGGAGTTCGGATGTGTACGAATGAAGAGGCCCGGGCCGTCTGTTTCAACTTCGTAACACTTCTTCCAAGCCTCGTCCGGACGGCCTGCTGGGTCGTTCGCCCAGACTGAGACAGTACCAACACCGAGGTGGGTTGTGCCTGCAACAGGACCACACTTAGGATCGTTCCAGTTCGCACCAGGTCCCGGGTGTGGAAGCGCTGCAACATCGATCATTGCTTCAAGCTTGCGATCTTTGGTGTCGACAACAACCATTTTATTGGATGCGTTGGCAGCAATCTGGAAGTAGCGACCTGTAGGATCGAAGAAGCCATCATGAAGGAAGTGAGCAGAGTCAATCTTGTCGATACGAAGATTATCGATATCGGAGTAATCGACCTGCCACATCTGGCCAAGTTCTTTAACAGCAACCAGCCATGTAGGCTCATTTGGAGTTGTGTAGATAGCGGCCACACGGCTTTCTTCTACATAATCTCCGTTCAGGTTCACGCCACGGGTCGAAACAACCTTAAGCGGTTCCATGGTCACTGCATCAGAAATCACGAAGTGTGGAGGCCAGTAAGCACCGCCGATGATGTACTTGCCATCGCCGGAAATGGCCACATCGCGGGCGTCGTAGGCAACAGTCACTTCAGAGACAAGCATCTTGTCTGGTGTTTGCCAGAGGTCGATCTTGGTCATCTTGCCATCACGGCCCATGGTGTACCAGAAGCGGCCTGGCTGCTCCGGTTCTTCCAGTTTGTGATGCTCGGATGCCTTGATCACATGCACCGCATAACCGGTTGGAATGTGAACCAGAACTTCCTTGGTGTCGCCGTCGATGACTGCAACTTTACCCGCGTCACGCTCGATCACAACAAAGAAGTTTTCCCAGTTGCGGCCATGCAGAGGCTTATCAGGATAATCCTTTTCTTCCACATAGACCTTACGGGTCTGCTTCATCTGGTTGAGCGACATTTCAGGCGGCTTTGGCGGTTCCAACATAATGTAGGTCGCCATATCCTTGATTTCTTGCTCGGTCAGGATTTCCGAGAAGTTGTTCATGCCGCCTTCGGTTCCCCAAGAGATAATTTTCTCTAGGCGATCCTGGCCAAGCTGAAGAGTCCCTCCTTCTGTGACGGTGCCATCTGCGGCGGTTTTCTTCCAATGAGGCTCAAGGTTCTTACCTGTAGCCCCTTTACGAAGAACACCATGACAGCCCGCACACTGTTCAAAATAAAGCTGCTTGGAGCGCTCGAACGCTTCCTCGCTTAAGGTTGGTCCTTCTGCAAAAGCTGGCGCCGTTGCACTGCCTAACAGGAGCGCAAGGCTGGCCGCCATCGCGAAACCCGATCCTCGTCTCTTTGCTGGTTGTGACATTTCAAACTCCGTTGCTGGTGAGGCCTGCTCACAGTGAGTTGAACGGAGCGACGACTCCTTGACTTAAGTTAAGACCACAACCGCGAGTGGATATCCCAATAGGACAACCAGCTAGAAACCAAAGAAAACTAAGGGAGTTCACGCAGGGTGTGACAGATTGACCTCCAGAAGAAAGCATGAGGATAAATACTCTTTGAAAAGCAAAGGAGCGCACCTGCTCTACTTCCTTTTGACCTCGTTTTGACAAAGAACACGTAATCGATTCGCCCTAGTGGTTTTTCCAGATCACAGAGTGTCCTTTTGAGCTTTCAGCCCTTGCGAATCTCTTTCTATTCAACGGTGCTATGACAGGGATTTGCGGGAAGATGCAGCAGATCCCTCTCTTCCCCCTGAAATTGGAGGCTATAGTCCCCGGTTTTCCAGCGTTAAAGGCCGCTTTTTTCGCTTTTTACCGATTAACTTTGACATGTGATAAAGCCAGATGCACAAACTGCAGTTTAACTTTCTAGATTGCCCATGAAATCACAATGGAAACGACGATTGAATGCGCTATGGAACTGAGGGAACAGTGCATGCTGAGTGAGCGACGCAAACAGATTGCGCAAAATTCATTGCTTTTGAAGAGTTTACCCGAAAAGTACGTTGACATGCTGCTATCCATGTCGAGTTGGCGTACCTATGAAAAGGGCGAGACCCTTTTTTTTCAAGGTGAAACCGCTTCAGCAATTCACATTGTCATAGACGGGTGGGTCAAACTCTACCGAATTACCCCCAATGGCGGTGAAGCTATCGTGCATGTGTTCACCAAAGGGGAGAGCTTTGGCGAAGCTGTCGCTATCCAGAAAAAGGAGTATCCTGTTTCCGCTGAAGCGGTCACTGCATGTGAAGTGGTGCGTATACCAAGCTCAGCACTGCTTAATGTTATTCGCGAAGAGCCGGAAGTGGCTGTTACCATTCTTGCCTCCACGTTCAATCATCTACATTTTCTGGTATCGCAACTGGAGCAGCTGAAGGCGCAAACGGGGCCACAGCGGGTTGCCGAGTTTTTGCTGGATCTGTGCTGCGCTGAGCACGGCACCCATATGGTGACCCTGCCCTATGATAAGGTTCTCATTGCCGGTCGTCTTGGCATGAAACCGGAAAGCCTTTCTCGCTCTTTTGCACGACTGCGTCCGGTAGGTGTTCAAATCAAGAAAAACAGCGCTATTATTGAAGATATTGAACGTCTTCGCTCTTTTGCCGAGACAGATCACGTGGAAGCTTGGAGCTCGATGAAATGACGCAGATGAAAACAGTTATTGCCGCTATTGACGGGGCAAATAGCAAAGACCCCAATAGCAGCGAAGGTCGTCCGGATGCCCTCCTTTATGGGGAGCGCATGTTTGAAGAGATGAACCGACTGTTTCCCGATGCCTCCGAGGTATTGAAGATTGCGGCCCGCGGCCAGCATGTAGAGCGGTGGATACTCAAACGAAAAGATTATCCAGAAGGGCGTGTTGGCTACCTCACTTGGCGACGGGATTTGGCCAAGCACCATGCGGAGCGGGTCAGCGCCCTTATGCGCGACGCCGGATACCCTGAGGAAGACTGTACCCATGCAGCACGCATGTTGCGCAAGGAAGGGATCAAGCGGGATAAAGATGTTCAGGCTTTGGAAGACACTATCTGTTTTGTATTCTTGAAATGGTACTTCGCACCATTTGCCGCAAAGCACACGCCCGAAAAGGTTGAGAGCATTGTGAACAAGACAGCTAGAAAAATGTCAGAGGCCGGCCGAAACAGGGTACTGGAAGAATTCTCCTTACCAGAAAATCTGGCACTTGCTTTCAAATAAGCGCCTTAGCACGTTGCGTTCATTTTCATTCACGCCTCGCGCTTTAACTTCTTTATTTTTGAGAAAACTCTTGCCGTTTGATTGAACTCAATCAAACGGAACACGTTCTAGATGAGATGACATCCAACAACACACAACAAAATAGGGCTCGCCCTCTACGCCCTCCTACTGTCATCTATCCGCATTTTACAGCAGCTTTTGCCCCTCAAAAAAGCCGGAAAACCACCTCTGTCCAACATACTCACCTTGGGAAATCTACGAAGTCCAAGTGGGATTGACTTTGGTTAAGAAGTTTCCCGTGAACCATGACATTCTTTAGCTACGAGCAACCAAGGGGCAAAGGAACGCGCGATGCGCGAGGTCATGACAAAAAGCATGACCCGCAATATTTTTTATGGCGGGTCGTTATTCTTCATCATCATCTTTGTGGCACTTTCCATACATAGCCACCTCTACATCAACAACACATCCACTGACGCAAAAACGCTGAATGACAGCGTTGCGGCCGGTAAGCATATCTGGGAAGAAAAAGCTTGCATCAACTGCCACACCATTTTGGGTGAAGGCGCCTACTTTGCGCCGGAAGTTGGTAACGTAATGGCGCGCTGGGGCGTGCTTGACGATCGTGAAGCAGCATTTGAATCCTTGAAAGGCTGGATGGAAGCCATGCCCACAGGCATTGAAGGCCGCCGTCAGATGCCTCAGTTCAACCTTTCCGACGAAGAAATCCTCAACCTAACCGATTTCCTGATCTGGACTAACAAAATTGACACACAAGGTTGGCCGCCAAACGAGGCAGGTTAATCGAGGATCAGGGGGAACGAAAGATGAAATACCAAACACAAAAAGTGGCTCTGGCGTATTTTGCTTTTGCCATGGCATTATTTGCAATTCAGGTGCTGGGCGGCCTGCTCGCAGGGTGGGTTTACATTCAACCCAACTTCCTGTCGGAACTGCTCCCGTTCAACATCATCCGCATGCTGCACACAAACAGCTTGATCGTGTGGCTCATTACCGGCTTCTTTGGCGCAGCTTACTTCCTTGTTCCAGAGGAAGCAGAGCGTGAGTTGCACTCGCCCAAACTGGCTTATCTCCAGCTTGCTATTCTCATAGTGGGTACTTTGGGTGTGGTTGTGACCTATGTGTTCAACCCGTTCGAAGGCAACTGGCTGCTGGGCAAGGAAGGACGTGAGTTTCTTGAGCAACCCAAATGGGTCAAGATGGGCATTGTCGTTGCCGCTTTGATTTTCCTCTACAACATTACCATGACTGTTTTGAAGGGTCGCAAGACTACAATTACGAATATTCTTCTGATTGGTCTTTGGGGTCTGGCTCTGCTGTTCCTGTTCAGCTTCTACAACCCAAGCAACCTTGGGCTGGACAAGCTGTACTGGTGGTATGTTGTGCACCTTTGGGTGGAAGGCGTCTGGGAGCTTATCATGGCATCCATTCTGGCTTACCTGATGCTGAAGCTGACCGGTGTTGACCGCGAAGTCGTTGAAAAATGGCTCTATGTGATTGTAGCTACCGCTCTGTTCTCCGGCATTTTGGGCACAGGCCACCACTACTACTGGATCGGCGCACCCGGTTACTGGCAGTGGATCGGATCCATCTTCTCAGCCTTGGAAGTTGTCCCGTTCTTTGGAATGATGGCATTCGCTTTCGTGATGGTTTGGAAAGGCCGCCGCGATCATCCGAACAAGGCCGCTCTGCTTTGGTCTCTCGGCTGTGCCACCCTCGCCTTCTTTGGCGCTGGTGTCTGGGGCTTCCTGCACACGTTGCACGGCGTGAACTACTACACACACGGGACTCAAATCACCGCCGCTCATGGTCACCTGGCGTTCTATGGAGCATATGTTGCATTGAATTTGGCGATCTTCACATACGCAATGCCAATATTGCGTGGCAGGGATCCATACAACCAAGTGCTTAACATGGCGTCTTTCTGGCTCATGTCCGGCGGCATGGTGTTCATGACATTCGTGCTGACCTTTGCAGGAACCATTCAAACCCACATGCAGCGGGTTATGGGTGAGTACTACATGGAAGTCCAAAGTCAGATGGATCTGTTCTACTGGATGCGTTTTGGCGCAGGCTTTGTATTCGTCATCGGTGCGTTCTTGTTCATCTATTCCGTTGCCGTACCGCGCAAGGAAGTCATCCAAAGCAGCACAACAGCTGAAGTTCCAGCGGAGTAAACCCTATGGAAGCAACAACAATAACAAAACAAGGGGCGGCTGACGCCCCTTACTACCTCTCCCAATCGGACGAGTGTTCTGTTTTTGCCGCAGCCTATGACAACGGTCTTCCAGTGCTTCTCAAAGGCCCAACTGGCTGCGGCAAAACTCGCTTTGTGGCCCACATGGCTAAAAAGCTTGGCCGTAAACTCTACACCGTCGCCTGCCATGATGACCTGTCGGCGGCAGACCTTATCGGTCGTTACCTCTTGAAGGGTGGTGAAACCGTTTGGGTTGATGGCCCGTTAACCCGGGCTGTACGTGAAGGCGCCATTTGTTATCTGGATGAAGTGGTTGAGGCACGCAAAGACGTGACCGTCGTTCTGCACCCGCTTACGGATGATCGCCGCACCCTGCCAATTGACCGGACCGGCGAAGAGCTGGTGGCATCAAAAGATTTCATGCTGGTTGCCTCCTATAACCCCGGTTATCAGAATATTTTAAAGACACTCAAACCATCTACACGCCAGCGCTTTATCTCTCTTGAGTTCGACTTCCCTGCCCCTGAGCAAGAAGTGGATATTGTTGTTCAAGAGAGCGGGCTGGACAAAGCGACTGTAAAGTCTCTTGTCAGGCTAGCTGGTAAATTACGTGCCCTCAAAGGGCAGGATCTGGAAGAAGGCGTCTCTACCCGCTTGGTCGTTTATGCAGCGACACTGATTGCGCAAGGGATGAGCATTCCCCGCGCAATACAAGCCGCGATGATTGAACCTCTCACAGATGATGAGGATGTGAAACGCGGGCTCCAAGATCTTGTCGTGGTCGTTTTCGGGTGAGGCCTGACCAATGAGCAAGATCGACATAGAGCCATGGGAACCTGAAGAAACCGTCGGGAAACTATGGCATGCATTCGCAAGTCGCCTTGATGCACCTGAGGTGCATCACGGGGCCGCGGTCGACTTCAATGAAGTCGTCGGGCGGCTTGCAGTGCTATATCGGGGATTGGGAGGTAGCCACAGTGTGGAATTGCGCCCAGTCTCCGAAGAAGTCTCGGGACACAGGCTAAGCTTTCTGCGCCGTCTTGGCACAGAAAGTGAACTGACACCAAACGCAAGTTTCAATGGTGAAACCTTGCGTTTGCCCTCAAGCCTTGCCGTCTTTCCGAGCCGAGAAGCAAACTCCGCCCTTTATATCTGGCTGGCAGCCGCTGTTGCCCATGCCCCCCAATACTATGGTGATGAAGATCCGTTAAGGGCGGACCTGCGCGCATTACAAGTGGCCACTGTTATGGTGCGAGAAACCCTTAAAGGGGCACCTGGATTAAAGCAGAGTTACGCAGCGCTGTGTGATGGCTTGCTTCAGCAGCGCCCGCAACACTCTTTGCCCAAGGCTGAGGCGGCGGTTGACGCGCTCATCCGTCACATGCTGGGCGAACAGCTTGAGCTTGGTGAACTGGCCCTGTCTTACAAACACGCCATTGAAACAGAAAACTACTGTGATATCGCCGCGCCGCGCGGTTATAAACCTTATCGCCCTGTGGCACTTTGGCCAGTGCTGAGGCCTGTTGAATTTAACGAGGGGGAAGCCGTCGAAACGCGTGATACCGACGGGACGGCAGAAAGTGGCAGCGAGAAAATGCTGCGGGCCAAGCGGCATAAAACGGATCAGGCAGAGCGCAATGACAGCCTGATTTTGCACAAATTCGAAGCAATTCTGAGCTGGACCGAATTTCTAAATCTCAACCGCCGCGTTGATGACGATGATGAGGACAACGCGAAGAAGGCAGCGGATGATCACGATGAGATTGGTCTTGGACAAGTCTCCAAAGCTCCTGCAACCCGCCTAAAATTACATCTGGACCTTGCTCCTGAAGATGTGGACCGCGAGAGGTTGTCGGGCAAACTGCTTTATCCTGAGTGGGATGTTCGTACCGGTGTCTACTTGAAAGACCATGTATGCGCGCTCACAAGCCAAGCAGAGATCAAGGAAGAGAACGCCGACTTTACCAAGGACCCTCGCACTGCCCGCCGCATTCGAGCGGTAAAACGGCAGTTTGAAGCCTTGAGGCCCGCGCGTGTTATCACCCGCGGCCATCTGGAAGGCGATGAGCTTGATATGGATGCGACTGTTCGCTCCAGCGTTGAGCGCTATGCGACCGGTGAAGGGTCGGAGAGGATCTGGCTGCAATCACTTCCAGAAGCGCGCAATCTGGCGGTGTCAATTCTGCTGGATGTTTCACGCTCTACAGAAAGTGCAGTGGCCGACCGCACTGTAATTGACATTGAGCGCGAAGCCCTGACCGCTTTGTCGTGGGGACTGGATGCTTGCGGCGATGACTTTTCCATCACCGCTTTCTCCTCTCTCAAGCGCCACCGTGTTTATTTGCAAAACTGCAAGCGGTTTGGGGAGCCCATGTCAAAGCAGGTCGAGATGAAAATCGGTAGTTTGAGACCGGGGTTCTATACACGCTTGGGCGCTGCCATTCGACACAGCTCACAAGAGCTGGCAAGCCAAGCCAAAAAACGCCGCCTGATGCTTGTCATAACAGACGGCAAGCCGAACGACCTTGACCACTATGAGGGCCGACACGGCATTGAAGACACGCGCATGGCAGTGCTCGAGGCACGCAGACTTGGACAAGCTGTCTTCGGCATCACCATCGACAAATCCGCAAAGTCCTGGTTCCCGAGGCTTTTCGGACAGGGCGGCTTTGCCGTTATTCCTGAAGCGGACAAGCTGACACAGGCTCTACCTCAAATCTATCGTCAGCTGGTTGGTGGCTAATTAAAAAAACAAGAGGGGGCGTTAACCGGGTGCACACGGGCAGTGTTCCATCCGGTTAACGCCCCCTCTTATGCGATAGACTCTAGAAACGGTAGGCCACACTCACCATTGGACCATGCGTAATCGTGTCATAGATAAAGCGGTCTGACCCGCTCTTGTGGTTGTTATAATCCACGCTCAAAGCCTTATAACCCGCCATCATTTGCCAGTCCGAATTGATCTGGTATCCCAAATTACCTTGCAAATGCCATGCAATCTTGGAACCCACATCAAAGCCCCCGATATCTGCCTGCCCCTGAACGAATATTTGATCTGTCAGCCCGTATAACCCGCGCAGCCCCACAAAAGGATCGACCCAACGGCTATCAAGCCCGAAAGAGAAGTCACCAAAGCGCGTTCCGCTTACATCGAGTGAGAGATTTGTATCCCAATAGCGGGCTCCGGCAAGCACATCGAACGTGTATCGAGGTTCACTCAAAATTCGATAGAAAGCAAAACTCTCCCATATAGTTTGACCGGCGCTAAACCGAACTTTAGCATTGGGGAGGACATCCTCGTCAACCGTACCGACATTTAGATAGGCAAGGTCCGTTGCAACACCAAAACGGTGACGATAAAGCGCCTCTAACCGGAACAACACTCCAAAGCGGAGACTATTGAGTATATCGCTATGGCTGAAGTCAATGGACGTTTCGGGAAGTATCCCGACCGCCGCACTTCCGGTTATGGCAGGTGGCAAAAAATAGGGCTGGATGGTGAACTCCCAGTTCGCAAAAAACGATCGGGGTTCCAACTGGTCACTCGTATTTTTTGTATCTTCAAGGTCAGTGGCTTGTGCTGCGTGGGATAGCCCCCAAGCACCTGCATAACAAAGAACCAGAAATACCCTTAAGTTTTGACCGCTCATAGCTTGCACCGCCTAGATACCACCCTAGGCAATGAAGCACAGCGCCACCCTTTCGTCCCCTCCGAAATCCTAAAGGGGATTTTTTCAATCTGCTGCGGAAGTTACCCCAAAACATAACATTTAAGGGATCTGGCAAACATGATCTTGAAAGCACTCTTCTACACTCTGTGCAGCCTGTGACTATGAGTGGAGTGGAACAGTGATTGTGCGGCCTTTTCCTCTGGGGTTTAAACTATGTCTTTTCATAGCTGCATCCATTACCCTAATATTTTCTAGTAGTGCGCAGCAGAAGACCGCAGATAAACCCAACATTCTTGTCATCATGGCCGATGACGTCAGTTGGGACAATGTGGGCGTTTACAGTCAGGACCTTAAAAGCATCGAAACTCCCAATCTGGATCGTCTCGCCTCCGAGGGGATGCGCTTTACCGACTACTATGCCCAGCCCACTTGCACCGCCGGTCGTTCAGCCTTCATCACCGGTCAGCTGCCCATACGTACGGGGCTACACACCGTTGGCCTTCCCGGAGACCCGATCGGGCTGAGTGCAGAAGACCCGAGCCTTGCCCAGCTGCTAAAGAAGCTCGGTTATGCCACCGGTCAATTCGGGAAAAACCATCTTGGCGACCGCAATGAGTTCCTGCCAACCGTACACGGTTTTGATGAGTACTGGGGCTGGCTGTATCACCTCAACGCAATGGAATATGAAAGTGATCCAGACTGGCCTGACGAGCCCAAATTTAATGACGAATTTGCCCCCCGCCACCTGATTCACAGCTGGGCGCAGGAAGACGATGACCCGACAATTGATCCCAGATGGGGCAAGGTTGGTAAACAAAAAATTCAGGATGAGGGCCCCGCTCCACCAGAGCGGCAAAAAACGCTGGATGACGATGTAACCCGCTACACCATCGATTTCATGGAACGGTCGGTGAAAGAACAAAAGCCCTTTTTTGTCTGGATGGCCCCTGCCCGCGCCCATGTCTGGACCTACCTGAAAAAGGAATATGAAGACCAGCTTGGGAACGGGCTGGGCCTGCAAGACGTGATAATGAAAGAGCTGGATGACAATGTAGGCAAGGCGCTTGAGGCGCTGGACCGGCTTGGTATCTCACAAAATACCATTGTAATTTTCACCTCAGACAACGGACCGGAAACACTGACATGGCCCGACGGTGGCACCACCTTGTTTCACGGAGAAAAAGGAACAACATGGGAAGGTGGCTTCCGTGTGCCCGCAATTATTCGCTGGCCAGACAATGTTCCTGCCGGCCACGTGGAAAAGCAGATATTTGATGCCATGGATTGGATGCCGACACTTGTTGCGGCAGCTGGCGGCCCGCAAGACCTGCCGGCTAAACTAAAAGAGGGAATGGATGGCTATAAAGTCCATCTGGACGGGTATAACCAACTCGATTTGCTGAAGGGTACCGGCCCGTCAAAACGCAAGGAGGTTATTCTCTATGAGCGAACAGAATTGCAAGCAATACGCTATGGTGACTGGAAGGCACATTTTGTAATTCAACCTGAGGGGTGGTTTGGTCCTAAAGTCAAACTCAATGCGCCCATCCTTTACAATCTACGTAGAGACCCCTATGAGAAGGTGGCAGTTGAATCCGGGATGTATATAAAGTGGCTGGGAAAGAAAATGTGGGCGTTTGGCCCCGTTCAACGTCTGGTGCAATACCATCTTGAAACGCTGGAAGAATTTCCTCCGAGAGAACCAAAAAGCGGGGCCAATTCGGGGAAAAACAAGGCGCAACAACTGCTTGAAAATGTATTTTCACAGTAAGCGAGCGCTCGCGCTCCAATACTCAATAGAAAGGGACAGGCCTTCATGGATATTAGAAGTGTTTACCTGATAGTTATTGCTGTCGCGCTGTTTCCCATTGCACTTTCATATGGCGCAGCCCCTCATGTCAGTTTGTCCTTCCTATTTGGCATTGAAGGCATAACCCTCAATGAAGTTCACATATTTAGAGCGGTGATGGGCCTTTATCTAGCCACATTGATTTTCTGGATTTGCGGGGCATTCATAGCATCAATTCGCACAGCTGCCCTGTGGAGTCTGGTGGTATTTATGCTGGGCCTTGCAGCTGGACGCTTGTTTAGCCTAATGATGGACGGGGGCCCGAGCCAACTATTGATAATCTACCTTGTTCTAGAAATCATCTGCGCCGTGCTGGGACTTGCCTTACTAGCGAAGAAGGCACCGTAAACAGGCACTATCCATGCAGCTCGCAATTTCAATTTATATTTACATTCAGAGTTTTAGAGTAAAATATTTTCACGCTTAATTACTCATTTTAAACCGTAAGATACAAGTTACAAAACGCCAGCAACCACACAGCATACTAATAGTAAAATGGAGTTCTAATTACCTTCCGGTTTCTACGAGAAGCAACCACAGATCATCAATAGTTTAATCACCTCCCAGAGGTTATAAAGTCAAGGTTTCATCAGCAACTAGCTGTCTACAGCTGCAAAAACTGCCACATACAGTTGAGCTATTTTGTTATCCACTCTTTATATACACAACCAAAGCGTAATATTGTAAATTCAGATACTTTAGGTAAAGCAATCAAACACCTAATAATAGAAAAGTAATTTGTTTAACGATTTGAAAAATATGATTATTTTCATAATATAAGAGAATACTTATAAAACTCATTTTTTTGTAGGTCTTAATCTAACGAAAAACATACTTTTGAGAACATTCTAGGTAGAATAATATTTCAGATTGTTCTTTGTGTTTTCTTTTCAAGCCTTCTGAGATTTAACTCAAAACCGGTTCACATTAATTTCTATTAATATTTTCATAATCAGGAAAAGAATAGGTTGCCAAAAATAGATACATTCAGGGGCAACTTATGCTTAGATTTCAACCCAAAACACTGCGCAGCAGAATATGGATTGCCATTGCCATACTTTTTCTCTGTTTCATTGCAGGAACAGTGTTTCAATCCTATGTTCTTTATCAAAGTTTACTT
This sequence comes from Pseudovibrio sp. M1P-2-3, assembly GCF_031501865.1. Classification (NCBI taxonomy): domain Bacteria; kingdom Pseudomonadati; phylum Pseudomonadota; class Alphaproteobacteria; order Hyphomicrobiales; family Stappiaceae; genus Flexibacterium; species Flexibacterium corallicola. The sequence continues at coordinate 2,885,389 of NZ_JARRCW010000001.1, forward strand.
GAGGCTAAACGTCATGAATTGAAAGCGGTTGTATCTTCTGCCCGCTCCATCACACAAGGTTACTACAGACAATTTGAAAATGGCACTCTAACAGAGGAACAAGCGCAACAAAGAGCCGCAGAATCACTCAAAAGCCTCCGGTATGACGGGAATGAATATGTTTTCATTTTCGGCTTCGATTATCGGGGAGTTATGCACCCGCTGAATGATGCGCTCTTGGGCCGAGATCTGTCCGGCGCCAAAGACGCTGATGGCAAGGAGTATGTGCGTGAGACTATCGACTTAGGCCGTTATAAAGGACAAGGCTTCATTGAGTATAATTATATAGATGAAAATAAAGAGGCCAACGACAAAATCAGTTATGTTGTCAGCTTTCCCGAGTGGAAGTGGGTTATCGGCTCCGGTGTCTATAAATATAAACTCTTTGATAACCTGAAAGAATCTCTATCCAAACCCGTTCTGATATTGGGTCCTCTAGTGCTCTTTGCACTATTTATCGGGCTTCTCATGGGGCGCCGGGTCGCCACAGCGGTAGACTGGCTTTGCTCCAGCCTTTTGAGTGTTGCAAGCGGGCGTCTGCAATTTGATGACCAGTTCAAGAAGGATACTGGAGAATTAGGGGATGTTCACCGTGCCCTGCACCAGTTCAGAGAGCAAAATGCGGAACATAAAAAGATGGAGGAGAACGTTCGCAGGAACTTTGATGCGAACGTGAAGCGCGAAAAACAGGTTATGAGCGCTATCGGGCAATTCCGGCAGGACTATCAAGAGGCAATGAACTCTCTGGGAGAATTGGCTCAGGATATGAAAAATGCGGCCCATGCATTCCGAGGCTTTGCACAAACATCCGAGCAAAGTGCCAATATGGCGTTTTCAGGAGCTGAAGAGGCTTCCTCCCAAGTGCAAAGTGTTGCGTCAGCTTCGGAAGAATTGACTGCTTCCATTCAGGAAATTCGGCATCAGGTTGACCGGACAGTTTCTTTCGTTGACACGACAAAGGCCAGCGCTGAAGGCTGCCGTGAGGATGCGCTTGTTCTTCAGGGGTTAAACACGGACATTTCTGAATTTTTGGAAGAGATCAAAGGCATATCCAATAAAACCAAACTTCTTGCTCTGAATGCCACAATAGAAGCGGCGCGGGCTGGTGAACAAGGTGCAGGATTTGCCGTCGTGGCTATGGAAGTAAAAGGGCTTGCAGAGCAAACTGAAAAGGCCGCTGACGAGCTGGAAGCCCATGTGACCTCTGCATCTTCCAGAACGCAGAACAATGTTGCCTCCCTTAACCAGATCAGTCAGAACGTGGAGCAGGTTGTAGAATTTATGACGGCCATCAGCGGCTCCATAGAACAGCAGCAAGCTTCAACACAGGAAATCAGCCGGAGTTCACAAGCATCCGCCCAAGGCACAGAAGCGGCGCATGAGAGCTTCTCCAACGTCGCCTCCTCTGCCGGAGAGACCCGCAAGAAAGCTGAGGATCTGCGCAAGAGTGCCGATCAAATAACTGACAGCATCAATGCGCTGGTAAGCTGCACGGATAGTTTCCTCGATAAAGTACAGGGGCAATAACACCACCCATTAGAGAACGTCGCGTTCATCGACATTCACGCCTCGTGCTCTAATGCCATTTTGTTTTATGTGAAACCTTGAGATGTTTGTTTCCTCTCGCAGGCGAACGTGGTCCCCGGATCAAGTCCGGGGCGACACTCTAGAATCTCTACAAGGTTATACTGGCCCCCGAGCCGGTATCCATAAATGACCCTATAGGTCCCTGTTCATACTGCTTGGTATAAGTGCTCTCTCTTGAGGAAATTTCTGTCGTTTGATTGGTTTCCCTCAAATGGAACGCACTTTATGAAGTGAAGGGGTCGCCCTTCACTTCAAATTGGGAAAAACAAGTTTATTCCAATCAGCCCAAAGCCGTTCCGGCGCTCAAAATTCTCGGCAGCCCTGTTTTGAACTACCAATGACAAGAGGCCCGGAGCGGTTTTATTTCTCGCGAGAGTTTTGAGATTGAAAAGAGGTAGCTTTTTAGCTTGCCCTCATTGCGCAGGTCAATTTGCACCCGGTTGCTGGCAAACCAGCGGCTAATCTGCTTAATGCTCCCCAGCCCTCGAGGAGCCAGAATAACTTTCCCGTTTTCAGTCGTTCGCCAAACTTCCTGATCTGTCCGCTTGGAGTTCAAACGAATGTTCACCGACACGCGCCGCAGATCCACAGGATCATCCAGAATCACGGCGGCTGTTGTAATATCTTCTTCGCAAGAAATCATCAAAGTGGCGAGAGCTGCGGACCTTTCAACATCAGAAGGGGGAAGCTCGCGGGTTGTGAGATAAACATTGGGTTTGAGCGAAGGGTTAAACGTCAATTGGCTCTTTTCACCGTTCAATGCCGCTGTCTTTTCCGGACTGGCGTCCCTATTTGTTTGTATGGACGTCTGTTTCGCCTGCTTTTTCAAAGTAGTGATATAGTCTTGCAGCTCAGCTTTCGTCAAAAGGTCTGTGCTCGTCCCATAACGATAGCGCACAACCCAGTCGCCTTCATCGGGAAGCCGGAGGTCTTCCACCTCATTCGCCAGCACTTCCAACCGGCCCGGTTCCAAGGCTTTCGCAGGCGTGTTGGAGGTCTGTTCGGTTTCCTTGGAGATTACAGTAAGGCCAGTTCCGAGAAGCTCATCAAAACAAGACAGCCGGTCCACACGGTCTGCTTCCAAGCGGCAACTTTCCAGTAGGTCGCTATCAACTTCGATAAGTGTTGTCTTCGCTCCTGCGGTCTCAAAGGGCAACACGGTTGCCGTACAAACGGATAGGATCAGCGATGACCTGATGAACACTTTGAAAAAAGACATATCTAAAATCCCTGATCTTTAATCTTAAATTGGCTGAGCTTATTGGAGAGCGTGCGTTGTGGCAGGTTGAGGTACTGCGCCATTTCGCGGCGGTTGCCCGCATATTTATTGTAGGCGAACAGCAAGATACCCCGTTCAAATTGGCTTACACTCTCCTTCAAGCCTCTTTCGGTAAGATGCCCGTCCATAGGCTGCAATGTCTCCTCCTCCGACTTAGCTGCAGTGCTCTTTTTTGCGCTGACAGGTTGAGGAACCATGGAAGCTTTGAGAAAGGCCTTTGAAATCACAGGCTCATGCCCCGCCAGAAACGAGGCGTTGATAATGCAATTTTGTAGCTCTCTGATATTTCCAGAAAATTCTTGCTCATCGAGGAAAAGATAGGCTTCATCTGAAAGATGCTTGGGCTGCTCGCCGTTTCTTGACGCCACTTCTTTCAAGAAATACTCGGCAAGGTAACCGATATCCCCCGTTCTCTCCCGCAGTGGCGGCAGATGAATCCTAAGCTGGGATATTCTGTGAAACAGATCAGCACGAAAGCGCCCCTCGTTTATTTCAAGGGCTAAATCGCGGTGGGTTGCCGTCACTAGCCTAAAGTTAACGGGCTTGGGGTGATCGCTCCCCAAAGGTCGGACAGACTTCTCCTGTAACACCCGCAGCAGCTTCACCTGCAGGTCTATGCGCATATCCCCGATTTCATCCAGAAACAGCGTCCCTCCTTCCGCCCGATGCAGCAAACCTTCCTTATTCTGGTCCGCGCCGGTAAAAGCCCCTTTGGTATACCCAAACAGTTCACTTTCAATCAGGTGCTCAGGAAGGGCTGATATATTTTCCGCAATGAACGGACCACTGGAATATTCTGAGAGGTGGTGGAGAGACTTTGCTGCCAGTTCCTTACCCGTTCCGGTTTCGCCCGTAATCAAGGTGGCATAAGAGCTCGGTGCAAACTGAGCCAGTTTGCTGCGCACCTCCCTTATCTGAGCGGAGGCTCCAACCATCCTGTCGGAGAGCATCGCCTCCAAGCGATTTTCTTCTTTTTGCTTTAATAAAGGGCCATCCTTTTTAAGCTGTACCTGCTTTTCAAAGGACGAAACCAGCGGTTTTAGCTGAAAGTAAGCTTCGCTCAGCTGACTTAAACATGAGTATTCATGCTCAAGGTCTGACTGTTTTAAAGGCTCGCCAATGAGGAAAAAATAGTACTTCCCATTGGTCTTTCCTTTGGCCGCCTCAATATCAACTCGGTGGGCGCGAAAGTGCCCTCTTTCCGCAAAAAGAACCTGCTTTAAGTCTCCATTTGGCAAACGGGCGCTTGGAAGCTCTATGTAACTTGGCCTTGTTCTTAAAACCTCCAGGCAGCTGTACTTTATAGAGCGAAATCCGATGCGAAGATCGGGGAGCTTTTGCAGGGAAAAGCCCCCTTCACTCAATAACGGAATGATAGAGCGTCCGGTTACATCAGGTGTGTAAACCACCAGCGCCTTGCCACGGGCAAGGGCGCAGGTACCAGACGCAAAACTGGCATCTAGCTGAGCAGCGCTTTGACAGTGTGACAAAGCCAATAGGTGGTTTACAAGAGCGCACTCAGACATGAGACCCCTTAGACCAAAGCCACTTCCGGGCTGGAGCTGTTTTCCTCTTCTTCAAGAACCTTGGCGGCAAACGTGAAGCTGTTCACACCGTCCCCTTCATAATCCACGCAGATTTCCGACAGGTGCGCCCCCTTATGACCTGCCTCCAGAATCTCGATGGAAATTGACGGAAGAAGCTTTTGCTGGATCACTTGATCCACCAGCCGCGCCCCATTCGCAGCAACGCCGCACATTTTCTGAATGCTCTCAATAGCTTCGCTTGTGACATCCAGTGTGATGTTTTGGTTTTCTCTCAGCAGCTCAATCAATCCGGCAATACGCATATGGACAATGCTCGCCATAATTTCATCGGAGAGCGGCAGGTAAACAATGGGCTCCATGCGCGCCAGCAAAGCGGGTTTGAAATGCTGCGCAAACAGAGGATTTAGAGAGCGGGCCATAGTTTCGGCGCTTGGTATCTTTCCCTCTTCTGCGGTTGCAAACCAGTTTTCAATCTGGTCAGAGCCAAGATTACTGGTCAGGAAGAACACAATATTACGGCAATCAATGATGCGCCCTTCGCCGTCGGCCAGTTCTCCCTTATCAAAAGCCTGATAGAACAGGTTGAGCACGTTGGGATCGGCTTTTTCAACTTCATCCAGAAGAACAACGGAGTAAGGCTGTTTGCGGATGGCTTCCGTCAGGACGCCGCCTTCTCCATAGCCAACATAGCCGGGGGGAGACCCAATCAGGCGCGATAGGGTATGCCGCTCCTGATACTCGGACATATTGATTGTGGTTATAAACTGCTCCCCGCCGAACAAACGGCGCGCAATTTCCAGAGCGGTTTCCGTTTTACCCACACCAGAGGGACCAGCAAGCAGGAAGACGCCCAGCGGCTGGCCTTTTTTATGAAGGTCCAGTCTGGAAGCTTGCAAGCGAGACTCAATTTTATCAAGGGCGTGATCCTGCCCCTTGATAGTCTGCTTCATTGTCTCAGCCAAGGTCAGCAGTCTGTGATAATCATCCTCCACCATTGAGGTAACCGGAATGCCGGTCCAGTCACCGATAATGGCCGCAATCTCAGCCGGTCCCACCTCAACTGAAACCAGAGAGCTTTCCGTTTGGCTTTTTTCCAGCTGTCCACGCAGCTCCACAAGTTTACTTTGGCTGTCTGTGAGGTCCTGTGAATACGCCTCATCGGAGTCCAGGAGTTCCATCAAAATATTGCGCTCATCCCGATAGGCCTGAACCAACTCCACCTGTGCGTTAAACTCGCCTTCCAGCTCGTCCGCACGTTCCCCGATCACGTCAAGACGGGTCTTTATGGCTCCCAAGCGCTCCTGCTGCGCCTCATCCAAACGAACAGCCAACGCATCGCGCTTCAGGCCATCCCGCTCCCGAATAAGGGTCGCCTCTTCCTGTCGCAGCTCTTCAAGCAGCACAGGTTGCGTTGCATCCCCTGCCCTGACCCTTGCACATGCGGTATCAAGAACATCAATCGCTTTATCAGGAAGCTGGCGTCCGGTTATATAGCGAGCAGAGAGTTTGACTGCGGCGCTGATCGCTTCTTCACTAATGTAAATGCCGTGGCTCTTCTCATAGGCCTGCTTCAGGCCACGCAAGATCACAATCGCCTGCTCAACGGTTGGCTCATCCAGTTTGATAAGCTGGAACCGGCGGGTGAGTGCCGGATCTTTTTCAAAGTGCAGCTTGTATTCGGACCATGTTGTGGCAGCAATGGTTCTCAGTTCACCTCTGGCAAGTGCGGGTTTGAGCAGGTTGGCCGCATCCGAGCCACCCTTGTCCCCACCTGCACCAATCAGGGTATGCGCTTCATCAATGAATAGAATGATCGGCTTCGGGCTGGACTTCACTTCTTCAATGACGGCCTTCAGGCGTTTTTCGAATTCTCCTTTGAGAGATGCCCCTGCCTGTAACGCCCCTACATCAAGCCCCCACAGCTCCACGTCGGCCAGCGAAGGAGGGATATCACCTTCAACAATCTTTAAAGCGATACCTTCAGCCAAAGCGGTTTTACCAACACCCGCCTCCCCCACGCACATGGGGTTGTTTTTACGGCGGCGGCAGAGGATTTCGATAATCTGACGGATTTCCTGATCACGGCAGAAGATGGGGTCAATTTCCCCCTGCCGAGCCAGCTCGGTAAAGTTGGTTCCAAACTTGGAAAGAGCGCTCTCATGTTCAGCCGCATGCGCGGCACCGATCTGCTGCTCAAGGCCCGCATGCGAGGGCTGGACTGTTTCAATCGAACCAGCAGTCAGATCATCAAACTTGCGCAGAACAAAGTCAGTGGGAAGATCTTTCAGGTTATTATAGTAGTCAAAAGGTGCATACCGACCAAGGTCACTTAGCAGGGCAACCAGTATGGCACCTGAGCGAATTTTGGCTTGCCCTAGTTCAACAGAGGTGATCAACCACGCATCTTGCAGGATGTCCTGAAGAACCGGAGAAAATGTTGGTGCTCGATCGCTTTCCGTACGGCGGAACCGGAGAAACGTTGCTTTCACTGCCCCAATGAATTTTTCAGGATCAATGTCCTGAGTTTTCATAATAAGCCGGAAATCTGTTTCGTGCTGCTCAACAAGCCCGATAAGCAGATGTTCAATGGTAACTTCCCGGTTCGAATTGGTCACGCAAAGGCTTGCCGCATCTTCAATGGCCTTGGTGCAGCAAAGGTTCAAACGGGAAATAAGTGATTTAATATCTAGTCGTGTCATGTTGCCCTCAAAACGTCAAAGAATAGCCTGCAGCTGCTCTATGACGTCCCCAGTGTAATTATTTATTGAAATGAGAAAGCCAAGGTAGGTCAGGACGCAAAGCACCGAGAATATTATCCAGACCCACGAAACGGGTGTTTGCCTACGAATATAATGGGCTTTGTCGATGATTTTGTCGGCAAAGCCCATGATCTCTTCGGGGCTGTCACCGCGTTCGCGCTGAATAACCGCATGCACTTCCTGAAGAATATCCTCCAGCTGTGTGCGTCCGTTATGCATCACACGGTATTTGCCCTCAAACCCGAGACACAAAACCAAATAAAGGAACTCTAGAAGATCAATGTAGCGTTCGGGATCGCGCATCAAACGGCTCAGCACGATAAAGAACTTCTCACCGCCCCATGTTTCGCTATGGAACAGGGCCAGCAGGCTGCGCTCGGACCAGTCGCTTTCCTGCCCCCACTTGGAGCACATCACCGCTTCGTCAATTGCAGAGCACAGGCAGTACCGGTGTGCCAGAATTGTTGCCCGGTCATATCCTTGTCGGTGCAGCTCCAACTCAAGAGATTCAATTTCGGTCTTCACATCCTTATGAAGATGATCAATCTGCGAAAAGCTTGAGACATCGGGAATGCGGATCATCAGCGCAATGAGAGACTGGCTTGCATCCACCAGCGGGTTCAGACTGTTCCCGCGAATGGGAAAACTGATTGGCTGCGTATAAACAGGAGAAACATCCTTCATTTTCTGAGGAGTTTCACCTTTCGGCAGGGCTTCTTGATTTGAAGCCTCAACCATATTTTCTTCGGCTGCAAAAACGCCTGCGACTTCAGCCATCAGCTTGCCCTCTCGTTTCGAATGGCCCAGAACTGCATATCTAAATCAGGGAAATCTCCAGCAATGTGGAATGCAAACCCGCTGGCATCGCGCACATATTTCCAGCCAGCGGAATTGCTATCCAGCTGGAAGTAGGTATAGCCCGCGTGATACGGCAGGTGGCGCGGCGGCGAAGACAGCCGCTGCAACACCACACCTGGCAAATGGAGCTGGATCAACTCACGAATGCGTTCAATGGAGGAAACCTTAGTTTGAGACGGGAAGTCTCTTGCCAACTTATCCAGTGGAACACTGGCTTTTACTGCCACAATAAAGACCGCCGTATCCAGTAGGCTTCTGTCGTTCAGCGGTGATGTAATCACCCCATACTTTTGGCGGGTTAGAGGCAGGGCAATTGCACTCGCCTCGAATATGGCCGTCAAGGATTGGCGTAGTGACCCGATAACCGGCTCAAAACAAACCTGCGGCTCTTCCTGATGGAAGGCGGGCCATGCAGCTGGCATACGCTGCTCATGGGTAAACGTCGCCAGTTCTCCAGCTGCGCCCGCAAACACACGGTACAGCTCTTTGGGATGAACGCCTTTAATGGTGGCAAAATGGCGAAATTCGGGCCACAGACGATTAACCGTTTGCAGCATCAAGAAATCTGTTACTTCGGAAACGCCGCCCTGACCGGGTGCTCCCAGACGGTCAGCAATTTGCCGGGCCCTTTGCTTGAGCAGGCCGACAAAGTCATCCAGCTGCCTTTGTAACCTCGGCATTGCCTCCAGCGTTGTAGCCATTGGCAGGAAGTCCTCATCCAGAACAACAGTTCCGTCAGAACGCTTTTCCCGAATGCGGGCAATCGGCAAACAGGTATACGAAGAGCGATCTTCATGCTCCAACAGCAGTTTGACTTTATGCTGCGCCACATCAATATGAAACGCTTCAGTATCCGCCCCGGCAATATCCCTCACCTCTTGGGAAATAAAGCGCATACGGGTCGCATCACTTGCACTCAGCGGGTCATTGATCTCAGGGATCCCGTTGGAGCGCAGCGGCAAGGCCAGATAGACCCGCTCATTCACCACGTTCCTGTCTGCCACATCCAGCGCATCGGGCGGCGGTGTCTCGCCGGGGACGTCAAACACTGTCCCATCAGGAAACGTCCCGCTGGCATGGTTAAGCATAACCTTGCCGTGCAGGAGGTTCTCCAGATTGATTTCCAATCTGGACAGACCCGTTTGGTACGGGTCGATAGTTTCAATACGGGTGCGCACCAGATGTTCTAGATAGCGTTGCTGCTGCTGAAAGTGGTGCGGCTTTAAAAACAGCCCATCCCGCCACACTACATGATTGCGTAATGACATTCTTGTTGTCGTCCTGCTAAAATTACCGATGCAAATTCGTGATGATTTTCTTGTCACCCAGAACTACGAGAAGCTTGTAAAGCTCTCCCTTTGACTTCACCTGCTCCACAGCTCGCCAGTCGATTTGGTCATAATTGATGTAACCACCGGCAACCGCTATAAACTTGGTATTTTTATTCAGCTCCACTTCATCAATTGTTTTGGAATTTCCCGGCTCAACCTGCACTTCACTGAGATCAATAAACGTAGATCGGAGTGCCTTCTTTGGAGATTCCGTCACCACGTCAAATTCCGATTGAAAGAACTTGCCATCATCCGAAAGCTGGAAGACCCACACATCAATGGGAACATGTTCCCCCGCATCATTGCGGTTTGCCCCCGGTTCGGAGAAAACCGTAATATCAATCAAACTGGGCTGGTCTTTGGGTTCTCCAACGGCAATGCCCGGATCGGCGATAACCTTGGCAACTTTCTTAGGTATTTTGGCTGCGTCACAAGCACCCAGAAACAGTAGGGCCATGAGCGCAAGGACCCCACCCTGTCTTGTTCCAAGTAAATGCAATAGTCTACGAATTCTCATCATAATTAATTTTCGTTCTGTCCGCCTGCCTGCCCTGAACCATTAAATTTCTTCTGCAATGGAACGCGCGCGCAGCTCCCTGTCATAGACCTGACGGAACACCTCCTCGAACATGCGCATCAACCCCTTTTGACGGCCGGATTTCATTTCGCTGTAATAGTGCTGATACATTTGCCAGTGCCATGCATCGGTGTTTCCACCCCGTGGTGCGTGCCCTTTGTAGCGGGCAAACCGTCTGGCCAGATGTTTGGGAGCCAGAGCTTCCAGCACCGTGTCCAGCGCTTCATCTATGGCGATCTGGCTTGCTTCTTCATGAAGACGTATTTGCGTCAGGCTTTCTTCAATTGCAGCTGATGGGCTGAGGTAAACAGGGCTTTGCTCCAAGAATAAGTCCCGCATAACTTCTTCCGGCCGCTCGCCCAGACGAATGGGGTTATCTTCAACCGGGTGCAGCTGGGTAGAGTGGGCGGAAGCTCTTTTTTCCGCCTGCATGGCATTCAGTTTCATCAAGCCTTCCACCGCAGTTTTAATTGCAGCGCCGGTTTCCCGTGCAATACGGTTCGTCTCCGGCAAAGAGAGGTCGGCAATGGGCAGGCCCATCGCAGAAAAGAGCGGGCGAAGGACCACATGATCCACCATCTGGGTATCGCCTTCAGCACCTGCCAAGGTTCCGTGCCACTCTTCCTGCTCTCTCAAATGCGGCACTTGTGCTTGTGGCACACCGCCAGCCGACAGCTGCTCCAGATAAGCATCCATTTCACTGTCAATGGTTTGCCCAGCTGGTGAGTGTTCTCTTGAAATGTGTTCCAGCTTTGGGGCAGAGATAAACTGCTGCTGCGCTTCGGGGTCATCCAGTCCAGCGCTTTCACGCTCATTGGACGGGGTCAGTTCGAGGTCTTCAAGCAGCTCATGCTCTTGATCTTTACTGGTCACTGTCTGCTCCGATGCAAAAAGGGAGTTGATATCTAAAACCTGCGGCGCGCTCTTTTCAGCTTCGCTATCCAGATGCCCCAATGGATCTGAATTATCTTCGCTCGCATTTTTCTTTTTTTGAAAATAGCTTCCATCGGTCAGCTCACTGGCCGACCCATCAGCAAGTATGGCTTCGGCGCTTATGCGGTCTTGATCCTGCTTGCTGGAAAGGCTTCCGGGAATAAGCGTTTCAATAGAAGCAAACCGCCCGGCCCACTGCTCCCGCTGATAGATGCTGGGTTTCTTGTCTTCATCTGAAAATGCCACGTATGCGGAGATTTCAAAGTTGCCAAGAACCCAAATGTCCCCATCGGATATTCCAAACTGCTTGCCTTTGGGCAAAGGCCGGTTGGAACCATTGACGAAAACACCTTTTTTAGAAAGCGGTTCAGCGCAAAACACGTTATCGCGCGCAAAAATTCGCACATGATGCGGATCAACGGATTGCTCGCGGTCCAGAAGCTGCCAATCACTTTCCTTCGAAGAGCCTATATGCCCCCCTGAAGCTTCAAAGGCGCAGGTTGCGGTCACGCCGCTTTCCAGATTGACTGTATTATTGACAATAAGAATTAGCCTCATTATCGCCCCTCCTACAAACGCGCCGTTATAAGCACATCACGGGCCTCTGCCTCGCTGCCTCCCAGAAATGAAGACCAGCCCAAACGGCTTTCACAGTCCTTATTCAAGGTAACTGGAATGGCCTCACCTTCTGCTAACCCCAGCTTGATGTCATAGGCGTGCTGATCGCGCAGCATGAAATCTATGAGGTCTCTCAATGGCTTATAATCCCGCCCATGAGGAAGAAAATCCTTGAAGCGATTGAACTTCAGGTTCTTCAGGTAGATATTGAATTTGCTGGAAATGTCCGGTACGCGCTCTCCGGCAATGGCATTTTCTCCCAGCACCATATTGCTTTGACCCAAGCTTGAGCGCTGATCCTCCGGGATATCCACCTTGCGCTGGACCCACTCTTCAACCTCCACGCTTTGATGGAAGAAAGCATGGGCAACAACGCTCACAATTACGCTAGGCGAGCGGTTTCTTGAAGCTAGGGCATCCGCATGGGTAAGCATCCGCTCCCAATTGATTGCGGAGGAATTGCGAGCGTCTTCATCTCCCATCCCGAAAATGGCAAACATCTGGTGGGAAAAACGGTCCTGAGCCTCTGGCTTATACTGAATGTAATAGCGGTACTTGCGCATCACGCGATGCAGCAAACCAAGAACCCGATTATGAAAGAAGTCAAAAAAGCCCTTAATCAACGACCCCTTTTGATCGTATTGGGCAATGACCTCCTGATAATAGGAGGGTAAGGGAGAGCTGGTGCCATGCAGGCCCAAGAAGCCCACTTCAATCAGCAGCGGCAGTGCCTCTTTGAGCTCGTCCTCGCTCGCGAGGAAGGGCTGCGCGGAAAAAACGTCGGAAATCGGAAAGCCCAGACCGTGATTTACGGCAAACAGAACCTTCTCCTCCTCTGGCAGGAGATGAGTTCCAACTTCCCGCCCGTCGTCATGCTGACGCTGCAAGTGTTCGACGGCCTGAAAAAATGACCAATCGCGGGCGTCCTCTTGAATTTTCTCCCTTAGATAAGGGGCTGTCGTCCGATTTTGGCTGGCCATTTATATACTTCATTGTTTTCAACGCCTTCCATGATGAGTTCATGAAAAGAGTTGACGCTGGAATATAGAGAGAAAAATTCAGCTAGAACGCTGGCAAAAACATACATGTCGCCTTCACTCTGGAAAGCTTCTTCCGACATGGTCATGCGTGATGTTAAGCCGCGCACCGCTTGCCCACGAAACAGCTTATCGACGGGCTTGGTATCAATGGACACAATACCCTTCATCCGCTGCTTGCTGACCCGCTCCGCCTGCCTGTCAGATCGCGCCTGAAAATCGTAGGCAGAGATAACCGTCTCCAAGGCTTCTTTACTGAGCAAGGACACGTAGTTCAGCGAAAGATTGGAAATCAAAGACCAGTAAAGGCTTCCATCAAGAGGTGGAAACACCGGCTGGGTTGGTTGCAACAGGTTTTCAAACTTCACATAGGAAGGCGTTTCTTCCGTTGGAATGCAAATATCTCCTGTTGCCAGTTCCTGCGCATGATGGCCGTTAAAACAAAGAAGCTCAGCAGAAAGCACTTCGTGTTCAGGTATCGCAGGCTGGCTGTCATGGCGTACAAAGGAAACCAAATGTTCCATGCCGCGTCCGCGCAAGGCTTCACGCAGGCGCAAGCGATAATAAATCTGCATCATTCCATCGGCCCGCTCCACTTCATGGTGAAAGGACTCGAAGGTTGGATATTCGCGCAAGTGAGAACGGGTATGCAGGTCTTCCACTGCCCGCCAGCTCACCACATTAGTAATGGAGAAAATATCTATTGAATTTTTCGGATCGCCTGAGGGCCGAATAGGGTACCTCAATTTGCGGTGGTCCACATTCATAGGCTCCGCATCATACTGGAAAAGGTTGACGGCGGGCACACAATAAAGCCGGATACTATCCGGACGAACTTTCACACTGGGCGGAAGCGGCCTTTCAAATTCAAATAGTAGGGTAAATTCAATTCCAGAACCCGACTGAAAATAAGAGCTTAACCCCTTCAGGTCGAAGCACTGGAATTTGTGAGGGAACACAAAGTACTCTTGAAGCAAGCGGTACCCCTCATAGGAGGCGTTGCCATTGGGAAGAATTGATTCATCCGCTCCAAACCCTCCGGGGCTGAGCTGGCGAAGCGGTACGTCATACTTACGCTGTATTTCGCCTTGTTCTCCGTCACCTTGTATAACCAGTGTGAGTTTCTTCAGGTATCGGCCAATCCAAAGATATAGCAGCTGCGCAGATACCGGATCACCGCACATCCACAGCCGTAAATCCTTCAGGCCGATCTTACTGGTCGGCAGGCCCGAAAGCGTTTGGAACTTCACCGCCAAGTCCGTCGACTGGCGCGTCCTTTCCAGATGCTGCTCTACAATCTCAAGCGGATAAACGTCTGTATCTGCTGTTGTACGGAACGGACAAATGACATCGTCAACCGCCCTTGAGAGGATCTTGCTTTTCGCCGGAACCACATGACGCTCCGTGAACGCCTTTTCAACTGGTGAAAGCTTCATCAAGGTGGTTGCCGGAAACGGGCGCAGAAAGTTCGGCATCAATAGGTTGATGACCGAGTGCGTCAGCTCCGGCAGCTCATCATCAAGCTTTTCCCGCAGCTTCGACGTTAAAAAGGCAAACCCTTCTAGAAGCCGCTCAACATCCGGATCTGTTGAACGCTCCGAAAGGTATCTGGAAAGCTTCGGGTTATTTTGTGCAAAGAAGCGGCCACTTTCCCGAAGATAGGCCAGCTCATCTTGAAAATAACGTGCTTTCACTAATCAAACTCGCATAAAACCGCATTAATAAACTTTTGAGACGCGCCCATCCGTCATCAAAATATCGATGACACACTGCTCTTTTTGATTTCCCACAGGGACAGCTGTCTGGATTTTGAACAGCAAGCTCAATGGCCTATCAGGATCAGGAACAAACTCGATTGATCTGACAGTCACTCTTGGCTCGTACTCTTCAATGCACTTACGAATTGACATGGAGATATGCTGAGACAAGTCTCCCGTACTCGCATTCGCAACATTAAGATCATCCAAACCCAGCTCGGGAGCAGCTAGCGCTGCCCCCGCTCTGGCATTCAAGATCTTCTTCAGGTGACGCTTGATGGACTGAATTTTGGCATTCATTCCATCCCGGTCGGTGGGAAGAGGAGCATCTTCTTCATCGGCAATCAGCCGTTCAAAAAGAGTTCCCCTAGCAGCCCTTAAGCCGCTATCCCAAACCTGTGTCTCATCCCGTTTTGACATTGCTAAAGCTGTGATCAATCATCCGTATCAAGCTTGCCAACCAATGACAGCTCGAAGTTGGCGCCCATGTACTTGAAGTGCGGACGTACCTTCAGGGAAACCTGATACCAGCCCGGATCCCCCTCTACACTGGACACTGTCACTTGTGCGGCACGCAGTGGGCGACGGGAGCGAACATCGGCAGGTGGATTTTCCTGATCAGCAACATACTGCTTCAGCCACGTGTTCAGCTCGCGTTCCAGATCCTCTTTCTCCTTCCAAGAGCCAATCTGTTCGCGCTGCAGAACTTTGATGTAGTGCGCCAGACGGTTCACAATCATCATGTAAGGCAGCTGAGTTCCAAGCTTGTAGTTGGTCTCGGCTTCCTTGCCTTCCTTGGTGTTCTGGAAAAGCTTTGGCTTCTGCGCAGAGTTTGCAGAGAAAAACGCAGCATTGTCAGAGCCCTTGCGCATGGTCAGGGAAATAAACCCTTCCTCGGCAAGTTCATATTCACGTCGGTCTGTGACCAGAATTTCAGTCGGGATTTTCTCTTCGAGCTGACCAAAGGCTTCATAGACATGAACTGGCAGATCGTAGACTGCACCACCAGACTGAGGACCGATGATGTTCGGACACCAACGGTACTTGGCAAAGCTTTCTGTCAAGCGCGTTGCCATCAAGAAGGATGTATTCCCCCAAAGGTAGCTGTCGTGATTTTCCGTCACATTCTCATTATAGACAAATGACTTAATCGGATTTTCTTCTTCATCATAGGGTGTACGAAGCAAGAAGCGCGGGCAAGTCAGCCCCACATAACGTGAATCTTCACTTTGCCTGAACCCCATCCACTTGCGGAAGCGCGGGCCTTCATAAATGGAAAACAGATCTTTTTGAGCAGGCAAATCAACGAAGTCATCTACGTCAAACATTTTCGGAGAAGCAGCCGCGATAAACGGAGCGTGTGCCATCGCACCAACCGAAGCCACGAATTGCATGAGTTTTACATCACGCGCACTAGGGCCGAAGTCGTAATTGGCAATCATGGCACCAACAGGCTCACCACCAAACTGACCGTAACCGGAGGCATAAACGTGCTTATACAAGCCCGCCTGCACCACTTCAGGGCTTGTCTCAAAGTCCTCCAACAGTTTTTCTTTTGAAATTGGGAGAAGGTCAATTTTGATATTCTCGCGAAAATCAGTGCGATCAACCAACAGCTTCAGACCGCGCCAAGCGGACTCCATTTCCTGAAAACCTGGGTCATGCAGAATCTGATCAAGCTGAGTAGAGACCTTCTGATCCAGTTCCGCGATCATCCGGTCCACAAGCACACGGTTAACACGCTGGTCAGTTTGCTTATTAGCAATAATATCTGCAATAAACGCTTCCACACCACGCTTGGCAATGGAATAGCTTTCCGCATCATCGGGACGAATGCGGGTTTCTTCCATGATTTGATCGAGAAGAGAGAGAGTTTTAGTAACGCCTTCGCCAGAAACTTCGGCGGAGGAATTTGCTGTTTCTTCCATCAGTTATATACCTAAATGAACTAAAGAATTGGTAAGGTTAATCAAAGCGGTACGTATAAATCGCAACCACTCAGAAGGCTGAAAGAAAGAAGACTATTCCTTGCTCTCTAACGCATCTATCTCTGAAAGAAGCTTGTTACGCGCTTCCTCGTCCTGCAAAATAGCCTCAAGACGCTTTCTGAATGCCGGAATGTTCCCAAGCGGCCCCTTCAAGGCGACAAGGGCCTCACGCAGCTCGATCAGCTTATTTAATTCAGGAACCTGTTTAACAATCGCATCAGGCTCAAAGTCACTCAAAGATGAAAACTTTAGCTTACTCACCAAGCGAGCATCTTCGTCATCTGACAAGGTATTTTGAACGTTAACTTCTTTTTCCAGTCCCGCTTCCTGCATCACCGAGCCAAAGGTGTTTTTGTCAACGGAAAGCATGTCACGCTCTTCCAGCGGAGCTTCTTCATCACGCCCCAGATAGTCGCCAAGCATCACCAAACGAAGAGGCAGCTCTACTTCTTCCTGCTGATCTCCTGTAGCGGGAACATAGCGTATATTAATTCTTTCCTTTGGAGCGACTGATCCATCTTTACCCGACATCGCTGTAACCTTTTCCAATCAAGAGAAGTTTCAAAAACACAATTCGAAATGCTCACACAAACCCACAACTTTTAATTGTAGATAAATATATGAGTGATTCTTTAGTGCATCTTTTGAACATTCATAGATAAAAAAAGCAAGATAAATTTAATCTTGAATATTATTTAATGGGAAATATAGTAAATCGAATCATCGACGACACCTAGAAGCCAAATTTATTTCATGTAAATACAAACTAGACTCTCTACATGATCTATTTTAGCCTTTAATTACATTGCGTATGGAAAAATGATATCGAAATTACTTTCTTTCACTATAAAACATTTGAAGAAATTACTAAGCGTAATTAAATCATATTTATTTCTAAGTTTAATCTTTATCGCCATATGCATTGTTTCTATTTGGTTTTTCGGGCCAAATATTAAGATCGCAAGCATGCGTCCCCTAGCGTCACCGCTCACTAGAATGGTGGCAATTACGGCGGTGATATTTCTCTGGGGCTTAAATAATCTCATCATTGAGTGGTATCAAAAGCGCAAAAAGAAGTCTGGAACCAAAGAGGTCGAGACCGTCAAACCACGTGATCCACTCAAGGAAAAAGTTGAGGGTTTTGAGCGTTCATTTCGTGCCGCGATGGGGATTGTCAAAGACAACTGGATGGGGACCGGGCAAAATAAGGGGCGGCAATCCTTCTATGCTTTGCCTTGGTATGTAGTCCTCGGCTTTCCTGCTGCTGGTAAAACCTCTTTCATTGTAGAGTCAGACCTAAAGTTCCCTCTCGCACATTTCTTCTCACAGGAAGATGCCAAGCATGTGGAACCTACGGAAGATGTTGATTACTGGGTGACTAATGACGCGATTCTATTTGATGTGGCCGGGCAGATAATTGGTCATCAGCGGTCTGGGATCAAAAAAGATATCATTGATGAATCCGCGCATATTTGGGATAAGTTTCTCTCTTTACTAAGAGAATTCAGACCGAGAAGGCCCATTAACGGCGCTATCCTATGTCTTGACGTTGTGGACCTGATTACCAGTGATCCACAGACGCGTGCAAATAATGCCTCATTGCTCCATGCGCGCCTTATTGAACTCTCTGAAAAGCTGGGAACCCGTTTTACGGTCCATGTGGTTTTGACAAAATTCGATCTTATTGACGGATTTCAGGAGTTTATTGCCGGCCTTCGCCCTTCACAAAGAGCAGAGCCTTTTGGATTTGCCTTTGATGTCTACCCGGAAAAAGACGGGAGCTCTTGGCTTAAAGAATTTGATGGAGCCTATGAAGGTTTCATGGAGGACATTAACCGGACATTATCGGACAAACTTCTGGATGTACGCTCCACTGATAGTAGAAGACGCCTTTATGCCTTCGGGAGGCAGCTTTCCGGACTTCGGGAGGTTCTGTTTGAATTCCTCAGCAAGGCTTTTCAATCCGATAACTTTTCCACGGCGCCACAGGTCCGCGGCATATTCATGGCTTCCAGTCGTCAGGAAGCCGCACCTATCAATGCTATTCTAACGGCTGCCTCCCATAAGTATGAGATGGATGCCCCTATCCAGCCAGCACACAATGGGCGTTCAAAACAGTATTTCGCCCGCGATCTTCTGCATTCGGTTATTTTCCGTGAAGCAGGCCTTGCAGGTGACAATATTCGCATTGAAAGGTCAAAGCGCTTCTTGTTTGCCGGGTCCGTGTTTGCCTCCACGCTGTTGTTCATAGGCTTTACCAGCTTCTACTGGCTTGCCTACCAAGACAACAAAGCCAAAGCCGACGAAGTATTGGTGGTCGCCAACAACTTCCAACAGAAAAAACTGGGCAACTCACAGCATTCACGGGAGACAGGCCAAGCAAGCCAATATCTGGCGGCACTGGAATCCTTGCGTGATGCCTCCTCCATTTTTGGGGATTACCGTGAAAGCAACTGGGTGACATCCAGCGCAACACTCAATCAGGGCCGAAAAGTCGGTCCGGAAATTGAGACAGCTTATGTGGAGATGCTGAAAGAGGATTACCTTCCTGATATTGCCGGTTTTATTCGCAACATAATCGTCGAACTCGGGCAAACCCCGAAGGGCAAAGATAGCAATGAACGGCTGGAAGCTCTCAGGGTATACCTCATGCTTGGCGATTCTGAGCGACGTAATGCCAAGCTGGTATTAGATTGGATGAGTGAACACTGGCAGGAAAGTTACGAGGGAAACCTTTCGGTTCAACGCTCTCTTCGTAAGCACCTGAAATTTGCTATTGAAACAGCCGGTCTTGAGGCAAACCTTGAAGACGATCTAGTGAAAGTCGCGCAAGCCGATCTTCGGGATATTTCACGAGACTTGCGCCTTTATCGAAATATTGAGCAAATTGCTGACCGGCAGCTGGTCTCTCCCGTAAACCTCCGCAATGACATAGGCCCCGCCTATAATATAATATTTGCCAGAACTGATAGGGAGGCTACTGAAAGCACCCCCGTTACGGTGAAACCATTCTTTACCAAGGGTGCCTTCCACGATTTCTTTATTCCTCAAAACTCCAAGCTCACCACTGTTGCTATCGAGGATGCGTGGGTTGCTGGAGAGCGTGAAACGGTTAATTACTCCGATGAGGATCTTGAAGCATTTCGCCGTAAAGTGACCACCAGATATGCAAGCCACTATATTGAAAGCTGGAGCAATGCTCTCAACCAGCTTGAGATATCAAAATTCCAGAACGTGGATCATGCCGTTGATGTACTTGAGGAAATCACTGGCCCAGAAAACCCGTTGGGTCGCTTGCTGACGCGCATTAAGCAAGAAACTGAAATCTATAAATCCAAAACAATTGAACTCTCAGCGGAGCAGGCCATAGACGCCACGCTTCCTTTTGATTTGAACAGGGAACAGGGGCTGCGCATTCGCAGAGCCTTCAGTCGCCTTAATGAAATTATTGAGGCCGAGGAAGGGGAAAAGACCTATCTGGAAGATCTGGATGTGGCGCTGAACCGCCTCTATGAGTACTTGAAGGAAATCCGGCAGGCTGGAGAGCGCTCTGGAGAAGTGGCCCTTGCGAAGGCCAAGGCAAGAATAAACCTTGAAGGGGATGATCCCATCTATGTCATTCGCCGTATTGGTGTCGATTTGCCTGAGCCACTGAACCGCTTCTTTGACACGATCGCCGATGAAAGCTGGAAGGTGGTTCTGCAAAGCGCCAAAGGTGAATTGCAAAGGGCTTGGAATGATGAAGTCTATGCGGACTATAACCTTTCCATGGCAACTCGTTATCCGTTTCAAAAAGATGCAGAGGAAGAAGTCTCACTCGCTGATTTTGAAAGTCTTTTCGGGCCAGGTGGCAAAATCGAGAATTTCTATAAAAATAACCTCATTCAGTTTGTCGAGGAATCCTCAGGTAAAGCCAAAATTATTGATGGCAGAGAACTGCATATTGAGCCTGAATTCCTTAAACAGTTAAAACGTGCCTTGGAGCTGCGCGAAAGTTATTTTGACGAAGAAGGCGCCCTCAGCATTGGCTATACCATTGAACCAAAAAGCCTATCAGGAAACGCCAGACGAGCTGTACTCAACATTGAAGGGCAGCTGGTTTCCTACACCCATGGTCCAAGACGCGCTGCCCGTATTATCTGGCCCAACATAATGTCTGGTGATGCGGAAAGTAAACTCACCATATTCCCTTCAGGACGACGAAAACCCCAAGTGCTCTCGTTCAAGGGACCATGGTCAGGTTTCCGGATTCTGGATAGTGGGAAAGTCACCGATGTGAGCGGCGGAGAGGTCGATCTTGAGTTCAATCTGGAATCTACAAAGATCACCTACAAAATCAGACAGGCTGACCATCGCAACCTTGCAGGAAAAAGCCCTTTGGCTGACCTCGTTCTTCCGGCACGTATGTAATGAGTGAAGTTGAAGCCATAGGGAAAGAGGAGGCCGCTGGATCAGTAGCCCCCTCATTGATGGAACTCGCCAAGGCACTCAAGGAAAAAGGGTACTTTGGTGATCTGGTGGACGCTGTTGTGCGCCCTCTTTCCGATCCTTTCGAAGAAGAAATCGAAGAGCACCCTGACTTTGACACTATCAGTGACGAACTCATGAAGCGGGGTACACTCGCCCATGCCAGCATCAATTGGGGGATCGTGGAAGAAAGCTCATTGAAACTGCTTCAAACAGCGCAAAAGGACATTTCCCTGCTGGAAGCACTGTTTCTCTCACGGCTGAGCAAAAAGACACGCTTTGCGTTCGCTTCCTGCGTTCTGGCACTGGATGCTTATTGCAGCCTCCCTAAAGAGCTACGTTTCCCTAAAGACGTCAAGCGTTTTACGCTGCTTCTAAAGCGTACAACTGGACTCTTAACCAAAGATTCGCCTCCCGGACAGGCAGGTAAAGAAAATGCTGTTCTTCTTGCCGCTATCGAGAGCTTGATGCGCAATGAAGCTATTGTCGAACAAGGTCTTACAAAGGGTTTAAGAGAGCTTCGCGAGCGGCTCCAACTGGAAGAACAGGAACGGGATAAAAAAGAGCAAGCCACTAAAGCAAGCGGCTCTGACAAAGCTGATAGAGAAAAGGTGGGCTCAGGTGGTGGTTCTACTCAGATATCTTCCCGGACGCTGAAGAAGAGTATTGGCGATGTAAGCGGCCTCATTTTTGAGCTGGCAGCCGATACCGCCCTTCCCTATCAGCTGTTTCGTTTCGGCAGCTGGTATGACATTACAAACCCGCCGCCAATTCGGACGAAAAACGCAAGTGTGATCCCTGCAGTCTCTGTTGATACGATCGACCGTTATCAAAGCCTTCTACAGGAAGAAGAGATTGATCGGGCCTCAATCTTGAAACTGGAAAGAACACTGTTTTCCATGCCCTTCTGGATAGAGGGGCACTACATTGCCGCGCAAATTGCAGAAAAATGCGGCCATTTCGCCGTGAAAGACGCAATTCACGCCAGTACAAGCGCCTTTATTGAACGCCTGCCGAAACTGCATGAGCTGTGCTTTGAAAACGGAAGTCCTTTTATTCCCGGTGAAGTTGCTATCTGGCTAAATGACAGCCCGCAGCCCAAGACTGAGATAACTGAGGAAAGCTCAAAGCCGAGCTGGGGACTTACAGAACTTGCCGAAAACAGGAAGATGACTTCCAGATGGAACGGAGATTACAAAAAGTTCCGCTCTCCCCGCCAGAAGGCCTTTATGGAACTGGAACTTTTGGAAATGCTTTCCAAAGCGGGTCTAAGCTCTCTTGTTTCCGATCAGGCCAAACGCCTGTTCAATAGTGCCGAGCAAAGCGAAATCAAAACGTGGGACCCTGAATTTTTTGGCCGCACTTCAAAAATTATCACCGAAAAATAATGGGTAATCCCATGATCTGTAAACTTATAGTGATCAATGTAAACAGTGAAAAGCTATGAAGATATTTACTAAGTCCATTCTGGTTCTACTGGTTGCCTATGTCATTGCGCTGCCGCTTTATTTTACTCTAGACTATATGAATGTTGTCCCTTCGGACTACTCCATAATCGCCCACCTCCTGGGCATGGCGGGAGATAAGATTGTATTGGGTCACTGGGTTGTCCCCACGCCCAAGGGTCTTTCTGGCGTTCCCTTGGAGCAAACAACGGTCTTCCTCAACCTTGCTCTAGGTGTCAGCGCAATTGCGGCCATTCTTGTTGCAATTCCGGCGCTTGCCCTTTTGAGTTACGGCGTCAGCTCCCTTTTCACTCTGGTACGCTCCTCCCAGCAAAAAGCCACTTTGGACCAATTCAGCAAAGCTGCAGAACTTCTTGGCAATGACAGTCCCGCCTTGAGGCAGGCAGGGGTTACAATTTTAACGGAAGTAGGCAAGAAGTACCCAAAAGAATATCAGAGTAACGTTACCCAGCTTCTCGCAGCCCACATCCGGGAGCAAAGTAAAAAACAAAAGGATAATGTGGCTACAGGAAGAGAGCCTTCCCGCGTTCGCGGTGAACTGGCAGCATCCCTATATAAGCTCTCTGAACTTAGGCAAAAAGTATACAACCCCAAGGAAGAAGAGCAAATAAATCTCGGGGGGGCCTATTTCAGAGGACTTCGCAGCGAAGGCTTTTTGAATGCCAAAGGCGACGCTGTTTCCCCTGACCTTCGGAACGCCTTCCTTAAAGAGTGTGTATTCGATAGAGCCGACCTGACAGGAGCAAACTTCCAAAACGCCGACGTCTCCCGCGCCCGCGTCGAAGAGCAATGGAGAGACCTGTTCACCGCCGAACAGTGGGCAACAGTTTCCGTTATCAACCGAGAAGGAAAAGTTATCCGCGCACCTGTATCATAAGGTGCCATTTGCAAGGGTTAAACTGGAAAAGTTCGAACCTGATCTGACAGAATACCGCTAAACGAAAACGGCACTGTCAGATCAGGTCTGAATTTCTACACCTGATCGGATGTGCACCCATCAAGTGATGAATGGGGAGGGTTCTGGTTATAAAACGCAATATACTTGCCGATCGAAGTCCGTGCCTCTCTTACTCCGACATAGGCTTTGAGATAAACTTCCTCGTATTTGATTATAGGTCACAGGCATTCTGGCAAACACATTGTCACTCCACTCTCTCTTGAGGACATCTGTGAACGCCTTATTGGACTTTTTAACCTCAAGGTTGCGCAGCAGGTACGGGTAGACCTTGTGGCCAGTTACAGGCTTGGACGCGTGGAGCCATAGGTACAGGCCCCAATACCTAACAGAGCGTACTTTAAAGCGTCTAATATCATGCCCCTCAGCCTTTAAAACCGTTGCCGCATGCGGCTAACGGCAAAGGGATAAGCAAGTTTCAACTCATCCATGCGGCGCATAAGGGCAAAGTCCTCCTTTGAGACCGGTTTTGGTAATTCCGCGGTTATTCTACATTCATTTCCTAGGGCTAGGCGCACCTTATATTAAATTGTAAGCATCCTATGCGAACCAATTTTTAATAGAATATGAGAGCATTATGAGAACTTTTATATTGGGTGTTGGGACTCAAAAGTCCGGCACTACTTGGTTTTTTAATCAATTAAAGAAAAACGAAAATTTCAAGGCACCGTTTCGTAAAGAAATGCATATTTTTGATGCAAAATTCCTTCCAAAATGCGGGCACAGACGGTCTATTGAGCGAAGCTATGAAAATGCCCAAAAAGATGGAGCAGGCTTGGATGAACAGAAGGATGCTACTCTGAGATATCAGATGCTACAGGATCCTGAAGAGTATTTCCGCTATTATGATCGGTTATTGAGTGAGGAAAACAGTTTCACGGCTGATATCACACCAACGTATGCAGCTATTCCAGCAGACGGACTTAAACTGATTAAGAGCTCCTTCGAGCGGCTCTCAATTTCGGTTAAGGTTGTCTACTTCATAAGAGAACCTGTGACCCGCTTGGAAAGCATGGTGAGAATGTCTTTCAGGAGACAAAAGAAAATAAGAACTGCGACTGTGGAAGACTTGATGCAAGAAATTTCTGCTCTCACACAGTCCCGAGCGGATCTATTGCGCTCTTCCTATGATAAGGCCGTGAATAATATTCATGAATGTTTTGGGAAAGACAATGTGTATATTGGCTTTTACGAAACGATGTTTAACAAAGAAGAATTAGCAAGGTTATCTGAGTTCCTATCTATTGATCCGTCAACATTTGACGGGGCGGCTGTAATAAATGGCGCGGGCAGAAAATTTAAATACTCATCAGAATTTTTATCAAAAGTAAAAGAAAAATATAATCATCAATATGATTTTGTTTCACAGGCGTTAGGTTTTGATCGTAAAATATGGGATCAGGCTCTGGTGAACATTTCAAATAACTCTACTAGTAACTAATTTACTAAGTGAGTTTTCTAAGGCGCAGGAGTTTAACTTACACATCCTGCCCCGCAAACGCCTGACAAGCTGATAGTGCCCCAATCAGGTGTGGACGATGGGTAATCTCCCCGTTTATGGAGGGATTACCAGCCATTTTGTCAAAGCATAGATAAATCCACCTATCTTCATCTGCTCTTTATGGCCTCTTCTTCCGGGGATTACTGCCGTACCACCGTTGACTTGCCACTGTTCCCGAATACGGTCACCGTCAAAACCCCGATCAGCGATCAAAACCATGTCCTCCGACCCATCCCGCTATAAAGGATTTCATTGCCTGTGTAATCGGAGACTTAAACGTTAAAAGTCTCAAGACGTATCAGCAGGCCATAATATTATAGATCAGGTGGATTTTCGTCGTAAAGCCACCTTCTGAGCGGCTAGAACCCTGTTTTTGCATCCCCCACATGTTGGTATTGCAGATGATCATGCTGACAATCATTTGAACACTAGGGGGAACTAGACTGCTGTCATTGAGTACGGACAAGATAAATTCCTAAAGACTTGCTTGGTTCCAACGCCGAAGTTGCTGATAAACACTGATCCATTTACTAAACTCTTCTGGTTGATCACGCTATTGCACTCCGGTTCAGGCAATCCAGAAGACCCTGTCAAAGACGCTGAGAGGTCCTTGGATTTACGGCCCCCTTGTCCCCGTATGACAGCTACAAACTGCTCAAAAAACGCCCATTTAGCATCACACATCAAGTGCCGTGCAAAAATAATCTCTCAAAAAGCTGCGTTGAATTACAAATTCTCTGACTTTGGGAAACTTATTTTGCAAATAAGCCTACAGGAAACTTTGGGTAAAGTATAATTTACGAATCAACAAAAATAGATATACCCAAAATAAATATAGCGAAGATATTATTAAAAATAACTAAAATGTTATTAAGTATAATTTGACATTATCATTGCATTTAATACATATTAATTACAAAGAATAAATAAGTTAGTCATTACCTCTACCCAATGAGTTAGTGCCGATGGTGTGTCTTACCTATATATCAAGCCAATGCAGACGGAATTAAGCTATGCTTGAGCTGTTAAAAAGAATAATAAGTAAAAAACAACCAAACGAAGAAGAAAAAAGGCACTTCCTGAAAGGCAAATAT
This sequence comes from Pseudovibrio sp. M1P-2-3, assembly GCF_031501865.1. Lineage (NCBI taxonomy): Bacteria > Pseudomonadati > Pseudomonadota > Alphaproteobacteria > Hyphomicrobiales > Stappiaceae > Flexibacterium > Flexibacterium corallicola. Next base: position 2,911,182 of record NZ_JARRCW010000001.1, read on the forward strand.
AGCGATTTGGGTAGCTTTGATGTTGAAGTTCTGGGAAGGACAGAGGCAACATTCGTCCAGTCGACTACACTTTTTGAGGGAGAAGTAGTTTCCAAAACTCCGGAGGCAGGGAAAACCAATGTGTTGGCGTGCGTCACCATGTACAACGAACCCAGCGATCTATTTGAACAGACATTAAGTGGCTTGGCCGCATCGATTAAACATCTTCAACTTTCTAATGACGCCATCAAATCCGAGAACATTATCATAGTTTTCATAGTTGATGGGGCAACCAAACTTCACCACTCAACTCGCCAGATGATGGTTGATCGTGGCTTGCTACCAGACAATGAAGTAGACTATTCCGCCCAAAATGCTCTAACATTATATGAAAGTGTTTTAACCTTGGAGGCCTCTTGTGCCAGCTTGAGAATCATCACATCTATAAAACATACCAATGGCGGTAAACTTGACAGCCATCGTTGGATATTACGCTCTATAGCACCGGGGATTGATCCAGTATGTTGGCTGCAAATCGACGTAGGGAATGTTCCAAATCCCGAATCTCTTCTAGAAATAAGCAAGATTTTTGATAAAGATCCTACCATTGCCGCAGTTGTTCCACGTGTAGAGTTGGAACCTGTCGGAAGTATTTTTGATCCTCTATACGCCTATCAGCACGCCGACTTTATTATGTCGCGTTTGGTGCGATTACCATCTCTAGATATTCTCGGCTATATTGATATGATTCCAGGACAAATGTCGGCAACGCGTTGGGAGCTGTTCAATCAAAAGACAGAAACCGGGCAAACAGTTGCAGACCGTTATCTGGAGGGGCTTCAAGCAACCGCGCCCTACGATATTATACGCTTTTTAACTGAAGATGCCTTGATTGGTTTTGAGCTGATGTGTTCTGAAAAGAACAGTCTACGTGTTGTTTCAAGCTACAAGGCCATGTCACAAGTAGAACCTTGCAATACACTTGAGACATTACTAAAACAAAGAAAACGCTGGATTAATGGCGGGTCAATGTCTACATGGTACCAAGCTGTTAATCTCATGAGATACTGGCGTGCCTCAAAAGCTAAGTTGCATAGAAAGCTTCGTTTCACCTTTATAGCATTATGGACTGTCTTAACGAGCTTTCTTGCCTTGATTATTGGCCCTGCCGCAATTGTTGGCATACTCGCATTGGACATTTCGGCCGCTGAATCCTTACCTGCAGGCGCAACTGATCCTATGCTTATTATAATTGGGATCGCAGCATTGTGTCTGGTTTTGCCGGCAAGTTTAGCAACTACCCCGTATATTGCGCGCGTCAAGCCACTTCAGGTGCGTACCATGCTCACATTTGCAGCTATCGGTAATATTGTACTGATTGGAGTTAGCACTTTTAAGCTAGGATTATGGGCGGTGCTATTCGCAACTCTTCCAATGGTTTTCCTGTTCATCATTCTAGGACTTATACTTGGGAGGAGGACCCTACGGGTTGTTCTTCGCTCCGTATGGTCTTTTGTTTTTCTGCTGCTCCCTGTCAACCTAATGCTACAAATCTACGCCATATTTAATTTAAATAATGCGAGCTGGGGCACAAAAGGCGTTAACAAGCCCCAGTCCACCATGGACGATGTAAAGCCAGAAATTGTCGAACGTCAGCTGCGACGTTTCAGAGACGTGGCCCTGATCGGCTATTGTCTCCTTTCAAGTCTTCTGGCGGTAATGATTGTAGCGGAACCCTCATACGTCATTCCTATTTTCGTTTTGGTTGGAACCGTACAGCTTCTGGCATACTTAGCCGCCATTACCAAAGCTCTTCAAGTAACTCCCCACTATTCAGCCCAGCGAAGTCAGGGAAACAAGTTTCCATTGCCTGCCCCTTACCAAGAGGACAATTGGGAGAGGAGCAATGTGTCAGATCCCCAATCTTTCACGGGTTTCGATCAACCACTTAAAAAATAAATATGGCTACCAAAGAGCTGATACTTGGTTTCGTAACATTTGAGAGGCTATCAGCTTGTAGGTTTTATTGACTTTTCGTAGACACTTCTGATGCTTGATCTCAATACCCCTCCAGCACTTAAGGGGGCCGTTTTGATTGAAGTGTTAACGGCAATGTGGTTTGGCCTACCACTGACTAGCCATAAGCCTGCGCAATATTGAAGGTCTGCTGGCGGCGCTCGAAACCGTGTTGAGCTACCAGACCATTCACAACTAGGTTAAAAAGTTCGGGCACTTCTTTACTAGTAAAACTCGGCGGGGTCACTCATCTCCCAATAATAAGTGCACCTTGCTGACGACGGGCAAGATTACTGGCTTCTCTTATTGAACACGATGATGCTTTTAGTGTGTGGAAGCCTAATTGCGCTCTTAAAACGAACAGGAATACTGTTTTGTATTTCAGAAATTCCTGAGATATGTATCTATTCTATGAAAATAGTTACACACAAGTAACCATGAAGAATATTGAATCAATATTTAAATATTTTTATTTATACAATTAATAACTTCCACTACGGCAACCCACCTAAAACTCCACATTAGATATAAATAAAATACATATTCACACTTGACATTAGTATATTTACCTACAACTCTACATACTTTCAAACATAACATTTCTCAAACACGATAAATTTGAGAATATAGAATCATGAATATCAATAATATTGGAATATCAGAACATTAGCTAAAATAGTTTGGAGGGGGTATGTCAGAGCATACTAATCATGTTTTGGTTACTGGAGGGGCTGGCTTTATTGGCTCTCACTTGTGTCTGGCTCTGTTGGAAACGGGAGCGCGTGTAACGTGCCTTGATAACCTTTCTACGGGCCAACTCAGTAATATCACCGAGTTTTTAGATCATCCGAATTTCTGTTTTCACGAGCACGATATTACTGATCCATTTCCCCTGAAGGTGGACCAAATTTACAATCTTGCATGCCCGGCCTCTCCCCCGGATTATCAACGGGATCCAATCCATACTACGAAGACTTGTGTCGTAGGATCGCTCAATATGTTAGAACTTGCCCGCAAGAATTGCGCCCGTATCCTACAAGCTTCTACGAGTGAAATTTACGGTGATCCGCTGCAACACCCCCAAAAAGAACATTACTGGGGTAATGTGAACCCTATCGGGCCCAGAGCATGCTATGACGAAGGCAAGCGATGCGCAGAGACGTTATTTTTTGATTACAGGCGACATCACAATGTGGACATTCGGGTAGTACGTATTTTCAACACCTACGGCCCCAAAATGCGCCCAAACGATGGGCGAGTTGTCTCCAATTTTATATCCAGCGCCATCAATGGTGAGCCGCTAACTGTTTACGGGAAAGGGGTACAAACCCGTTCCCTTTGCTACATAAATGACCTCATCCTGGTTATGATGAAGTTTATGGCGCTCCCTGATGCCCATCCTCTACCTCTGAATATAGGCAACCCAGATGAGTACACGATCCTGTCTTTAGCCAAAATGATCTCACAGGTTTCAGGTACAAAAAACAAGGTAGTTCATCTCCCCATACCAATCGATGATCCCAAACAGCGCAGGCCCGACATTTCAGAGGCAAAGGCCCTTCTGGACTGGGAGCCCCAAGTGCCTTTGATAGAAGGGTTACAGCGCACATATGATTACTTCAAGGCCCTACCCATATCTCCAGAACTATCAACAACAGAACCAGCAACAATGCAGGCAGGTGTGGTATGAGCGCTGCCCCGACAGTTCTGGTTACTGGAGGAGCTGGCTTCATTGGCAGCCACACATGCAAGGCACTCCATAAGGCCGGATATACTCCAGTTACCTTTGACAATCTCTCCACTGGAAACCGCTCTGCGATAAAGTGGGGACCGTTGGAAACTGGGGATATACTGGACGAAGAAAATCTTTGTCGCGTCATAGCTCAATACAAACCTGTCGCGGTCATACACTTTGCAGCCCTCGCCTATGTTGGCGAATCCGAGCAAGACCCAGCCCGTTATTACAAGAATAATGTATCCGGTCTTCTTTGCTTATTGAGCGCTATGAAGCGTTGCGATCTGCATCACATAGTTTTTTCCAGCTCCTGCGCCACCTATGGCCTCCCTCAAAAACTGCCAATTGGAGAAGATCAGCAGCAAGAACCCATTAATGCCTATGGACGAACAAAGCTGATCGGTGAACAAATTCTGGAAGACTTCCGACGAATTCACGGTTTCCACTACGGTATTTTGCGGTATTTCAATGCAGCTGGAGCGGATTTGGACGGGGAGATTGGCGAGGACCATGATCCGGAAACTCATCTAATTCCCAATGTTCTTACCACCGCCTTGGGAGGGGCTAAAGTCAAGGTATTCGGCACAGATTATGACACACCAGATGGCACCTGCATTCGCGACTATATTCATGTAGCAGATCTCGCCGATGCACACCTGCGCGCATTAACTATGCTCACTGAGAAGGATCCTTGTTCTTTTGCCTGTAATCTGGGTTCGGGTCGCGGTGTTTCCATAATGGAAATTATCAAGGAAAGTGAGCGCCTGTTGGAAAGGCCAATTCCTTTTCAGCACGGTCCACGACGCGCAGGTGATCCACCGTTTCTTGTGGCCGACACACGCAAAGCTCAGGAACTGCTGGGATGGGCACCGCGCCATAGTGACCTGTCCACTATCTTGCGTAGCAGTCACGCTTGGCTTGCACGTAAATCCATTTTCCAAGATCAAATTATTAGAGCTTAAAGATAGAGATGAAAATTTCAGCGATTGTCCCTTGTTACAATGAGGAAGAAAACCTTGCAGCAGCGTTTGACGCTTATATCAGCGCGCTTTCTGACTATGATGATTATGAGATTATCATCACTGATGATGGCAGTACGGACCGTTCTCTAGACATTATAAAAGAATATGCGGCCCGCAATAGCCGTATTAAATTTATCTCATTTTCAAGAAATTTCGGCAATTGTGCTGCGTTCCGCATTGGTTACAGATACGCAAAATTTGACTGGTGTGTTCAGTATGATTGCGACCTCCAGTCCCCGCCAGAGGAAACTCATAGGCTGGTGGCGAAACTGGACGAAGGCTATGATGTCGTTTTTGGAACACGCAATAATAGGGATGACCCTCTCTATAGGGTGTGGGGTACCAAAATTCAGCAGTTCATCGCCCACAAACTGTTTGGTGTTGATGTTCCAAAGGATGCATCTGTGTTCCGCGTCATGCGCACGTCTGTCGCCAGAGATGTGATTAATTATCCTGCACGTTCCCAATATTTTATTGCGACTGTACCTTTGGTCACCCACAATTACACATCTGTGGTGACAGAACACAATGCCCGCCGTGCAGGTGATTCTAAATGGACACTGGGCAACATGCTCAGCCACAGTTTTGATTTGTTTCTTGGGTTCTCCCTCGCACCGCTCACCTTTATTTGGGCTCTTCTTGTAGCAGCTTTGGGGGTCTTGGGATTTGGCCTTCTTATCAATGGTAGTATTGAGAGCGGAACCCTGTCTCTTCTAGCGGTGTTCAACCTGCTGGCTCTGGCAATTTTAGGTGAGTACATCAAAAGGCCATTCAGCCAGAACCTGCCCTATAAGCAGGTTTATGTGAAAGAAACCAATATCCCCCAATGCCAAAGCGACTTTAACACGCGTGAACTTCTTGCAGAAGTTTCTGGCAAGCAGGTGCAACCAGCTTAGCAAGCAAGAGGAGGAGCAACGTGCTCGAAAACAACCACACTGTTCACCCTCAAGCAAACTATGCTGAGGACAAAACAATTCTCATTCTTGGCGCGGGGCCAGATCAGTATCCCCTATACCAACGGGCTAAAGAGGCCGGTGCACGCATCATAGGAGCCGATGCCAACGCCGCATCCCTCGCCCGAGATCTTACTGATCAGTTTCTCCATATCAAAACCCGAAGAGCTGAAGAAATCCTAGAGCTCTTGGCAGGTGAGAAAATTGATGGTGTTGCATCTCCTGGAAATGACTCCTTCCACCAAACTATTTTTGATTTAGCAAAGCAGCTTGAGCTACCTCACACTCTCTCTTCAGCTGCAGTTCGTGCCTCCATGGATAAGGGGTATTTTTCAGATAAAGCAAAAGAGATCGGGCTTTTCTCTCCCCAGCATTGCCAATCACGCAAACTTTGTAAGCTGGAGGAATTTGCAAAGAAGGCGCGTTTTCCCTTAATTGCAAAACCCTCGGACGCTTCGGGAAGCAAGGGGCTGAGTTTTTTGGACTGTATTCAGGAGCTGCCAGTTGGTTTTGAAAAAGCGGCATCTCTTTCTCCAACGCACACTGTGATTGCCGAAGAATATATTCCCGGAGACCAGTTCGGAGTGGAGACATTCTTTTATAAGGGACAGTGTATTTTGCTTGCTGTGAGCAAGCGAGGACATACGGGCGCTCCTGATTTTCTGGTAACTCACCACCACATGTCCAAGGACCTGACAAGCAGCATCGAAAGTGAGTTGCGTTTGGCTGTAAACGCTATTGCCAAAGAGCTTGGCATTACCGATGGCCCCATTAACTTTGACGTAATCAAACCTCACTCCGGCCCTCTTTGCTTTTTGGAAATGGGCGCACGTCTTTCTGGCAACGGCTTCCCACAGCTTGTGCGCCAAGTCTTTGGTGTCGATACCTATGAATGGACACTCCAAACTGCTTTAGGCCTGTTGCTGCCAGATGCCACGGGAGCATTGGCTCCAAAACAGAGCGGCCTTTTAAAAATTCTGTCTGCAAATAAAACAGGCGTATTCGACGGTGTCCGGGGTTTGGAGCACTTTAGAAAAGAGCCAGCGTTTCGGGACCTTCACCTATTTGTCTCCAAAGGAGATCAGGTGCGCCCTTTTAAGAAGACAATCGACCGGCTGGGAACAGTTCTTCTAAGCCATGAAGATCCGGAATTGATTGAGCAAGCACTTAGGGTTCTTGAGAAAAATATTTCATTTGAAATTTCAGAGACAAATTCAATAATAGAGGCGGTTTCATGATATCTAGACGTTTCGTTTTTTCTTTTTTGTTCGGCGGAGCCGCCTTAGCAGTGGGTCTTTATGCTCTTCTTGTTCTGCCAGCAGAGCGGGAGGTGCGCAATCTGGGCATCTTCATTTTTAAGCTATTACCGTTTTTTTGTGCCAGCTTTGCAATTGCCCTGTTCCCAGTAGAGCTGTTCTCACGTTACAAGCTCACCGTTCCACTTACTTTCCTTTGTTTTGCTGCGTTCTTCTTTGTATTCGTACCAAAAATGTTTTTTGATGTGGCGTTTAACGAAGCAGGTAACCTCTACTATATGACGCTGGTGTTTACGCCTTTTCTTATTCTGGCGTTTTCCGCAGTATTTCGATTAGGTGGTGGCAGCGGGCAAAATACCTTGAGGATAGCCCTTGGAATGTTGTGCCTAATGCTATCCGGCTTGGAAGACCTCGCTTTTTTAACCATCAACCCTCACGAGACCGGATCCAAATATTCACCCATTCCGGAAGTCTGGACGTGGGCCTCCCACATTAAAGTACGTATTGGACACTACCCCTCAAAGTATGAGGCTTACGCCTTTATTTCAGTGCACATTGCTCTGGCGCTGGTAATCGCACTTCACTCATTCAGCTGGCTGCGCCCTGTTGGACGCTTTATTGGTATGATTGATGGCTCTCCCCAAGCTCCACTTACTGGAAACTATGTGGCTTCATGAGAGTAATCAAAGCAGAAAAGCCGGGAGAGATTGACGCATTACTTCAAAGCTTCGAGGTTCCTACCGAGATTGAGGAGCAAGTTCGCTGGCATGCCTTCTTTAAAAGTGCACGCCCTCTCACTTGGCCACGTTGCAAAAGTGCCTTTCTTTCAGTCGTACATGGAAAGAAAATCGTTGGATGCTGCAGCGTATATCGCTACCCTTACCCCCTTCCTTTTGAAAGTGCATGGATGCGACGTACTGCACGCACGTTTTTTTGGCCCGCAAATCCCGTCAATATGCAGGGACTTCCAGTAATCAGCAAGGGCAACAATCCTGAAGAGGTATACCCTGCTCTGCTGGAGGCTATAGATAAGCTAAGAGTTAGATGGCTTGCTCCAGCCATCCGCCTTATCATGTTGGACGCACAAAATGATGCTCCACTTATTGAGTACCTCAAACGCGCCAATTATCTGCTTGAACAGGGTATCGTAAAAAACACTCTTGAAGTGAGCTGGGATAATTTTGAGGGGTATTTTGAAAAGCATCTGCGAAGTAAAACCCGCCGCCTGCTGCGAAAGGCGCATAAAAACGCTACTGGTGCGGGCGTAACCTTTCAGCCCCTAACCAATCCCAGCAAAGAACAAGACAGGATTTGTGAACTTCTACAAAATGTGGCTGACAAAAACAAAAGTGAGGTTATTTGGTCAGAGCGTTTTTTGGAAAAGGAAAAGACATACCTTAAAGAAAGGAAGCTGGTAGTCCTTGGGTCTTATCTGAATGGCAAGCTCATTGGATGCACCGTTAACTTTAATCAGGGCAGTGAATTCGTAATGAAATCCATCGGGCTGGATTATTCCTGCAGTGAAGAATTGAACCTATACCGCCTTATGTTGCTACAAGGCATTCGGTATTCGATTGAGGCAGGATACAGCACTTTAAACGCAGGCTTTTCTCAATATGCCATCAAGCGCCGCCTTGGTTTTTCTCAGGAAAATACGCTAACGGCTGTAAAGTCATGGCCCTTAGCTGTGGCTCCCTATTTCGCATATCGCTCCGCCTCAATGATTGGGGAAACGAGCCACCAACCTACAAAAGCAGAGGGAAGTGCTTGAAAAAAAGTGGGCCCCTCTCCAGTCTAGCACGTGACACAATATTACTTGTGGGAGCAACAATTTACCTTCGCGCTTTGAGTGCTCTTACAACCATACTGCTTACACGATTTCTCTCGGAAAGTGCCTATGGGAGTTTTGCTTATGGTCAATCTCTTGCTCTGATATTCATGTTTGGAGCGTCTATTGGCCTGCCAACTTATATCATAAAACACATAGGGGACGCACCGGAGCAAAGGGGGGAGCTCTTTCACCGCAGCTTGCTCCTTATTCTTGTGATCGCTGTCATTCAAAGCCTGGTACTGGGGCTACTGTTTTTTTTGAACGTGCTCCCGGCGGGTCAGTTTTTTATCATGGGGCCGGTAGCAATCACAGGCAGTTTTATGGCGTGCAATCTGGTGTTACAAAGTTTTTTTCGTACTCAAAACTATGTGGGCAGACAAACGATACTCCTAGTAATGCAAGGAACTGCTGTTTTGTTGGTTGTACCGGCCTGTGCCTACTTTTTTCATGCTGCACAGGCTGTTGCCGCGGCTTGGGTTGGCGTCTTCACCCTCATGTTTATACTTTATATGTTTGCAGCGCGGCCTATTCTGGCTATCCCCTTAGCCAGCAATCCGGTTATCGATCTGAAAACTTTATTTCGTAGAACTCTGCCTTACGGCGGCATAGATTGGACCATAGCCAGCTTCCCGCTTATTGTCTCCACATGCCTGCTATTTTGGGCGGGGCTTCCCACCGTGGGTATTTTTAGTGCTAGTTACACGGTTTACAGTGCGGTCTCCATATTGGCTCTGGTGCTTGACCAGATTTTTATAAATGAGCTTGCAAAAGCACCAGCAGCGCGAAAATTGCAGGTTGAAAAAACCTACTTAAAAGTGGCGTTTGTTCTGGGTTTAAGCGTTGCACTGGTTTTATTCACCTCTTCAGGTTTTCTCTCAATGCTGTTCTTCAGGGATTTCCATGAGCACCTTCAACTTAGTATTCAAGTTTTATCCATAGCGGTGTTGTTTCGATTTCTTTCTCTGGCAGCCAGCAGCCATGATCGCATGCATGCGGGAAGCTCACTGATACTGAAAACATATATTGGAGGATTTTTCGCTATCCTAGTGCTAGCTCCCTTTGCAGTGCAATGGGGTATTCTGGGAGGTGTCTACACCTTGGTTCTAATAGAATTCCTCCTCACCCTGAGCTTTCTTAGAAAACGATTTACGACCCTGCTACCAACACTCAAAAAGGCTAGAGTTATCAGTGACCAAGTTAAGCCATAACCTGCGTGGACACTATAGAATTATCTATACTGCTGGCTCTTGAAGGTACACCTTATGCTTGACCTCAATGCTTGCCAAGTACTTAAAGGGCTATAACTGAATCTGAATTATGAGGCGTTGGAAATGGTAACGCATCTGGTTGACTGTTTAAACGTTTCAACCATTAAAGTGCTTATCACGACTGCTAATTCTTTGGGGGCTCCCAGTCTGTTTGATTTGCGATTCACTTGTTTCCAGAAGCTCCCGCCTATTCCCGCGGCCTTTTCCAGGAAAATCCGTTATCGCTTCCGAGAAATCAAGGAACACCTGTGGTAAAGGAAGGCCAGAACCTTAGCAATCTTGATCAACGCAAGTCTACCGAACAGCGTATTGATGGGAATGTCACGCTAACCAAAACCGGCAAGTATTCTTTGATAGTCAGAATGATGAATGAGCGCATTCTGAGAAGGCTCGGTGAAATCTTCCTATTACTACTTGAGTGATTGCGGAAAAGTGTCCGGTACTGAATAGTAATGTTCATGGGTATTCTAAAAAAGGTCATAGGGTTATCTATTTGTAATTGTCTTTAGTTTGGGAGGGTGGTGTGCAGCAGGTGTTCAACCTATATCTGGTTAGGCCAACCAGATACGATGAGGACGGCTATCCAGTTCATTGGATCCGCACGTCGATACCAGCCAATTCCCTTGCCTGTATCTATGGAATTTCGCAGGATTGTCAGGCTCGGCAGGTGCTTGGGCCAGATGTCTCCATACGCATTCATTGCCGGGATGAAGGACATGTCCGCATTCGTCCAAAGAAAATCATAGAGGAGATCCAAGCCAGTGGAACGGATGCTTTGGTTTGCTTTGTGGGGGTACAAACCAACCAGTTCCCAAGGGCTATGGATTTGGCACGCCCTCTGCGTGAAGCTGGTGTTCAGGTTGCTATAGGCGGTTTCCACGTTACCGGCTGTATGGTGATGCTCGACGAGATGCCAGAGGAAATGGTAGAGGCGAAAGCTCTGGGGATCAGCATGTTTCTCGGTGAGGCAGAAGACGGGCGCTTTGATCAGGTGTTGCGTGATGCCTATTGTGGAACGTTGAAAGAAGTCTACGATTTCGCACGGGAACTGCCGCATCTACCGGGGCAACCACGACCTCAAGTCGATCCGATGGTGATTAAAAAATCCACTCTGGGATATAGCAGCTTTGATCTGGGGCGAGGCTGCCCGTTTGAATGTAGTTTTTGTTGCATTATCAATGTTCAGGGGCGCAGCAGCCGATTTCGGTCACCGGAAGATTTGGAAAAAATTATACGGGACAACAAGGCGCAGGACATTACCAAGTTCTTCATCACTGATGACAACTTCGCGCGTAATCGCAATTGGGAGGCATTTCTCGATTGTCTGATTGGTTTACGCGAGAACGAGGGTTTTGAGTTTACCCTGATTATTCAGGTGGACACATTGTGTCACAAGATACCAAAATTTATCGAAAAATGCGTTCGGGCAGGTGTTGATCAGGTTTTTGTCGGACTTGAGAATATCAACTCAGATAATCTGGCGTTATCTAATAAACGGCAGAACAAAATCACCGATTATCGGGAAATGTTTCTTGCATGGAAAAAATACCCAGTGGTAATCACCGCCGGCTACATCATCGGTTTCCCCGGAGATACACGCCAATCCATTTTAAATGACATTGATATCATTAAGCAGGAACTGGCCATCGATGTCCTTTCCCTTTCGATCCTGACACCACTGCACGGGTCAGTGGATCACAAGAACGCCGTTGCCCGTGGAGATCCTTTAAACCCTGACCTGAACTTGTATGACTTAACCCATGCCGTCTTTCCGCATCCAAACTTCGAGCCCGGGGAGCTGGACAAGGTATATCGTGAGGCTTGGCTGCGATTTTACACCAAAGACCACTGCATAAGAATTCTGAAACGAGCCGCTGCGCTGGGCAGCGACAAGAAGATGACCACGGCAAATCGCTTATTGTTGTATGGTGAGGCGGCACGCCTTCAAAATATTTACTCACTTGATAATGGATTTTTCCGACTGAAATACCGGCAGGATCGCCGCCCCGGATTGCCTCTGGAAAATGTCTTATGGTTTCATTTGAAGTTTTGGCCGCGGGCCATTGCCACTGCTATGTGGATTAGTTTTAGACGTTGGCGATATGAGCGGCTCACCTCTAGAATGTGGAAAGACCCGAAGCGCTTTGACTATAAGGATGTTGCGATTAGCCGGACCGGCGAAACTGAATATAACAAATTGGAGTTATTTACCAAAACACGCGGCGGCATTCAGGCGGTGCAAAAGGCCCAAAAAATCAAATCCCTTACTCAAAGAGGAAAAAGCAGAAAAATATCTGATATTACAACTTGATATCAACGAGGCAGACAGCCATGAAGCGCTGCAAGCGCTAAGAGCTGGTTCGATTTACTTGGACAGTTGAGTATCGTTTATAGGAGCCCTGCACTATTTGCGCCGCCTTCCGAGTAAGCTGCTGCGCGAGTTTACTCTGACAAAAAGGCTAGGTCTCCCCATCAAGCGACAGATGCGCCAGCTCTGGCTATAAAATGCAAGGCACACCTGCGGAAAAGGAAGGCCAGTACCTTAGAAACCCAGATCAACGCTATTGGAAATATATGCAACCTCTTCATTTCCCAAGAATGCAGGAACTACCTCAATGCAATTGGATATTTTTCAACCTAACATTGAAAGTCTATTGAATGTTGGTCCAATCAGAGAGCAAACCAAGTTTGCGACATGTATGGATGCCTTAGTCAATGCGAGAGTTACTCAGACGTAAAAACCATGGGATCAAGTGCGCACGTGTATCAGGCCTTTTTGCAAGATTTTGTCCTCGCGGGCCGTTATGGATAAGCGCCGATCAGGTCCAATATCATAACCACGAGCTCAAAGCTCCGTGTCGCAAACTGGTTTTCCTGATCCGATCTTAGTGATCCTGGGTCCTTAACTGTCAGATGTCCCTTGCAATCCCTCCCGGCTTACCGACGAAACAAGCCACGTTCACACAGCCATGCTTGCCGGATCTCGATAGGTTTCTCCCTTTGTTATCATTGCCCATACTGTTCGCGCCATTTTATTTGCCAGCGCCACAGCGGCCACCAGAGGAGCTTTTCTTGCCAGCAAGGCCTCAAGCCACGGATGCCGGGGCGCGCCTTTTTTGCGGGCCCACCAAATAACTGTTGTCGCGCCAATAATCAGCAGCCTGCGAATATCACGCTGGCCGGCTTTAGACGTCTTCCCAAGCCGCGTTTTGCCCCCCGTTGAGTGCTGCTTGGGAACCAGGCCCAGCCAAGCGGCGAAATCCCGCCCGCGCTTGAACGTGGCCATTGCGGGGGCAAAAGCCTCTATCGCTATCGCGGTGATTGGGCCGAGCCCGGGAATGGTTTGCAGAATTTTTGCCGTACCACTGTTTCTGGCCAATGTCTGAAGTTTTTTCTCAAGCACCTTAATCTTTTGCGTATGCTCGCCAATCTGTTCAAAGTACAACCTCGCCATTTCATGAACAATCTCAGGAAGATGTCCCCCATCCGCTTCAAGACGCTGCCTCAGCTTCTCAACATGGACCGCGCCATGAGGGACGACCAGTCCATGTTCGGCCAAATGCGCCCGCAGCGCGTTAATCATTTGGGTTCGCTGGCGCACCAGAATCTCACGGGTGCGGAACACCATCGAACGGGCCTGTTGAAGTTCGCTTTTGACCTCCACAAAGCGCATGGTGGGACGGGCGGCGGCTTCGGCAATGGCAAAAGCATCGTTGGCGTCGTTTTTCTGGCGCTTAACAAAGGGTTTGACGTAAATCGGCGCAATCAAGCGAACCTCGTGCCCCAGCTTTCCCACCTCTCTTCCCCAATAATGGGAACTCGCACAAGCCTCCATTGCGACAAGACAAGTTGGCAGCTTACCCAAAGCCTTCAAAAAACCCGCACGAGAAACCTTCTTTGAAAATACGACATGTCCGTCTGCAGCGGCTCCATGCAGTTGAAAAACGTTCTTTGATAAATCAACTCCAACAACGGCAAGGTTCTTCATGGTTGCGTCCCTCTTTTTCCAAAAGCTACACTCTGCTCAGTATTGCAGAAATGCGCCGGGAGAGGCATCCATTCCATCACTATCGATTAATTTTACCTAGTTACTCCTACCTAAAGACTTATCTCTTTAATTTTTCAACACGAACACAACAACAATCCCATAGAGCTATAGAAAAATTAAATTATACAGAGAATTCTATTGCATATTAATACAATTAATATTTAGCTATTTACGATTATAATTATTTTATACTTAATTTAATAAATATTAAACGTGGCATATACGGATTACAACACCATGAAAAAAATGAATTATACTTACAGAATAATTTTTTTCTCATGTTCATTTCCCATAGTTAGTTTGAGCATTCCTTTTACGGCTGCATATAGTGACGATCTGAGTGTGGGGCAGCCGGGAGGCGAGACTTACAGTGTTCTTCAAGGCACCGAAACATATGATACCATAACGATTTCCCCAACGGATCAGGATCTGGGTATAATTAATGTAAAAGGCACCACTAGCGTTTTGGTGGCAAATACCGGGTTTGAAGTTGGTCAAGCGGGCAATGGAACTTTGAATTTGAGCGGCGGTGGCGGTGTGGAGACCACGACACTCATTGCAGCTGGTGGTGCAAGTTCCTTGGGAACTGTAAGTATTGATGGCACAGACAGTAAGCTAACTGTATCTTCCGGGTTGCAAATCGGGCGGTCTGGCAATGGAATATTGAGCCTGACCAACAGCGGCAGCCTGCAGATCCCTTCACTGGAAATTGCCGTAAATGCTGGTTCAGTGGGTGCGATGAACATTGGAGGAGATGCCACTAGCTCCGCAATCGCCCCAGGGATTATCAATGACGATGCCACAGTTAGTTTTGGTCAAGGGACAGGCGAAATTGTATTTAATCATACCATAAATGATGCGGGCATTTCCTTTGCCAATGATGTTGCAGGCACAGGCACTATATTGGCAATCCAAGGAACAACGACCCTATCAGGTACGATAGGGCCAGAAGTTACACTCGCACTACAAAGTCCAGCCGATGCCATCGATGGTGACGAAGTAAGGATATACGTCACAGGAACTTTTAAAGGCGGTGTAATGTTGTTTGAAGATGTCATTGACAGTACCTTTCTGGGAGGTACTGGAACTGTTGGTTCTGTTGTTATAAGTAGTAGTGGAACAATAGCCCCTACGATGCCCGATGGAACTTATGGAGCTTTAACCATATCCAATGGTGCAAGTTTCAATAACCTATATTATGAAGTGCAATTAGATTCATCTGGAGGTTCGGACACGCTTCACTTTGAAAGTGGTGAAGTCATTTTCAAAGATGGTATATTTCTAACTATTAATCCAAGGGGAGATTCTGCAGCCTATCCATTGACAGTGCAATATCCTATTATGACATCGAATACACCAGACCTCTCTGGCGGAAGCCTCGCAGACTTACAAGTGAACTCCGATTTATTGACCCAAGTTGTTTTTAGTACCAATGCCATGACAGTGTCTGTCAGCAATGAAAGTGTCCCGGTAACCAGTGTCGCTCGCACCCACAATCAAAGGGCGGTCGCAACAGCAATTGACGAATTACGTGTACAAGCGCAAGAGCAGTTTGTGGGGCGGGATCTCGATACAACAGAACGATTAGACATTTACTCCCCCCTTTACACCAACCTCCTGCTGCTCTCTTTGAATGAAATTCCATTTGCCTTCGAGCAGATGGGAGCAGAGATTTACGGTAGTATGTCCACAGCACTGCTCAATGATACGCATTATCTGCGCGAGGCTGTCTATGATCAAATGACAACCAATACTCAAGGTCCTATGGTGTGGGCGCAAGGCTACGGAGCTTGGGGGAGATGGAGCGGAGATGGCAATGCGGCGGAGATGACCCGTGATCTTGGAGGGTTCTTTGTCGGGCTGGAAGGGCCTGTGGCTGGAGAACTTGATGAGGCCTTACGGGTGGGGTTTGTGGCAGGTTATGGGCATGCAAACTATGACGTGCACCACCGCTCCTCTTCGGGCTATTCGAATCTTGTACATTTGGGCGCTTATGGCACTTGGCAACGGCAAGAAACTCACCTTTTACTGGGGGCAGCCTATGCCGCCAGTTTTAATGACGTGGACCGTACGGTTCGCTTTGGGGATATTTATGAGGATCCCTCATCCAACTACCTCACCAATCTCATTCAACTGTTCGCAGTGGGGCGCTATGACTGGGACACCAGTTTGGCGACACTCTCTCCTATTCTTGGGCTTGCTTTTGTGTCTCAAAGTGCGCCAACGGTGAACGAAAAAGGAGGCATCACGGCCTTACGGGTGCGCTCCGATACCTCCAGCCTATTTTACACCACGTTGGGGGCCGAGATTTCCAAAGATTGGCTGGTTGCAGGACGCAATGTTGAGACCCGCCTGTCTACCGCTTGGCAACATGTAGCGGGCAACACCAACAGCAGTACCGATATCCTAATGCAGGGAACCAACCAATATCAACAGCTCTTCGGTGTTTCCTCACAGCGCGACCAACTGCTTGTAGACGCTACAGTTCAGGCCGATCTATCCTCAAGGGCTTCCTTGAGCTTATCCTACGCCGGTCAATATGGCTCTGATACCTATGACAATGCTTTTCAAGGCCAAGTAAAACTTCAATTTTAAATGCTGTATGCTGAAAGGTGAGGCCAGCCATTAGGTTAGGTTATTCTATCTGGAGTGCCAATACGCACTCAAGCCTGACCCACCTTTTAGCCTATAACAGTCTAGCAGCCAAACCTTATACCAACGGCACATAAGGCTGGTTCACAGAGTGAGTGTCGCATACTTCATCTGACCGCAGCTTGAACCTATGGTCCAGACAACATTATTCTGCACGTGCGCTGAACGCCTGGTGAGAATAAGCATGCAGGTAGCGCATTCATAATTAGTATACAGTTTAATTGACTTGAACGGTAGCACTACCCCCCAATCAAGCACATGGGGCTACCCAAAATTACTGTGCCACCATGGGAGCAGCTATCTCCAATGCGCACGGCTGGCAGGTTTCCTATCAGACACGACGTACTTCCCTTCACAATAACATCAGGTGGCCCGACACACGTTGCTGTGGAGGTGGCAGTTGCTGCTGGCAGACTGCCGATTAGAACCATCGGCTGGCCGGGAGGCAGGATAGGACCGCCAACATGCGGTACAATCCCAGTTACCATAGGGCAGACATGCATATCCGTAATTCGGGAAGCTGGTAATCCTGGCATCTATTCGTTCACTCCCGGCCATGCTCCATTTGCAACATCCAGTGCGCACCTGTGAGCCGTTTGAAGAAGGACTTTGATGTCTTCCTGTGTTTGACAAGGGATAAGAGCAATTGCCCCAAGTATCGCCTTCGCGTGCAAATAGGCAGGCGGAAGAACCACCGGACCCGATGAAGCCGCGATACTTCCCGACCCATTCCATGCAACCGCATAGCATAACCAGCCTGAAGGCCCTTGTGTTCCCAGCTTATCGCCAGTTTCCAGCAGGGTACGCCGCTTCTTCTCCTCCGGGCTTTTTACCCACTCCCTCACTCTTTGGCGCGTGGCGCGGGCATTGGAAATATCGTTGACACCCATTTCATCCTGAACCGACAGCGCCCAGCAAATACCTTCTCGTGGAGGCAGTGCATGCCCAACAAAATTCACATAGTCAGCTAGAAGCCCTTCTTCCAGCAGCTTTTCCATGACCTGCAAGGGAGAGTATTCTGGCGTTATCAGTTCACCTGCATTCTCCCCAAGCTCAAAGCGATCAAGAATGCTCCTTGCGTCTTCATAGGGAATTTTTTTCATTGTGATCTCTTCCTGACTGCACCGGCTTGGCTGAAATGCTCTCTACACTTCTAGGGATCAGTTAATCATTGCTGGCATACCTTTGATCATTAATGGCCCCTGACTGTTAACCTCTGCCAACGGCCCTTTGATGCTTACCTGAGCCTGCGCCTCTACAGCCACTTGAAGTCCTTTCACTTCGGTCTTTGTGTCTGCTTCTAATTTAGCGGTCAGGCCCTTCATTTCCAGTGTTCCACTTGACTTTGCTGAGACTTTCGATTGACCGGAAACAGAGACCGTTGTTGCTGATATTTTTATTTCCGAGGAGCTCATTTCTATTTTGGAGCTTCCCACCTTCAAGGTCAGTTTCGTATCCGCTGAAAGCTCGATTTCTTTTGCTTGTAAGCTGTCGGTATTGGTAGTTTCTACACTACGTTCACTGGTTTTCAGCTCTGTTTTGCTTTCCACCTCGGTCAAGAGATCCTTGCCAATAACAATTTTAGAAGATTCTCCAACCGTGGTTGTTTCCAGTTTCTTGATATTGCGATTCACATTCTCTTCCACAAGCAGCTCAAAGTCTTTTGCAGCGCGTAAACCAATCAGTTCTGCACCCACCTTGTCATCAAATTCCAGCTCATTGGGCAGATCTCCCAATTGAGATCGAATACCGGACTTGGTTGTATTTTTGGCTATAAAGGGCGGCTTATTCTTTTCGTTGTAAATCTGACCGCTGATGATTGGTAGATCTGGATCACCATGCAAAAAGCTAACCAGAACCTCATGCCCAACTCTTGGCAGGAACTGTGTCCCAGTGCCATTACCCGCATAAATTTCAGCAACTCTGATATATCCTGAAGTGTCTTCAGTCCTACCCGAAATATCCCAGAAAAACTGAAGCTTTACCCTCCCCTGCTCATCACAGGCTGGTTCTCCAACTTTCGGCCCAACAACAACCGCATTGTGTACACCAGCTATCAGTGGTTTTGGTATATATTTCGGTACTATAGGCGTGCCTTCCGGAACCGCTTCAATTGTTGCCTGAAGGGCAAGGCCACGCTCCATTTTATAGCTCAGAGCTGTAATAATCAGGGTTTGCGGGAGCTTACCCTCAACATTGGAGTTCAGTTTGATGGCCTGTCCAATGTGGAGGGATGGGTGCTCACAGGTGCCTCGTACGCGTACTTCATAACCTTGAACGGACTGGGTCATTTTTCCAAGAGTTACGCTTGAAAGCGTGTCGCGGGGAAGCGGAAGAAAACGATAGACGACAGGCTTTTCTATAGTTTTAAGCGAAGAGGACGGTTTGGGGCCTGCCTTTAATGTCTTGGCAGTATCCGCATCATAAGTGGCAAGCTCTGTGGTTGCAGGGCGCATGACTTGGCTATGCTCCAAAGTTATAGCCTGATAAGCGCCCGGAGCGGTAACACCCAGCATGTCTTCCAACTCCACGGCTCCCCCTTGCGCAGGAAAGGGTTTTGATGGGTCGTGTATAACCAAGGCTTCTGGGTCACTGCCATCTGAAACAAAATAAACCAGTCCCTCTTCCGCCAGAATCCGCTGGCAAAAGGACAAGTCGTTCTCGTTATACTGAATGCAGGTTTCCCGTTTTCCCGAAGTCTTGGCACCGCTCGTTTTCACCTGACCTATGCCGTTCCGCTCAAACACCTCCCCCCAAATATCCAAGGTGCTTTTGTTCTGGTAAATTGCGCAATGCTCTCCCAGCTCCAGAACGCCCAGTTTGGGCCGTACGACAATCGAAAGCTGCGTTAAACCAGTAGAATCGATAATACGATCTGCCTGAAACACCAATCCGGCAAACTTGCGCGGTATAACGCCTTTGGAATACGCAGTCTCAACAAAACTAAGCTCTGCCTTTTGCCCCACCAGCTCCTGAAGAGACTGGCCCGTATCGAGCGCAAGAATATTATAGGTGGGAACCTCACAAATACGCTCTTCCAGCTGCACACCTTGCACAGCGAGCTCCTGCCCATCAACGGATAAAATAGAAATCTGATCACTGTTATACTCTAGGCTCATCGACATAAATAACACCTCTAGAGGAACTGAAACTGGTATATGCTTGGCGTTATTTACCGCTATTCAGCGGTGTGCCTGCCCTATTCGTAAAAACAATTTTGCAATCCAGCTGAAGTCTTCGCCTGACCTCCATTCAACTATTGCAGGAGCTTCTCCTCACACAGGAATTCGGCCAGCTTCTCTCTTCGTGGACCGTTTCACTATTAAGGTTAGAACCGCCATCAAAACACCTGTTCCGGCAATGATTGCTCCCAAAATAGCCGCCGTATCTCCATAGTTAAAAGTAACAAGCATTGCTCCCACAACAACAGGCCCCGCAACACTGCCAATACGCTCGAACATACGCAGGAAACTGAGGGCCCCAGTCCGCGATACATCGGGGCTAAGAGCTGCTGCATCCATGGCCGCCACAATTAGAGGGGCCTTAAGGAAGGCATGCGCCAGTCCGAGGGCTGCAACCACTGCCAATACAGCGGCCACAGAAGCACTTTGATAAAGACCGATCAGAACAATCCCTGAGATAATCGTTGCACAAATAACCACCCAAAGGTTTTTCCCGAGTTGATCTGAAAATCGCGATGCAAGCGGACTAATGGGAATAATGATCAAGGAATAGAGCATCATGACCCTCCCAATTTCTGACTGGCTGGCTTCAAGGCTGGCCAGATAAATTGGAACAAAGAAATATAGGAAGCCGGTCAGGACAATTTTTGCTGGAATGGCGCAAAACAACAAGATCAGAAGGAAGCTTGGGTTACGCAGTAGCGCGCCAAACGGGTTAACTGACGATGCTTTTGCCTTGGATTTTTGGGGCTCTGAAGAGGGTAAATTGCCATGCAGCATTTTCCATCCCATAACACCGGCAACAAGACTTAGGACTGTTGCAATCATGAATACGGGCTTGTAGCCCAACCAATCAGCAAAAATGGCACCTGTTGCCGTGCCGCACATGGTCGCCGCCATAAGTACACCGACAAATGCTGCCATGGCACGGGCCCTATTTTCTCCCGTAGCAACAGCAGCAATATAACTTTGGCAACTAATCGTGATAATGCCATACCCCACCGCTGTGAGTGATCTTGCAAGTACAATGTCATTGCCGCTTTGAGCCAGAGCGCAGTACACATAGCCACCGATCGCTGGAACAAGCCCCACAAGATACAAAGTCTTATTGCCAAAACGATCAATAAGACCAGCTGCAAAGGGAGTAATGGCTGCTATCACAAACATAAAAGCAGAGATGGGTAAGCCCATCATAATATCCCTATCAAACAGGTCGGTGGGGCTGTAGTATTCAGCCACGAACAAAGGCATGAATGACTTTTGCAACTCTTCAGCAAAACAGAACACAAATAACGGAATTCTGGCGTCGATAATACGGGCAGGCTTTGGAGGAGATGCAGCAAACAAAGCGTGCTTTTCAATAAAGGCTTGTATCTTGGATTTTGCTGTGCCAGCACCTTCCAGCGCAGCTGTGGACCGCCGTCTCAAAGCATCGTTTTGTTTATTCAAGACAGCAATAAAGCGTCCTATCCGTCCACGTTGATTTGCGCCTTGATAGAAGTTAAAGTTTCCCCGCGCACGCATTGAAAGAACACTATCAATCTGCCGCAAGGGATATGTAACTGATGCGTTGAGGTAAACAACAACCACCTCAATGGCAATGAGGCAAACTGCTATGAAAATGACGAGGGTATCAAAAAAGACATTCGCCATTTTATTATCTACATAATTGGCATCAATGACCGTTTCCAGTTTGGCAACAGTGCTCCCCGAGACAGATATATCCGCATAAACCCTCATACTCTCTTCGCCCGCACCCGTAATATTCGACCATATGTCGGCAAGCGAGCCAAACGTATTTTTCACTCTCCCCCAAAACTGTTCGCTATCGCTAGAGGGAATGGTCTTTGCAAATGAAGAGACCTCTGCGTTTGAGAAGTTACTCTTAGAGAGGCCGGATGCGGAAATAAGTGAAATGCGCTCAATCTCGGGGTTTTCCAACTCGAGTTCGCTCAGGTACGTATCAAGCCCACGAATTTTGTCGAACGGAATACCAATAGACGTGGCATATTCAATATTCTGCTTAACGGAAGATGTAACAGATTCAGCCTTGGAGATGAGATAGGGGTGCAAACCACTGTTAAATTCGGTCAAGGTCACAGCAATACTGAGCAAAGCGGCAATGCCCATGGCAACTGACATTGTTAGAAAGTAGCGCGTAGAAAAACCACTTAAGATTGCCATAGCTCAGCCACTTCCTTCTTCTTTTCGTCTGGTATCCCCTTAGGACTGCTAAGCGCCTGCAGAGCAGATTGATAGACCTTGTTTCCCTCCTCAATCTTTACACTGAGTTCATCCCTATCGGGAGCTTCCAGTCTTTTCAGTGCTTGAGGGTTAAGGGCGCGATAGACCCTTGTTACGGCGGAAAACTCGAAGACAACAAAAGGAATGAGCACCAAGAAAATCACAGTGAAAATAGCCAGATAGGCTGTGGCCAACTTCATACTTGTTTTCCAGATAGCATTTTGGAGGTCAGCAGTTTGCGTGGAAACTATAACAGCGCCCATAATAGAATTAGCTGAATCCAACAGAAGTCGACCGGAATACAACATATTCCCCCGATCAATAGTCGATAATTTTTCTCCGGACCCAAAAACTCGGCGCATAACGGCTTCGTGATCTTCAACCGGCAAGGCCTTGCTTCCACTGGAGGTAATTGGGCTACCAATTGGAGACACCACCATTATCTGAAAAATGGAAGAATCCCGTTCTCGTTCACGCTCAAGAAGACCTTGAAGCCCGCTCATCTCCTCCATAGCAAGCCCGGTTCCCTCAGCACGCTGAACAAGAGTATCAACGGAACCTGCCACCACCTGAAGCCGGGAGGTTGTGGCTTCCGCCACCAATGCTCTGAATTTCAAGTGGGCAAGAACGCCTTGAAGTATGAGGATTGCAGCTATAACCACGAGAACCGAAAAAATGATCCTCCAGTAAAATCCATTAATTAACGTCTTCATAACTCTACGCAATCCCCAGCGAAATTGAAGTATTCTGACGAATCGATTAAATGATGATTTTATTTAGGTATTTTTGATGACACAAGAATTAATATAAATTCAGGATAGCAATAATTATTAAATTAACACACATCCGACAGAATCATTAATAAAAATCAGATATTCAAAATTCAACTAACATTGAAAAAGTATTTTAAGTTTAAATATTTCATGTATTACTTAATTTATATCTATCATATTGATTTTATATTTCTATTGACATTACCATTACTACCAAGATAAATCATTAGTTACTTTATAGAATCAGAAAATAAGCATATTTCCGCATATTCACTTTCATTCATTCAAGAGTGTTTTTATGTATGTGTTAAAGTATATTGTGTCCGCTTTACTTATATTTGCCGCAGCACACTCACAACTAATAGCAAAAGAAGCCAATTCGGATACATATAACGTACATATGATTGTCTGGCGCGGTTGCGAGACAGCATGTAGAGGATTTATCCGTTACTTTGACGTTCGCCGTTTACCCGTAAACGTAACCGTTACAGACGTTGCACGGGATAAAACGAAACTTCCCGAGATTAAAGCCCGTTTGCAGGAAGAAAAGCCTGATCTTGTCGTCACATGGGGCACAACGGTGACGCGTTCTATCCTAGGAACAATTTCGGACTATGGAACGCAAACGGCACTAGGTGATATCCCTTCCCTGTTTATGATCGTGGCCGATCCGGTACGCTCTGATATCATTGAAAACTACAACACAACTGGCAGACCATGGCTGACGGGCGTGCACAACCGCATTAAGGAAGAAGTTCAACTCAAACAAATTTTCGAGTATTATCACCCTAATCTCCTCGCTGTCATTAACAGTCCCTCTGAATTAAACTCGCGCCAGAACACTCAAAAACTTGCAGCACTATCAAAAAGTATGGGCTTTGAGCTTTTATCGCTGGACTATGAGATGGGCGATGATGAAAAGCCAGTAGCCTCCAGTATATCAGATAGGATTGCTCAAGCCAAAGCTATGGGGGCCGATGCAATCTATGTTGGCTCCAGTTCTTATAACCTTGAGAACCGGAGAGAGTTCACCGCTGCTGCCCTTGAACATAAGCTGCCGGTTTTCAGCGCCTATGAACAGATGGTGCGCGACGGTATGGCATTAATGTCCGTCTCCAACAGTTACGCCAATGTGGGTAAACTTGCAGCCTCTCAGGCAGACCAAATTCTACTGGGAAAACAGATGCCCGGCTCTTTGCCTGTTAAGGCACTAGACCGCTTCTCGATCTTCATCAATATGAAGGCAGCGAAGCAACTGGACTTGTACCCTCCTCTGCCTCTTGCACTTGTAGCAGAGGTGGTTCAATGAAAATTGAAGAGCTGAAAACGCCTATCTCCCAAGAAAATAAAGGCGGCATCTACCTCAAAGGCGATCGCAGCACTTACCGCGCCCTGCGCAATACCTTCAATGCTGGGCAGTCAGCTTATAGATCCCTATCAGAATCGTCGGAGTCTCTTGCTGACCGGATACTTGAAGAGACCAACCGTCAAGCATGGGAAGCCCTGAGTGAGCTGGCCGAAAAAACCTTATTGGAGATTTCGAAGGATCTGGAGATCCTTTCCTGGTTTACGGCTGCACAAGTTCACAGCACCGCCCCCCTGCCGAATTTACGCGATTGCTTGAGTGTTCTGCTTCACCTGACAAGAGAGGGCATAGATTGGCTACAACCGATCCCTCCCATTGAAAAACTCAAGGCGGAAGGCGAAAGTGAGCAAGCCGAAGAAATTGCCGCCTTGAAAATTCGCGCCTTCACGCAGCTCTTTGGGGAGGTGGAAGGCTCGGGCCTTTTATATGCCCCCCTAACAAACATTGGGCTAGTTGCAGATATTTCCTATGGGCAATTCCTGATTTTTGAAAAGAAAGGAAATATCGACGAGCTTAGGGAGGTGGTTTCCCAGAGTATTTCCTCTGAAACAGAGGTCTTGACGGAAAAAATCAAGGCCCTGCAGGAGATCGAGAAACTTGTCAGTGAACTAGACGCACTGATTAAAAGCTATGCTCAACCCCATAAACAAGCACCACCTCTGCTCGGGTATTTTCTACGTCATATAAAAGAGCTCCTTCGTGCGATTGGCGAACTTGTTAAAACAACCGGTTATCGCTGGCCAAGCTCGGAAGAGGCCGAAGAAACAAAGGACAAGACTGCGTCCGATGCTGAAAATATAGATGCATCAAAAGCGCTTGATCTACCCGCTTCTATACAATTAACCAGCGCACATACAATGGGCACTGCTCCTATATCAACACGGGGTGATGCGTTGGCGGCCATAGCCGATCTTGCCGAGTACTTTCGTAAATTCGAACCACATTCGCCCATTTGCCTGCTGCTGGACCGAGCGGTCAGATGGGGCGGTCTATCCGCTGGTGAACTCTATCAGGAAATTTTGAGTGAGGGTAGCGTGGGCATGGCGCAGATGGCGTTGATGACGGGTCTTGAAAGTCAAGGATTTTCTCAGGCCTACCAACGCAAACAAGCTGCAGCGCCTCAAAGTGTCGAACACCCAACACTTTCCGATTACAGCGCTGCCATTCCTCAGCCCAAACACAAGCAGAACAAGCCGAAGCCAACGCAGCAGACACCGGCCAAGCCTGAAAAGCAAGTACAAGCTCAAGTTAGAAGTGAGCCCCCCAAAAAACAGGATACCGAAATCATCGAAACTCAACCGGAAGCAAACAAAAAGGAATTGGAATTAGCGAGTTTCGAATGGTGACTAGCAAATAGCCAACGACGGAGAAGTGACCAATGTCCAGTTCTTATATGCGTATTGATGGAATTGATGATTTTAAAGGAATGGCAACCGTTAAGGATATCGGGAGCAAGAAAGGCTTCTTCCCAATAGACAGCCTGAGCTTTGGCTTTTCCCGCTCGATCTACGTGGCCGTTGGCGCGTCAGGAGACGCAGAAACGGGCATCCCTTCTTTGGGCGATATCAGTATTTCCCGTGTGAATGATGCTGCCTCAGCGATTTTGGAGACAATGTTCTTTGCTCCGGGGAAGGTTGGCAAGACAATCGAGCTTGTAACCACAAAAACAAAGAATGATGGTAAGGGTCTGCAGCCGACCATGGTGATTACCTTGGAAGAAGCACGTCTTTCTTCCTATTCGTATCAGGGAGAGTTCACCTCCATGACCATCGCCTTCACAGTAGTTTCCATTGCTCACTATTTCGAAACAGAAGCCGGCGAAGTCGTCAAATCCGACACCGTGAAGTTCGATCTTAAAACCGGTGAGCTGGTTTCCGGCAATACAGACGCCCAGAAGTAGGAGCATCTAATGGCCCTGAATGCACAGCACAAGCGCGTCTCCAAGAACCGCGTTTCCATTACTTATGACGTGGAGGACGGCGGTGCCGTCCAGACAAAGGAACTGCCCTTTGTCATCGGCATGATCGGAGGGTATTCCGGTGATCGTCAAGACAAGGAACCTCTTGAAGACCGCACCCTTTATCAGGTGGACAAGGACAACTTCAATGACGTGATGACGCGGGTCGGCCCCGAGCTGACGTTTACCGTGCCCAACCTCATTCAAGAAGATGACAGCGAATTCGAGGTCAATGTGGACTTCAAGTCAATAAAAGATTTCGAGCCTGACGCCATCATCGACAAAGTCGAACCTTTGAAAAAACTGGCGGAAACCCGTGAGAAGCTCATGACCCTTGTAGCCAAGGCTGACCGCTCCAGAGATCTTGAAAAAGTCCTTAAGGAAATCTTACAGAGTGAGGACATGATCAAGGCAATTGGCGACGAGCTGGGTGTCGAGAAAGAAGAGGCGTAACCATGTCAGATACAGAACAGGTTGGCGGTGGAGATACTCTCGTCAAAGAAAAGGAAGTCTCTCTTCTGGATCGCGCGCTTGAAGCAACGCTGCAAACGCCACAAGATACGACGAAAGAACTTCTGTCGGTTATGGCTTCGCAGGCCATGGAAGGCACTCTTGCATGGGACCAGAATGTTGGTGTGACAATTCGAAAGGCCGTGGCTGAAATTGACAAGCTCATGTCCAAGCAGATGTCAGCCATTATGCAGAATGAAAAATTCCGCAGTCTCGAAGGGTCATGGAGAGGGTTGCAGAAGGTTATTCGCCAAAGTGAGATCGGTGCACAGCAGAAAGTAAAGTTGCTCGATTATAACAAGGAAGAATTGCTGGAGCAGTTTGAAGACGCCCCTGCAGTTGACCGCAGCCCCTTGTTTGAGCGCCTTTACCAGCATGAGTTTGGAACGGCTGGGGGGGAACCCTACGGCGCATTGATCGGAGACTATTACTTCGGCTTCAATGACGAAGATGTGGCGCTTTTGACTTATATCGCCGAAACCGCAGCATCCTGTCACGCTCCGTTTGTTGCGGCAGCTGGCGCTGACATGTTCGAATATAATTCCTTTGAGAGTTTCAATGAAGGACGCCCCGTTGCAGCAGGCTTTGACAGCCCTACCTATGCAGCGTGGAACAACTTTAGGGACAGCGATGAAAGCCGCTATGTGTCCTTGACACTTCCCTCCACTCTGGCCCGCCTCCCCTACGGGAAAAACGGATTATCCGCCAAATCCTTTGATTTTAACGAACTTCAAATGGATGGTGAGGGCAACCAGCGCCCTGCGGACAACTCCCAGTTGGTCTGGTCGAACGCTGCCTATGAAATGGCCCTGAAAATGAATGAGGCCTTCACCGCCTTTGGGTGGTGCACGGCAATTCGTGGTCTGGATAATGGCGGTAAAGTGGATCAACTGCCAAATCTCACCTACAAATCGGATGCAGGTGATGTGCAGCAACACTGCCCATCGGAGGTTAACCTCACAGATGAGCGCGAGAAAGAACTCTCTGATTTGGGTTTCTTGCCGCTGGTACACTACAAAAACTCCAGCTACGCGGTCTTTATCGGTAGCCAGACTGTTCAGCGGCCCAAGACCTACACAGACCTTGACGCCACTTCAAATGCAGCAATCTCGGCTCGGCTGCCATATATTATGGCCTCCAGCCGGATAGCCCATTACCTCAAGGTAATGGGGCGTGACAAGCTGGGCTCCAATGTAGAAGCGGACGACATCCGTACAGACCTTCAGGCTTGGATTGACCAGTACACCAATGCTGGCGCAATGGGGAATGCTGAACGCTCGCGCACACCGCTTGCAGAAAGCAAAATCGACGTTGTTGAGCAACCCGGCAAACCCGGAGCCTACTCTGCGGTGGCCTATCTTCGCCCGTGGTTACAACTGGAAGAGCTGACCACTTCGGTGCGAATGGTTACGAAAATTCCGGGGTAGGCCTGATAGATGACGGTAGCTACTGACACAACCTTGCCGCTGGATAACCGGATACATGAAGTATCCGGTTCCTATAAGCGTGAGGATGTGCTTGCGGCAGCCCTAAAACGCTGGGGTGAAAATCCCAGCGCTCTTATCTCACGCCTTTACAAACTGTGCGTGGAAATGGAGCAGATTCTTAGTGCGCAGCTCAATGCGATTATCGAGGCTCCCGAATTTTGCGCTTTGGAAGCCCGTTGGCGTGGGCTGCAGGAAGTTGTCTGGAGTAAAGGCAAGGACCAGTCCGTAAAAATCAAACTTCTAGATATCTCTTGGGCAGAATTATCGGAGGACCTTAACTACGCCAGTGACTTTCGCCGCAGCGCACTGGCAAACATCATCGGCCAGCGGGAGTTTGAAACTTTGGGCGGTGAGCCCTACGGACTTCTGGTTCTGGACCACTCTTTGAGTATTGATGTAGATACACAGTTCGATGAACTTTATACAGCACAACTGCTTTGTGATCTTGGGGCAGTCTGCGTGTGCCCCCTCGTAATGGGTGTGAACGATGATTTCTTCGGAGAAGTAGACGCGGCTTGGTATACGGATACGCGACGGTTAAAAAATATTCTCAGCAGCAAGGACTACGCGGCGTGGCAGCGGCTGCGCCAAATACCCAACGCCCGCTTTTTGGGACTTGCCCTTCCCAAGTGCCAATTACGAGGCCGCTATGAGGATCTGGATATGGGGTTCCGCTTCCACCAGTGGCCTTCCCAAAGCAACGGCCTGTGGGGCACGGCCGCAACCTTCTTCGCCAAAACGGCCATAGCGGAATTCAAGTCCCGAGCATGGTTCGGGTTCTTGAAGCTTGTCAGCGGCGAGCAGGGAACAGGAGCCACACTTGCACGCCATGATGCCCCAGCCCCCAAAGGGGCCTGCCCAACTTTACGGGCACGTATAAGGTTAACACGCGCCACTAGCCACTTTTATGCTGAGGAAGGGTTTATTCCTATTGCCGAGAGTACCAAATCCAATGCGCTATACTTTGTTGGCAACAGGTCGATTACCCAGTGCGGCGGTAATGCCGAGGCTGAAGTCCTGACGCAGCTCCAGTCCGTCATGATTGCCTGCAGGCTGGTCCATTACATAAAAATTCAGCTTAGGTCCTTAATCGGTCAGGTTCTCACCGCAAACGAATGCGAAACTATTTTAAACGACTGGCTGGATAAATACGTCTCTACGTCTTCCATGGGTGCAAAAGAACTGCAAGCCAGATATCCTCTGCGTGGGGCACGAATAAAAATTTCACAGTCCCCCTCAAATACGGCGCGTCTCGCCTGTGAAATCCTACTGCAACCCCAATATCAGATCGACCATATTCTGGGTGAAATCTGCCTGTCCACCGACTTCAGAACAACGGAGGGGGTTGCCGCATGAAGTTTGCAGCTGCTTTTTTGGGTAGAAAAATTGAGGAGGGCGTGGAAAGCCATGTGGCAGCTAACATCGATATGTTTTTGCAAAGTATATCTCCCGAAGTCAGCGCCCCCTCTTCATTGAAGAATGTAGCTGCTTCCAACTTGTGTTTCGGCCTGCCGATGAAGTGGGCATTACATGAGGTGGGCGGCAATAAGCAAATTAACGCGGAAATCAGAGAAAGGCTCAGCCGGTTTGAGCAAAGGCTATCTGGATTTGCTGAAATCGCCTTGAGTGAAGACGAGCAAAACAATTTGGTGAATTTCTATATCTCCGGTTTGACCCTGAACAACAACAGGAAGGAACTCATAGAGATTGAAACGAGAATATCCCGTCTGGATCAAGCGCAAACGGGGGAGACTAGATGAGGGATATCCTTCAATATTATGAGACAGAACTGGACTATATGCAGCGCTCATTTGAAGCGTTTGAAAAAGCTCATCCGCAAGCGGCCCACACCTTAGGTATCAGTGCAGGCAAAAGCGATGATCCCGACATACAGCGACTGTCCGATTCCATGGCCTTGCTCGCTGCACGCCTCTCCAAAAGGCTGGATGAGACTATACCAGAAATCGCTCTGGACATCACCCGAGTGATTTGTCCAGTATTTCTTCTGGGTACTCCTAGTTACTGCCCTGTTCAGCTTACAAAAGGTACGGGTGCACTGGGGGAGAAAACACAGGTAAAGAAAGGTACGGAACTCATTTTCCTTTCTGGGGATGAGAAGCCCCTTTGTAAATTCGTTGCTGCCTGCTCAATGGATATTGCACCTCTGGTTGTTACTGATGCAAAGCTTGAGACGGCTCCGTTTCCATTTCAAGGGCCGCAGGATTTTACCAATATAGACACGGCGCTCACACTTAACCTTTCCTGTGAGGATCCTGAAACACTCCTTGGCGAAATGGGAATGGACACTTTGTCGTTTTATGTTTGCGCTCCTGCCGGGCGCAAACGCCGTCTCGTGGACGCTCTTGCCGGTGAAGTGAAGGCATTTGGTGTTGGACTGGATAAAGGACATCAGACGCATTGGCTTGATTGTAAGGCACTAAAGCTCACTTTGGTGGAGAGTTACAGCACGTTTTTGCCGACAACCGCAACAACGCCTCCGGGCATAGCAAGTCTAAGAGATTTTCTCTCCTATCCAGATCAAGCCTCCTATTTCGAAGTGTCCGGTCTGGGCCCAATACTTGCAAAGCATCCCGCCAATGAAATCAGCCTTCGCTTTTTTATTGGTGCCAACATGGCCAAACATCTGGGCGAAGTTCAAACATCTGACTTCGCGCTCAATGTTATTCCCTTGGTCAACTGTTACCCCGATAAATCCCGCCCACTGCGCTATGATTTCGCACGGGAACAGATTCCACTTTTCCCCTCCAGCGCCGATGAAATGGATGTGGTCTCTCTTCAACTCGATGGCATTGACAAGCTAACACCTGAAGGCCCCATTCCCCTGCCCTCGATCACAACTGCGGACCGAAAACGCAAACCTGACCTTGTTTTGTGGCAGGAACGCCATACTTCGGCAGAGTTTGACCGAACCCGCAGGGCTGTTAGTTTTTCAATGCCCACCAATAACAACAGGGGCAACAATGCGGTACCGGAGCCTATAGATATCATCGGCTCGCTTTTATGTTCCAATGGCTTACAGGCATCTAGGCCGCGTCCGGGATCCAAAGTCAGCTTCAGCTCAGACACCCTTTCGGAAATACCGTTCACGGTTCTGGCCGAACCAAGCAGCCCCGTTTTACCCGAGTATGACCCACAGCAGCTTTGGCAACTTCTGGCGCTCATTAACGCCAATTTCTCTAGTATTTTTGATGCCCCCGATCCCAGGCAGGCCCTAAAGGACGCCCTGCACATATGCAGCCCCGCTGGATATTCCGAGGCCGCCAATGCCCTGTGGGAAGTCACAGTTACACGCTCTATAGCACCTATAAGTATTGGCAAGTCTGTATTGCTTGCAGCAGGAAGCAATATTGAGGTGGTACTTGATCTCGCGCCCCTGCCCTATGCTCCCCACGTGTTTGCTGTTGTTCTCAACCGCTTCTTCAGAACCTTCGTCAGTTACGATCGCTTTTTTCAACTAACCGTCCGCGAACGGGGGCAAAACCAACCCTTGCATGTCTTTCCAAAGACGCATGGAGGTACCTTATGCGGATAGAGGAAAAAGCTGGCCAGTCCCTCATAGATATCCCTCTACTGCAAGCCGCACGCATGGGATTAAAAGAGTTTGAAAATGCCCTAAACCAAGGCCATTTCGATCCCTTTCCATCAGGAGAGCAAGCCATTGGCGAAGAACGGCACCGCGGGAGCATTCTACCCAAATCCCAAAGCGGTGAGCAGCTTCGTCTCTTGGCTCCAGTTATGTCATCCTTTGATGGGGCGTTGCCCGATTACCTGCTTGAAGCCCTAATACAGGGCCTGCACAACGACGATAGCAGCCTGCGTGATTTTCTGGCGATCTTTGATCGGCGTCTGTTGGAGCTGCACATTCGCAGCGCCCGTACTCAAATCCTCGTTGCCGGAAAAGACAACAACAGCACACAGGTATCAAACATTATTTCGCGCATGCTGGTCAGCGTATCACACGAGGAAAAGTCAACGCATATAGCTCAAATTCTTATGCCTCTTCTCTCACGCAGCCGCTCACTGGATATGCTGCGCCGCATTGTGAGCTGGTGGACTGAACGTCCAGTGCGCATTAACGCAACCTTCGGTAAACCCTACCCAATCGACAATGCCTGCTTGCCACGTTTGAGCGCTAAATCAAAAAGTAAAAATCAGTCGCTGGGCAATGGTACGATGCTTGGGCGGTTTGGCCAGATACCCGTGGCTCATATAGGCATTCATCTCCAGTGTAACGACCGCAATGACCTGACTGAACTCACGTCTGATCAGGAGGGGATGGAGCACTTAAATAAGCTTGTTGCCCAGTATCTTCGTGATGCATCACCCGTAACTATTTTTGCCGAAATTAAAAGGCGTCATTTATCAAGACCCCGTCTTTCTTCAAGCCAGCCAACTGACCGGCTTGGAGCCTACAGCATACTCGACCCGCTTCGCCAACCGGAAAAGCAAACATCAATCCAGCTCATCCAGCGCATGCACTAGGGAAAACGAATATGACCAGCCTGACAAAACTCGTGACCTGTCTTTCTCCTGATCTGAAAAGCGCTCTGGAAAACAGTGTGGGAGAAGCTATGAAACGCAAAGCCGTTTCTGTTGATGCCTCCCACTGGCTCTATCATATTGTTTTCGGACAGGACACGGAGCTAAAAACTTTCCTTGAATCGCAAGGCGTTGACCTTACTGCCCTTCAAAGCGAACTGGAAGGGCAGATGCCCTACGGATCAGGGGAGCGGGAACGCCAGCCAACTATTTCCGGCTCGGTTGCCAAGCTGATGGAACAGGCGTGGATTTTGGCATCGGTTGAGCTGGGACAGCCTCAGATCCTGCCGGAAGTATTTATGTTGGCAGCCCACACACCCAATGCACTGGGCGTGCGCTCTGAGCCCCTAAAGGCCTTGAAGCCCGTATCCACAGATGCCCTACGCGCCTTCGCCCAGTCCAGGGGCGCCAATAACAGTGCCGCTACTCACTCTTCGGGTGTCGCTACTCCTCCTCCCGCCCCCTCACAATCGGGCGGTGCGCTGGAGCAGTATACTGTCAACCTGACCCAGCTTGCCCGTGACGGGGAACTGGACCCTGTACTTGGCAGAACCGAGGAAATCTCCAAGGCCATTGATGTGTTACTGCGCAAACGCCAGAATAACCCGATTATGTTAGGCCAACCCGGCGTTGGTAAGACAGCAGTTGTGGAGGGCTTGGCTGAGAAAATTGCAGCTGGAGAAGTTCCCGATCAGCTAAAAAACGCGGAACTTGTCAGCCTTGACATGGGGCTTTTGCAAGCTGGGGCAAGTGTAAAGGGCGAGTTTGAAGAGCGGCTGAAGAACGTTATCAAGGAGGTCCAGTCCTCCGAAAAAACCATTATTGTGTTTATTGATGAAGCGCACACCATAATCGGAGCCGGAGGTGCAGAAGGCCAGAATGATGCGGCAAACCTTTTAAAGCCAGCACTGGCCCGCGGTGAGTTTCGCACCGTTGCTGCAACTACCTTTGCCGAATACAAAAAGTACTTTGAAAAGGACCCTGCTCTTTCACGCCGGTTCCAGGCGATCACCATTGATGAACCGGTGCGGGACGCCGCCATTAATATCTTGCGCGCTGCAGCGGAAAGTTTGAGCAAACACCACGGCGTTTTCGTGCGCGAAGAAGGCATCAAGGCGGCAGTTGATTTATCCATTCGCTACATGCCTGCCCGCCGCCTGCCAGACAAAGCCATCAGCCTGATTGATACAGCTTGTGCGAGGGTCGCCCTATCACAACATGCAAGGCCCAAGCAGATTGAAATGCTGGAAGAAGATCTGCGTTTTGCCCAATCCGAACTTGAAAAAAGCCTTGAGGATGCACGGATCTTTGGCAATGAAACCTTTGATGGTACGGATCTTAGCAGCTCAATTCACGAGCGCGAAACAGAGCTTCTAGACCGCATTTCCAGCTGGAAAAATCAACGCGAGAAAGTCGAGGCACGCTTGAAAGCGGCCCGCGACATGCTGGAGGACAGCGGTGAAAATAGCGAAGAAACAACGCCCACACCCCAAGAAATTGAGCCAACCCCAAATAGTGAACAAGAGACCTATGTTCACCCATGGGTAACAGAAGAAACTGTTGCCAATGTTGTCTCTGACTGGACAGGCGTTCCTGTATCAAACATTGGCGCCAGTGAGGCTGAACGCCTACTGCATCTGGAAGACACCTTGAAAACACGGGTGATCGGACAGGACAGCGCCATTGAAGCAATCGCCAAATCTTTAAAGATAGCCCGCGCTGGCCTGACAGACACCCGCAAGCCCATTGGTGTCTTCATGATGTGCGGCCCTTCAGGTGTGGGAAAAACTGAGACTGCTCTGGCCATTGCCGACCAGTTCTTTGGCGGCGAGGACGCCCTGACCACCATCAACATGACTGAGTTTAAGGAATCCCATAAGTCCTCCATGCTTCTGGGAGCCGCCGCAGGTTATGTGGGCTATGGCAAAGGCGGCATTTTGACAGAGGCCATTCGCCAGCGCCCCTATCAGGTGCTCCTACTGGATGAAATGGAAAAGGCTCACCGGGAAATTCAGGATATTTTCTTCCAAATCTTCGACAAGGGGTGCATCTCGGACAGTGAAGGAAACTTGGTCGACTTTAGAAACACCATCATCATCATGACTTCCAACGCAGGGGGGGAAGAATTGCGTGAACTCACCGATACACGTGAGATAGACCCCACACCGGAAGAGCTGAACGAGCACCTGCGCCCACTGCTGCTGCGCCATTTCAGTCCGGCCTTTATTGGTAGAACAGAGTTGATTGCATACCGGCCACTGAGCGAGGGCGCGAGTATGAAGCTCACAGAAATCCACCTCAACCGCATTCGCAAACGCATCAAGGCACAGTATGGGGCGGAGTTTAACTGGGAAAAGAGTTTCGTTGATTTTGTCGTGGGTGCCAACAACGACCCGCTTTCCGGCGGGCGAGCCATTGAGGCGATCATCAACCGGAATTTCCTGCCTAAACTGGCGGAAGAGTGTATCACCCGGGTGATACAGGAAAGCCCGCTATCTTCCATCTCGGTCTCGCACAGCGGGAAAGAAGTTGAATTGGAGATGGGGTAGCCTATGGTAGTCAGCTTACTGCGAAACCTGACTTTCATGGTGGTCCTATTTACAGGGCCTCAGCTTGCCGGTGCCCAGACACATGGTCTGATACGCCTTGCCACCCAGCAGCTCCCCCCCTACCAGATGGTTGTAAACGGCCAGTTGCAGGGGGTAGCTATTGAGAGGGTAAAATGCGCACTCAAAGCCACCCGCCGCCCCTTTGAGATCCATATGTCAGACTGGACACAGGCGCAGCTAGGAACGGAGACGGCGGAATATGAAGGTTTCTTCGTCGGCTCTGCCAACTCCACTCGAGCCCGCTATGCAATCCCGTCCAAGCCAGTCATTTCCGAGGACTTGGCTTGGTATATGTCACGCCATGCCAACATCAACCCCAATGATCCGGCGGATGCCCTTAAAGCCCGCTATTCGGCCAAGTTCGCCACCAGCAAATGGCTCAATCTCAAACGGCGCGGTTTCAACGTGGTCAAGAAACCACAGGATGCGCAGTCTTTGCTGAATATGCTGCTTGTGGGAGATATAGACGTTGCACTGGAGTACGAGCTGATCTTTGAGCACTTCATGGAGGAGCGCAACATCCCACTCGACCGCTTTACCAAAATTAGAAATCGCAGACAGGATTTAAGCGTACATTTTTCCAAGAAGTTTCTGGCGGCCAATCCTTTATTTCTGGAAGAATTTAATGCCGCATTACCTGTGTGTATCGGGGAGAGCCAATGACCTTGAGTATACAGGTTGTTCAGATCCCGGAGGACGCGACTTTGGATCGCCGGGAATTTTATATGCAGAAAAAGAGTTTCAAAATCGGCCGCGATTTCGCCTGCGACATATGTTTGGAGGATGAAACAAATACCCTGTCTCGTACCCACCTTGTCATTAGTTATTCTGCAAATGGCTCCTATACGGTTATCGATAACTCCACCAATGGGGCTGAATTGAATAGTGAAAAACTCCCATCCAAGGAAGTAAAGTTGCTTAGCGACGGCGATGTTTTGAGCTTGGGTGGCTACAAACTACTAGTAGGAATCATTGGGCAAATAGAGCAGGAAAACCAGCTGCAACAAGAGGAAGTAGACACTTCCAAGGTAATCCAGTTTAAGGCGGAAACCGATTTTGCATCCACCGCTCCACTCATTGCAAACGCAGCGGTAGAGCCTGTTGCACTCGTACAGGACCAAGGGTTCTCCCAGGAAGGAATGTCTCTGGATCAGGAGTTGATGTTTGACCCTTTTGCAGAAGGCCCAGCGCTGCGTGAAGAGCACCAACAGCCTGATACGGAAGAACCTGCACGCATTGAAACATTCAACCTCGTCAATCTGGATCAGCCCTATGTACCCGCTCCTGAGAACCGTGATTTAGGGTTGCGCGCTTACAGAGAAAACATTTCCGATGCACTGGAGCGCGCTCTGGACCGGTTCTTGAGTGAGATCGACCCTGAAGAGCTGCAGGCTGATTACGACGATTACATACCCGCCTTCGTTAGCCGGAAAAAACAGTACTGGCGCATTCACAAGCGTCAGTTTGCAAAGAAGAAAGCAAGTCATGAATACCACCGGGTTTTCCTTGCTCTCTTTTATGAGGAGATCAGGAAAAGATGAGACGTTTCAGTGCAGTATTACTCATGATTTTGCTGGCAGCGTGTGCGGGAGCCGATGCACCTATCGTGGAAAACAAGAATCTTGTGATTATCGCAGGGCCCAAAATCAATCAGTACAATAACTCGGTAAACCCAATTGTTCTTCGCCTTTACCAATTATCCAGCGCCTCCAAGTTCAATTCCGCTGATTTTTGGGAGATCTATAACAACGAAGGCGAAAAGGTTTCAGGGGCTGTTCTGGACAAGCAAACACTCTCTCCCATTTACCCCAACGAGAAGCGTCTTGTCTCTTTGGAGCTCCTTCCCGAGACACGTTATCTTGGAGTTTTTGGTGAGTTTTCAGATTTTGAAACCCACAAGTACCTCATCACTGCTCCCATCAGTGCCGAACAGATGGATGACGGTATCACCGTTTATGTAAATGCTTCCGGTCTTTCCATTCACAATAGAGACAGCACCAAAGAGGTGCCCAGCGAGGAACCGAAGAAGAAAGGACTATTTGCAGGGCTATTTGGAGGGAAAGACGAATGATTGCTCGAATAGCATGGAGTGAGGGCATGTTCATTGCCCCCCAGCACTTTCAACACGCCGACAAGGCGGTGCGCTCCTACGCCGATGCTCTTGCGCAGCTTGACGTACGTGGCGGAGATTTCGGTGTAAATACACTGGAGTTGAATCTTGAACTGTTGCCCGTTGGAAAGTTAGCTGTACGCACAGCCTCCGGTGTTTTTCCTGATCGGCTTTACTTTGAGCTATCCAAAGAGCTCGTGCTTGACATACCTGAGGGAGTGGTCAATGAGACCGTTTACCTCGCTGTTCCTCTTGCAATATTTGGTGCCGCTGAATTTGGCGGAACTCAAGGTCATGCGCGCTTCCTATCAAGCAGAAAAGACCTTAGGGACCTTCGCGATGACGATAATGAACAGGTAGAAACAGAAGTCGCCGAGGCAGGCGTATCCTTAAAGCTGGGAAGTGATGACCGCTCCGGCTACGCCACAATTCCCATTGCCAACATTCAGGAAAAAGCACCTGATGGGCGGATTGTGCTTGATCCGGCCTATATTCCACGCGCTATCAGCATAGCTGCCTCTCCATTACTGTGCGAGCGGCTGGAGGAGATGATATCCCTTGCCAGAGTACGGGCGAACAACGCAGCCGGGCGGGTGGCGACTGGCGTTGATGCGCGAAGTGAACTGGGACTACTCAATGAGCGCCTTGAGCTTCAAGTCTTGAACCGCTGGCTATTTACCCTTCAAAACATTGCCGCTACAAACACCGTCTCACCGCGCGCCCTGTTTGGCGCACTTGGCTGTTTGCTGTCTGAACTGGAAGCCCTTTCTGCCAGTTCCGTTAATGCAGGGCTGATTTACGATCCAATTCAGATGAGCCGCTGCTTCAATGAACTTTTTGCGCAGCTACGTCAAAAGCTAACCCTTGAAAAACCGGCGAGTGTTTTAACTTTTAATTGGAACAGCGAGCTATTTGAAACCCGCCGACTGCTGCGCCTCATCATTCCAGCCTCTACGCTTGCAAAGAACCTCAGGCTCGTTCTTGCGCTTTCCAGTGAAGAGGGCATGTCTCACCTGCATGAAGTGGGGCCGCTGTCGTGCAAACTGGCCGGCCTGTCTTCAATGCCAGAGTTAGTAACACATGATCTACCCGGTATTGATCTGATCCCTCTGGCCACCGCTCCAGCGGAACTGCGCAGCCGCTCTAATGCGGCCTATTTCTCCATCAATACAAAGAATACGCTTTGGCAAAAGTTTCTGAAAAAGCACGAAGCACTGGCCCTGCACGTTGATGACCGCATCCCCTTAGTAGACGCAACCTTGTACATGCTGGATTAGACTTTGATATGACTATGGAAATTGCCGCAACTCTAACTCTTACGCCAACAGGCGTGGAACCTGCCGCAGAACGCTCTGTTGGAATGGCAGCTCTAACGCAGTTTTCCAGCGGCAATATCCAAAAGCTGGATAAAGCGCTACGGCGGTATTCAGGTTCTAAAAACAGTCTGATCAATGTTTCTGCAGACCTGCTCGCATTATGCGGAACAATCAAGAGAATGCAGCCGGAGGATGACCTCAACATTGCCCGTCTGGAGTTGACCCGCGCAATCATTGATCTGAAGTACAAAGTGGTCCAGTTTGATTACCCTCCCTCTGTTGCCGAGAACTTATGCCTCTTGTTCGCTATCGTTTTGGACGAGTTTATCCTGAGCAGCCCGTGGGGAACCGAAAGTGGCTGGGAAAGCCGGACATTGGTTGCTGATCTGTTTGGTTTTAGAGATGGGGGGGACCGGTTTTACAACATCACTGACCGGGCACTCATGCAACCAAGAGCGCTGAGTGAACTTATTGAAATAATCTATCATTTCCTCAAGCTTGGTTATAAGGGAAAGTTCAGCCGGGACGGTGGATATGAAAGCGACCGCTTGATTGACCGGCTCGAAGCCGCATTAAAACTCATTCCCATGGAAGAACCCCCAAAAATACTAGGGCGGCCAGTGGATGAAACTCCAATACCAGTTTCAGGTACCCCAGCTAAAACCAAATACATATGGGCCGGATGTAGCGCTATGCTCATTCTGGTTTGTAGTTGGACCTATCATGAGTTTGATCACTATGTGGTGAAAGCCAAGTTCACCGAGTTACGCATAGCCTCCCAAGCGCACAAAGCACAGGACTTCATCTTTTCCAGCGTGACGGGGCAGACGGAAGTGAGGGACCGCAAATGAATTGGTTTCGTATAAGCTTCTGGGCATTTGTCGCTGTAATTTCGCTTCAACTTCTCATTGTCTTCATTTTGCTCGGAATAGATATTCTCTCACTTTTGGGAGCACTCATTTGGGGAGGCATTTTATTAGTTCTGTCTTTGGCAGGCATCACCTTAGCCGTGATCCATCGCCATAGGATTTGGCCTCAAGACCCCATTGCAATCGAACAGCGCCACTTGCGCCGCAGTGCACGAAAGCAGTTTTGTCTCGTTCGAGATCGGGCTCGCGCTATTAACCGGCGTAGTTTGTCTGTTCCCTGGAATCTATTTCTTGCCTGTGAGACTAACCAGCACACAACGGTGATGACTGAATTGGGCTATGTACGCATTGGCGAACAGATATGCCACAAAGGGCTCTCCGTTACGACGTGGACCTCGCCAACCGCAGTTGCCTACCGTATTGCTTTAGTTCCGGGAGAGGCACTATCCTTTGAATTTTTGAATGTCCTGCTCAAATTGCTCTTACGGCATCGGCCAAGTCTTGCGGTGAACGCTGCCTACTTCGAGTATGAGCTTTCCCAGTTAATGTCTCCCAATCCTCTGGAAACAGAGAACCTATCTACGATCAACCGTATTTTAAATGTGGCATGTAAAACGTTCGGGCTTGATATTCCTTTGCATTTTGCCATTGCTGGCCTTGAGCACTTGCCAGATGTTCACCGGACGGCGCTTGCAGCCGGTTATCTGCGTGACAAAGGCGTTCTTGGAGGTTTTATTGACCGTAGTGCGCCCAGTTTAAATGCAGGAATTGAAGCTCTCTTCAAGGATATGGTTCATTCACTGAACGCCACACAGCAAGGTGATTTACAAAAACAGCTGGTGAGCGAGGACTGCACTGCCATTGTCAATGCACCTATGCAACTTGCTCTCATTCAGGTGCAGGTGCGCGAACGGCTGGCCCTATTAACGCAGGCCCTGCCTCCAAGGCGGGACCGCCTTAACTTACAAAGTATTGCCTTTGTTGGGGCTTGCGAAAGTATGCCAATGGTCGACCCACTCTCTCAGGTCTCCAGTCAGCGTTTCTTCCAAACACAAACTGCGTTTTCCCCGCAAGAGGATTTGAGAGAGAGCGTCACAGCCGAAAGCGCCGCATCCCTTGCGAACTACTATTACTTGGAAAGTAACAGTATTAGACAAAATAACCGTTACAGGGCACAACTAAATCTCAATGCAGGCATGCTCTCTGCTTTTTTGGCTTTCTTGGTTATCGCGTTGGCAGGCTTGATCTGGGACAATACACGCCAATATAAGGTCATAAATCAACAAACGAGCTCAACTTTTGAGGACTATTACAGTAAAGTTGGAGTGCTTGGAGAAAATTCAGATACCCTTGTAGATCGTGTATTGCTTCTTGCTCCCTTGCGTAAGGGACTCATTGCCTATGACATACTGGATATGTCATTTTACAGATGGATGCTGCCTAATGGTTCCAAGCGGGAGGTGTTCCAGCAGTTATATAATGACGAGCTTACAGGCGGCCTGCAACTTGCACTGGCCAACTACCTGGAAAAAGACATGTTCGCCTTTAATGCGCTAGAAGACGGGGTGGAGCTGGTAAACCTTGCATCCCTTGAAGTTCAATTCCATGAGAACCAAAGGGACAATTCCCATCATTTAACCCGTTACTTCAGAGGAGCTCTGGCAGAACAGGGAGAAGTTTCAGCCGAATTCCAGCTTCAGTTTGCAGCGCAGCTAAGGGATCTTTTTCAACTCAATCAACCTCTCGGCCGCCGCAACGAAGAGCTCCGGCAAGTGGTCGCCAAAACAATATCAGGGCTGGCAACAGCGGATTTGCTTTATGAAGCGCTCATTCGGCAAGGGCCGTATGCTGAACGGGTAGACTTGCGCCGAACGATAGGACCAAGATTCTCGCAGGTATTTAACAGTATTGATAGACCCCAAACCTACATGGTCCCGCGTGCTTTCACTCAGGAAGGATTTGAGCTGCTTTTTGAAAATGGCGAAATTCCTGATCTTGCAACCCTAATCAGCAGCTATGAAAATTTAATCGGTCCATTGGAAGCAGCCAAGATTACCGCAATAAACAGGCGGGTTTCCGACAGGTATACAGCCGATTATATCAGTACATGGACTACATTTATCAATGCATTGTCCCTGCGCTCCGCTACCAATTGGTCAGACGCGCAAATACTGATGTCGGCACTAACCAACCTAACGGAAAATCCGATTACTGGACTGGGCAACGCCCTGCGCAGCAATACGGACATCACCCCGACAAAGGGCAGCGAAGAAGCCCCCTCCTCCCCATCCATTTATAGTGCTGAACTGGGCACAGCCCGGAATATTCGAGAGGCCTTCCGGCTGTATTTGGACGCAGTGAAACAGCAGGACCAGAAACAAAACCAATTTGATTTATTCCTACAATATGCCAGTGATGTCACTGTGTGGTTGCAGGAGACCGCATTAACAGCAGACGGGGCAAGCCGCGCTTTATTTGATCAGTTTCAAGCCGGAGAACAAGCTAATCCACTCGCCAAAATGCACGCCTTTGCCACCCGTTCAGACCTTGAGCTAATTCGCAGCTTTGGCAGTACACTTTCAGAAGGACTTGATAAGGCAGCAATGGGTTTTGTCTATGCCTATATTAACAATCAGTGGCAACAGCAGGTAATAACCCCCTTCGGACAGGAGCTGACAGGAACTTTCCCGTTCGATCCCTTAAGCCATGAGGATATGCCTCTTTCTACATTCACCACCTTGTTCATGCCCGATGGTGTATTGGATATTTTTGAGAAAAGTTACCTGAGCCACTTTAAAAATGTTGATGGGCTTTTCAACCCGCAGGTGTCTTTCATCCCCACTGGCACAGCAGAACTCACACAAGAGGCAATTCATACCTTCACCCAGTTTGGTAAAATACGAGAAAGTCTGTTCGTGGACGGTAAGCCGTTCCTTGCCTTCACTATGCGAACCAGCTTCATGGAAGGGTCGCTGAGCCGTCTTGTAATATCCTCAAATGTAACGTTGCATAAGTTCACCCACGGCCCCATTTTATGGAGTGAGCAGACTTGGCCGGTCTCCGGTGTCAACAACAGCGACATTTCCTTCCGCTTCTATCAGCGCTCCCGTCCACAATATGACAGGGTGTACAGCGGCCCGTGGTCCTGGTTCCGACTCTTTCATGATGGTTATGCAACAATCAACCCCACGGCCGGGCTTGCGGAAACATCCTTCACCTCCAAATCCGGAGCACAGGTTAACCTGCAATTCGACAGTAACAAACGCTTCTCACCATTCGCACCAGAGTTTTTCTCCGGTGTTCAGGTGGGGGAACCTTTGTTTATTAGGCAAGAGGTGCCGCGGGAAAAATTCAAAATTTAAATGCTTAACTCAATAGCATTTCCATAGTGGTAGCGGTTTGTAAGTAGACGGTTTCAATCCCTTATGCGAACAGCGGTTGTCAAAGCATTTGAAGTCACTGTGGATTTATCCCAGTTGCCGCCAACTTCCGACTGCACCTTAACCAAGGGTGTCCTAGGCCTTGAGTTGGACACGAAGTTCCTCGTGAGGCCTTAGCGGGTAGGATCTTCATTATGGCAGAAAACTATTATACTTCAGAACCGCTGGTAATTTAATTACAACTAATTAGCAATTTCCCTTCACGGATAACTATGTAAAATTACTAGGTTTCACATAGGGAGGGGCTCAATGAGCAAACAATCGACACTGGGAACAGCGGCACAATTACGAGATCCCAATTTTACACCACCACTGACAACGGCGACATTGTTGGGGGTTCAACATGTGTTGGCCATGTTTGTCTCCAATATAACGCCTGCAATCATTGTAGCGGGAGCCGCTGGCTTTGGTTTTGGTTCTAATTCCCCTGACTTTCCAGAGATGATCTACATGTTGCAAATGTCCATGGTTTTTGCCGGGATTGCAACACTCTTCCAGACTGTAGGTCTGGGACCAATTGGCGCCCGCCTTCCAATCGTTCAAGGTACCAGCTTTGCCTTCATCCCCATTATGATCCCTCTTGTCGCAGGCAAAGGCACGGAGGGCATGGCAACTCTGTTTGGTGGTATTTTGATTGGTGGCTTGTTTCATGCGGTCCTTGGACGTTTTATCGGAAAAATCCGCTTTGCATTGCCACCATTAGTGACAGGCTTGGTAGTTACCATGATTGGTCTGGCACTTGTGAAGGTGGGGATCCAGTATGCAGCTGGCGGTGTTCCGGCGGTCAACCAGCCAGAATATGGCAGCTTACAAAACTGGGGCATTGCCACTTTGGTAATTCTAGTCACATTGGCCTGTAAATTTTTTGGCCGCGGTATGGTTGCTGTCTCAGCAGTACTTGTTGGTTTGATTGCGGGATATGTAGCTGCTTGGGGACTGGGTATGGTGAGCTTTGAAGCTGTTCAATCAGCCGCTTACTTCGCCGCACCAGATCCGCTTCACTTTGGATTGGAATTCAGTATCTCTGCAGTTATCGGTTTTTGTTTGATGGCCTTTGTTTCAGCAGTTGAAACTGTTGGCGACGTTTCAGGCATCACTAAAGGTGGCGCAGGGCGCGAAGCCACTGACAAAGAAATCACTGGTGCCACCTATGCTGATGGCATTGGTTCTGCTGTAGCAGGTCTTTTTGGCGGATTGCCCAATACATCGTTCAGTCAAAATGTGGGTCTTATCGCCATGACAGGCGTCATGAGCCGCCACGTTGTAACGATAGGTGCAGTATTCC
Organism: Pseudovibrio sp. M1P-2-3; assembly: GCF_031501865.1. Lineage (NCBI taxonomy): Bacteria > Pseudomonadati > Pseudomonadota > Alphaproteobacteria > Hyphomicrobiales > Stappiaceae > Flexibacterium > Flexibacterium corallicola. Next base: position 2,955,650 of record NZ_JARRCW010000001.1, read on the forward strand.
TTATCCTTGCGGGGCTAATTCCCAAAGCGGGTGCTGTAATTGCCACCATCCCCATCGAGGTCCTTGGCGGCGGTGTGATTGTAATGTTTGGCATGGTGGTGGCCTCCGGCGTCTCAATGCTTTCAGATGTGGATTGGGACCGCCGTAATATGGTCATCTTCGCAGTTAGCCTGTCAATTGGTCTTGGCTTGCAAATGGAGCCGAAGGCCCTGCAATATCTGCCGGAAACCCTGCGAGTTCTTGCAACCTCTGGTCTGCTACCTGCTGCATTCCTTGCCATTGTTCTCAACTCGGTTCTACCGAAGGAACTGGGAGCTGACCAAACCGAGGAAATCTCAGGCGGTCATGCCGGTCACAACGCCAACGAAGCTCCACTTTAGCGAAGCCTAAACCGGTGGTTAGGGCCCTCCTTCGCATCAGAAGGCCCCCTAACCACTGGATAGATTTCACAGTACCTCCAGTCACAGAACGACCGAGCAATACCTGTTCAGGCTAGTTCCCTGATCAAATCAATTGTCGTTTAAATGCGCGTTTAATCGGTATTATTGCTGGCTTTCCCAAAGTACCTTTTACCCAATTGCAGCTGTTTGCATTTTTTCATAATTCTAAGAGTCCATTGAAGCAAGCTGGGCAAAGATCAGCTTGAAAACTCCCGCCCAAATCCAGAGAACAAAATTTACACCCGAGGGAACGCGTCTGTCATCTTCTCTTACCCCACGTCGAGAGCATGGAAAGCAAAGAGATATTTGAGCCATAGAGGATTCAGATAAGAGGAATAAGTCACCCATGACAGCGGCCTAAAAATCAGTATGTAGCCTCTGGAAACCTAATTCGGGTTAATGTGTCCGGAGCCAAGATCAAGGCTTGGCCAAAAGCCTCCAACAAGATCTGACTTCATCCGAGGCTCTTAAGCAAGAAGGTTAAGTCAGAGCTGCAAAAATAAGAGCACCGCCGAGTACCAGTGCAGATGCAGCAGAAAGTGCAGCACCAAGGGCGCGCATCAGAGGAAATAGTTTTTTACCACCTTCTACACCCAAAAAGTGGGAGCCCGCATTGTTTCCAAAGCCAGCCACATGCAGAAGCCGCGCAATTGCAAACAATATGACTGTTCCTAAAGCAAGTGCAGTCTGACCCTCTAGAAGTTCATAGAGCGTAAGAACTACAATAAAGATTGCAGCATTTTCCGCCAAGTTTCCATGCCGACGAACTCGGCGCTCCAGAGTGACGTTACCATCCACCCCTATCTCTTTTTTCAGTTTCGTACGTGATATGCCCACATTGAGCATCAAGAGTTTTTGCAAGATGAGAAGCGATCCGCCGAGTACCGCAGCATAAACCGGAATATGTAAGAGGCTGTCCATAATGTCTGTTGTCTTTATATAGGTTTAATAGATAGGTTTAAGCTGAGGACTACAGAAGCCCTCAGCCATGCAGTTTTAACGGGCATTGGGCGTCAGGAGTACTTTACCATCACGTCCACCCTCTGATGCCCGGGTGACAGCCTCCTTGATTTCTTCAAGAGGAAAGCGCGAGTCTATCCGCGTTTTTACAGCGCCCGAAACAATCAATGGAATTAGTGCACCAAAAGCAGCTTGCCGCTCTTCCTGACTTACTATCTGATACCACTTTGCAAGCCAGAAACCGCGTGCAGTGATATCTTTTGCTATAAGAGTGGACAAGCTTAGTTGTGGCATTTGGCCTGTAAGCGCACCGTAGGAAATAATAGTTCCCCCTTGCCCCAGAGTACCAATAAGACGTTCGAAGGTTTCACCTGCAACACAATCAAAGGCGAGAGCAATGTCTGCCCCGCTAGTCTCTTTTGAAACACGTTCTGCCAAATCAGGCCCGTCGACCAAAACAACATCTCCCCCTAAGGACTTGAGGGGCGGGATAAGGTTTGTACGGCGGACCACATTGACAGTTTTGATACCGCGCTGAGCTGCGAGCTGAATAACCATCTCACCTACAGCCGAATTGGCTGCACTCTGGATGATCCAATCTCCTTCTTTCAAGTCCTTGAAAAGAGTGAGAAGTAGGTGCGCCGTCAACGGGTTGACTGCAATCATGGCCAACTGCTCATCGTCACCAGAAGGTGCAGGCAAAAATGCACTTGCAGGAGCGGTCAACTCATCACGCCAAGTTCCACCAGTGGCAGCCAACAGCACCTTCTGGCCAGATTTTAAGTGCTCAACACCCTCACCGACCTCTACGACTTCGGCGATCCCTTCAGCGCCTGGAATGCAAGGAAGCTCTGGTGGTTCACCATATTGCCCGGCAATCTGGAGGAGATTGGCCGGATGAATTGGTGTGGCAATAACTTTAACCCGGACCTCACCTGCCTCTGGGGCCCGTGAAGGTTGCTCCTTCAGCTTTAAAACTTCGGCAGGGTTTCCCAGTTTGTCAAATTCAAGAAATTTCATAGTCTAAGGGCCTCTTCGGAAAAGTGATTATTGCTTAACTTCATATAAGGTGAGGAGTGCAGGAAGATAAATCGTAATAAATCGCGAACTGTATTGCCTTTTCGACAAAAATAGAGTGAGTTCAAAAGCAATTATCTTCGTAACCTTGATGAAAGAACTCTCCTCAGAAAGAAGCAGGCGACACAAAGATGGATCAGTTACGCGCTATAGACTACTTTATAAAGGTGGCTGAGCTTGGCAGCTTCACTGCCGCGGCCCATTCCATCGGCGTTCCTGCGTCCTCAATCTCACGCCGTATACAAGACCTTGAGGCAGATCTTGGCGTAACCTTATTGCACCGCACCACGCGCATTGTTCGTTTAACAGAACTTGGATGCTTCTATCTCGAACATGTACAATCCGCAGTTAAGTCACTCAATTATGCCAGAGACCTGATTATGGACAGGGCCGCTTCCCCCTCCGGGTTTCTTCGCATCACCGCCTCGCCCAGCTATGGCAATGTTCTCCTGATGCCGGTTATCCGAAAACTCAGGCGTAGATTCCCTGATTTGGTGGTCGATATTGAACTAACCGACACACTCTCCGACCTATCAGGTAATGAGGTTGATATTGCAATCAGGGCGACAGCAACACTACCGGAACGGGTGGTCGCCAGAAAGCTGACGGAGGATACTTATGTTCTAGTGGCATCGAGCGCATACCTGCAAAAACACGGGACGCCGCAGACATTATCGGACTTGGAACAACACAAGACATTGCTGTATCGCGGCCCTGGGCGCATTATCTATTGGCAAGCAAACACAAGTGATGGCTGGGTGGAAGTTCGGCCAAACCCTTCCTTCATCTGCAATGTCGGGGCAGAGCTTGTTGCCGAAGCTGTAGCAGGCTCCGGTCTTGCCCTTGTTCCCAAATGGGGCGTGGAGCAGAAACTAAGGGACGGTCTATTAGATGCTGTCTTTTTGAAGGATGCAGGCTTGTCACTCACAAGATTGGAAAACGCCGGCATCTACCTGCTGTATCACCGCCCCAAATACCGGCTTAACAAAATCAAAGCCACAGTCGACTTCCTCATGGAGGAGTTAACCCAAAAGCCTTTGATTAAAACAACTAGATCGTCGTCCTCATCCGGAAATTAGGTGCGTAGACAAGCTTCACCCAGGTAATTGGGTGGTTTTGTGCCCACGTCATGCGCTCCATGACAAACAAAGCTTTACCAACGTCACAATCAAAAGTCTCCGCTAGAGTTTCATTGGCATTTTGAGCAAGAAAAGAGATGTCACCGTGCGTGTAGGGAGCATTATGTACAAGCCACTCGTTGGCGCTCATCAGGTCAAAGCCTTCCTTCTCGGCTGAGGGCACAACATCGAGGTTGATGTAGCGTTCTTCGTAGACAAAAGGCCGGTCATCAGAAAAGTGAAGTGTCTTCAGGTACAGGAGTTCCTGTATGGAGGGCACTGGAAAAGCGCCTTGGAGAACCGACGGTAACGAGCGCATATCCCTCTCAATCACTGTGTGCCGATATCTTGCTCCCTGCGCCTCCACTTCATTACGAAGAACTGAGATCGTAAAAGTGGCCCGCTGGGGCGGGTTAAAGGCAACTCGCGTACCGCCCCGCCGCTTTCGGATAAGCAGTCCATTATCTGCAAGGTCCCTAAGCGCACGATTGACTGTGGAGCGCGCACAGCCAAATTCCAGTGCAAGATCAGCCTCAAAAGGAATCGGCTCGCCCGGTTGCCAAAAGCGATCATGAATGCGCCCCAGAAGTTTCTCTCGGATGTCTTTCCAGGAATTGGTTGGGCTTGTGGTCACTTGCAGCTCTTCCCCTTACATTCGTGCGCGTAACGATGCCATTGTCTTGCGGTAGTTGGCGCGAATTGCCTCGCCCTTAACATGTTTTCCGTGGGTAACAACATGTCGGCCTGCAGACCAAACGTTTTTCACAAGGCAATCGTCCCCAACAAAAATAAAGGCATCAAGGATTTCATCTCTCTCCCGCCCGACGAGGTCAATCGCGTTTTCATCCAGTGAAAGCAGGTCTGCATAAAACCCGACCGAGATCTGACCGGAGTGCCGCCCTGCAGCCTGTGCCCCCCCTCGCGTTGCACTTTCAAAAAGCACCCGTCCTGTGGATTTATCTGAAGTGGCTGCACAAGCACGCATTCGGTCTCGCAACCTCTGCGAATACTCAAGTATCCGCAATTCTTCTGAAAGAGATATGCGAATATTGGAATCTGACCCTATTCCAAATCGCCCTCCTGCCGTCAGATACTGCACAGCGCTGAAAATACCATCACCAAGATTTGCCTCGGTTATGGGGCACAGGCCAGCGACAGCGCCGGTTTTCGCAAGAGCTTCAGTTTCCTTTCCTGTCATCTGGGTGCAATGGATCAAACACCAGTTAGGCCCAACCGAGTGATGATCCAAAAGCCACTCCACGGGTCGGCTTCCTTTTGCCGCTAGGATTTCCTGAACTTCCGCCGTCTGTTCTGCAATGTGCATGTGTAGGGGGCGACTTCCTGCAAGCTCAACCATTTGAGCAAGGCCATGATCGTCAACAGCCCGAAGAGAATGTGGTGCAACTCCTAAACCAGAATCCTCTGGCAATGACTTTATAAACTTTGCGGCGCCCCCATATAGCCTATGGAACCGGTCAAAATCATTTCCAAAGCGAAGTTGCCCTGCTTCCAGTGCCCGCCTGTCACACCCTCCATAAGAGTACAGGACGGGAAGAAGCGTCAGGCCTATTCCGGTTTCAGCCGCTGCACTGCAGATCTGCCCTGATAGTTCGGCCTGATTTTCATAGGGCTCACCACTTTTCTGGTGATGCAGGTAATGGAACTCGCTCATAGCTGCAAAGCCTGCCTCCAGCATCTCCATTTGCACATAGGAGGTAATGGATCCTATATCCTCTGGCGCCAGAATATCCAGAAACCGGTACATGATCTGCCGCCACGTCCAGAAACTATCAAACCCAGATGTACGCCATTCACTCATTCCGGCCATGGCTCTTTGAAAAGCATGGCTGTGCAGGTTGACAGGGGCGGGAAGTAAAACTCCAACGTGCTTGTCATCTGCCTCAGGGAACGTGTCAGGCATAACGCTAACTATCCGGCCATCCTTTGCAAAATGAACTGCCACGTTATTGGCCCACCCGTCAGAAAGGAGGGCCTTACTGGCAAAAATAATGGTCTCAGAAGCAGCGGGCATCTCTATCAACACTCCATTGACTCTTTAATATGTGCATGCATATTATCTTTTATCCCAATATATTCAAGTCTAGGGGACAATGTGTGGCTCTGCGATTATTGACCAATGCGAAGCTGGCGACTCTACGAGAGAACGAGGTTCCCTACGGGCTCATTGAGCAAGGTGCCCTTGTCACCCACAGGGACCGAATAGCCTTCGCCGGACCTGAAGCAGAACTACCAGAGGTCTTTCGTTCCCTCCCCCCTGAAGACCAGTGCTCACGGCTCATCACTCCCGGTTTGATTGATTGCCACACCCATATAATTTATGGCGGCAACCGTTCTCGAGAGTTTGAAATGCGGTTGCAAGGAGCAACATATGAAGAAGTTGCTCTTGCCGGAGGCGGCATACTATCAACTGTGGCAGCCACACGCCGCGCCGAGGTGGATTCACTTGTTGCGCAGGCTCTGCCCCGTGTTGATGCCCTGATTGCCGAGGGCGTTACAACATTGGAAATCAAGTCCGGCTATGGATTGGATCGAGAAACCGAGCTGAACATGCTGCGTGCTGCCCGCCAAATCACAGCGGAGCGACAGGTTCGGGTAAAAACCAGTTTTCTGGGCGCCCATGCCATTCCACCCGAATACAAGGGAAATGCAGAGGCCTACCTTTCAGAAGTATGCCTGCCCACATTGGAAGCAGCACACCAAGAGGATCTGGTTAATGCTGTTGACGGCTTTTGTGAGAAAATCGCCTTTTCCCGCGCCCAAATGCGCCGAGTTTTCGAAAAGGCCATGCAGCTTGGCCTGCCGGTGAAGCTGCATGCAGAGCAGCTTTCAAATATTGGAGGTGCCGCCTTAGCCGCTTCCTATAAAGCACTGTCAGTGGATCATCTGGAGTTTCTTGATAAAACCGGTGTCAGAGCCATGGCAGAGCACGGCACAGTAGCCGTTTTGCTGCCCGGGGCCTATTACACCCTTTGCGAAACCCAAAAACCACCGATGGACTTGTTGCGGCACTTTAATGTTCCAATCGCCCTTGCTACCGACTGCAACCCCGGCTCATCACCCCTCACATCCCTACTCCTCACCATGAACATGGGCTGCACCCTGTTTCGTATGACACCGGAAGAAGCCTTAAAAGGCGTGACAAGCCATGCCGGCAAAGCCCTTGGCCTGTCTGAGACGGGAACACTAGAGGCTGGTAAGCGCGCTGATCTTGCCATCTGGAATGTGGACCACCCCTCAGAGCTTTCCTACCGAATTGGATTTAACTCTTTGCATAAACGTATCTTTGGAGGCCAGTGAATGGATGCGCTCACTTTAAAACCCGGGTTTGTAACTCTCGAGGAACTGGAGCGCATATACCGCCATGACCTGCCCGTTTATCTGGAACGCTCCTGCAAACAGGCGGTGGACCACGCTGCAAAGCAGGTAGCAGCCGCAGCTCAGGGGAGCGAGGCCGTTTATGGGATCAACACCGGCTTTGGCAAGCTTGCAAGCGTGAAGATTGAGCCCGGTGACACCAATAATCTGCAGAAAAACCTGATCCTCTCCCATTGCTGCGGCGTCGGGAAGCCGCTGGAGCGGGAGACCACGCGCCTGATGATGGCCTTAAAGCTCCTGTCCCTCGCCCGCGGGGCCTCCGGTGTCCGCTTTGAGCTGCTGCTCCTTATCGAACAATGCCTTGAAAAAGGCGTGACCCCGATTATTCCCGAAAAAGGATCGGTCGGGGCCTCCGGTGACCTTGCCCCCCTCGCCCACATGGCAGCTGTTCTCATAGGTGAAGGGGAAGCGGAGTTTAAAGGGGAACGTATTGAGGGGGGAGAGGCTCTCAAACGGGCAGGATTGACCCCCATAACATTAGGCCCCAAAGGGGGGCTAGGGCTCATTAACGGCACCCAGTTCTCTACCGCCTGCGCTCTTGTGGGGCTGTTTGAGGCCTGGCGTCTGGCAGAAGCAACATTGGTCACGGCAAGCCTTTCCACAGATGCGGCCATGGGTTCGACCGCACCGCTGTTACCGCAAATTCATGAACTGCGCGGTCACAGGGGACAAATCGAAGTCGCCCGCTCCATGCGCACCCTCATGAAAGGCTCGCAAATTCGCGAAAGTCACCGCACTGGAGATACCCGCGTTCAAGACCCCTATTGCATCCGCTGCCAGCCTCAAGTGACGGGCGCCTGTGTGGATCTCCTGCGCATGGCAGCAACCACACTCGAAATTGAAGCCAATGCAGCAACAGATAATCCTCTGGTGTTGGTGGGTGAGGAAAGGATTGTTTCAGGCGGAAACTTCCACGCCGAACCCGTTGCGTTTGCAGCGGACCAGATCGCATTAGCCGTTGCGGAAATCGGCGCCATATCCCAGCGCCGTATCGCCTTGATGGTGGATCCTTCACTCTCCTTCGATCTGCCGCCGTTTCTGGCAAAGGATCCGGGGTTCAACTCCGGTTTGATGATTGCCGAGGTGACCACTGCGGCCTTGATGAGTGAGAACAAGCATCTGGCCAACCCCTGCTCCACAGATTCAACCCCGACCAGCGCCAATCAGGAGGACCATGTGTCCATGGCCGCTCACGGCGCCCGCCGTCTGTCTCGTATGAATGAGAACCTCTCTTACATTCTAGGCGTCGAACTGCTTTGCGCCGCCGAGGGCGTGGAGCATCGTGCCCCCCTACAGACCAGCCCTTCCTTACAAAAGGTCATCGGAAAATTACGCGAAAGCATTCCCAAGCTGGAAAAGGACCGCTACATGGCCGGAGATCTGGAAGACGCAGCACACCTGATAAGATCAAGAGCTTTGGTTTCTCCCGTCGACGACCAGCCGATCATAACACTAGGAGTAAGCCATGCAGCCAGTTGAAATTCTGCAAGGTGACGGGCCAGTTGTGCTCAGTATCCCTCATTCGGGAACATTCCTTCCTCCAGAAGTTTATGCATCCTTAAATGCTAACGGGCGAAAACTCGCTGACTCCGATTGGCATGTGGACAGGCTTTACCAAGGTCTCATGCCAGCAGCGACCATTGTGAAAGCAAACTTTCACCGCTATCTCATAGATGCCAATCGTGCGCCTTCCGGCAAGTCTCTCTATCCGGGACAAAATACCACCACACTGTGCCCCACCACCGATTTCAACGGCCAGCCCATTTATTCTCAGGGACAGGAGCTCTCTTTAGACGAGATTGAAGCACGCCAGCAGACTTGGCACGCGCCTTACCACAGGGCTCTGGGTCGCGAGCTGGAGCGCGTCAAGGCAAAACACGGCATAGCCATTTTATATGACTGTCATTCCATCCGCTCCAAAGCACCTTTCTTGTTTGAAGGGCTCTTGCCCGCCTTCAACATCGGAACCAACTCGGGCGCGTCCTGCGCACCGGAGATTGAAGAAACGGTATCGACGCGGACAGCACAGGCTGCGAGATACACTCAGGTTCTCAATGGACGTTTTAAGGGGGGCTGGATCACACGTCACTATGGCCAGCCCCAAACCGGTATCCACGCCATCCAGATGGAGCTTGCGCAAAGCACCTATTTGGCAACCGAAAAACAGCCATTTACCTATAGTCAAGAACGGGCTGAAAAACTGCGCCGCCACCTGAAACAAGTTCTGGAAGCGCTGGAGGCGCTTGCTCCTAAACTTGCCCAAAACCTACCAACTTCAGGAGCTTCCCATGGTTAACCGCCGTCATAACGCCCGTGATATTTATCCACCAACCGGTACAGGGCTCAACGCCAAGTCGTGGCTTACGGAAGCACCGCTGCGCATGCTGATGAACAACCTGCACCCGGATGTTGCAGAAAATCCGCATGAACTGGTGGTCTATGGCGGCATAGGACGCGCAGCCCGCACATGGGAGGATTTTGACCGGATCGTTTCCTCCCTAAAATCATTAGCAGAAGATGAAACGCTGCTGGTGCAGTCGGGAAAGCCGGTTGGTGTTTTCCAAACTCACAAAGATGTACCCCGTGTGCTGATTGCAAACTCCAACCTCGTTCCCAACTGGGCCAACTGGGACCATTTCCACGAGCTTGATAAAAAAGGGCTCGCTATGTACGGGCAGATGACGGCGGGCTCGTGGATCTACATCGGCACGCAGGGTATTGTTCAAGGAACCTATGAAACCTTTATGGAAGCTGGTCGCCAGCACTATGGGGGGAATTTAAAAGGCCGATGGATCCTTACTGCGGGCCTTGGGGGCATGGGCGGCGCTCAGCCCCTTGCCGCCGTCATGGCCGGTGCCTGCTGTCTGGCCGTTGAGTGCGATGAAACGCGGGCCGAGTTTAGAAAGCGCACCCGCTACGTGGACGAAATAACCCACAGCCTCGATGAAGCCCTTGCAATGATTGAGGGCTGGACCAAAGCGGGAGCTACCAAATCCGTTGGCCTGATCGGCAACGCTGCCGATGTATTTCCTGAACTGGTGAAGCGCGGGGTAAAGCCTGATATTGTAACCGACCAAACCTCTGCCCATGATCCCGTCAATGGCTACCTGCCACAGGGCTGGAGCGTCGCAAAATGGCACGCTCTGTCTGAAACCAGCCCCAAGGAAGTTGAAAGGGCAGCACGTGCTTCCATGAAAGTTCACGTCAAAGCCATGGTTGATTTTTGGGAGGCAGGCATCCCTACCCTCGATTATGGCAATAACATCCGTCAGGTTGCCTTTGACGAAGGGCTGGAAAATGCCTTTGCCTTCCCCGGATTCGTCCCAGCATATATCCGGCCGCTCTTTTGCCGCGGCATCGGGCCATTTCGCTGGTGTGCCCTGTCTGGCGACCCCGAAGACATTTACAAAACTGATGCAAAAGTGAAAGAGTTGATACCCGGTGATCTTCACCTGCACAACTGGCTGGACATGGCCCGCGAGCGCATCGCGTTTCAGGGGCTGCCCGCCCGCATTTGTTGGGTGGGGCTTGGGCAACGCCACAAGCTTGGCCTTGCGTTTAACGAGATGGTACGAACGGGTGAACTGAAAGCACCGGTTGTGATTGGCCGCGATCATCTGGACTCCGGTTCTGTTGCCTCCCCAAACAGGGAAACGGAAGCCATGAAGGACGGCTCTGACGCCGTATCAGACTGGCCTCTCCTCAATGCCCTTCTAAATACGGCCTCCGGCGCGACATGGGTTTCCCTTCACCACGGCGGCGGTGTTGGCATGGGCTACTCCCAGCACTCGGGTATGGTGATCTGCTGTGATGGCACAAAAGAGGCGGACTATCGCCTTGCAAGGGTCCTATGGAACGACCCCGCCACCGGCGTTATGCGCCACGCAGACGCCGGCTACGAGCTCGCTCTAAAATGCGCTAGGGAACAGGGACTGAAGCTTCCCGGGATATTGAGTTAGGAGTGGCGGGACGCCGAGCAAAATAGATACGCGCAGCTGGACGCAGCTGAAAAACGGCCTTCAACCTGCCCAGAGCTGGGCTGAGCGCCACTGGTGCAGTAAAAGCATATGCATGTGTCTACCCATTATACAAAATGTCAAAAACATTATGGGCTTCTAGAAAATCAATCGCATCAGCTTTCCCCATTTGTTGAGAGAGTTTTGCCTTAAAGAAACCTGGATAAATTGATGTATAAGTGCGGCAGGTATTGCAGGAAACCGCTCCATGACCACAAGTTTTACCCATTGCTTTCTGGCCACCGATCAACACATGGTGATGGCTAGCAGAATTCCCGGCAACACACCCATGAGGTACAAGCGATACATTGGTATTACCAAAGAAAATCCCAGGCTTCTCAAATACAAATTTAGCAAGAGCCTTAGTGAAGATGACGGTGTCTGGAAAAGTATCGATAGCCTTGCAGATTTCCCTTTCTGCACGAAGATCATCATGTTTACTCATGATGAGATTTTCCTGAGGTGATTTACTTTGTATATACTTGTGGCGCCCGACTGTACCAGAACCTATGTAATCCCTGTAGTCCGCTGTGGGGCTGTATACCTGAAAGGTCAGATTGAGGTTCTGTTGATGGCAATCGCGAGCTACAATTAAAATATCATCTATGTTTTTCGCATTAACGGTATAATTTATGATGGCTCTTGGGTCTTGAGATGCAGTACCAAGCGCTTTTTGATAGGAATTCACTCCCCTCCAACTTTGCGTTTGCTCTGGCCCGCCCCAAACAGAGATAAAGATGCGAAAAGGAATTTCGGGAGCAATTTTCATTATTCCATTTGTATGGATCATACCTTGAGACCAATAACGCGTGGCCACCTTCAGCACGTCCATCTCCAGCGAGGGCTCAGCCCCACCAAATAAAGGATAAGTTACTCCCCTGCATTTTTCAGAGGAAAAAATTCTCTCATAGGCGTCGAGATCAATAGGAGATGAAGAGCCACTATGCCCCCCATCCCGACTATAAAAAAGGCACCCCTCACAAAATAGATTACACCGTGATGATACATCGAAAACAGTAGTAACTCTTGTACGTGTGGTTCTGGCTCTTAGGAAGATACTCCTGTAGCGCGGATTTTCCCTTACAAGATTGCGGAGTACCACATTCATTTCCTACGGTGGACCTTTCACAAATTAATAAAATAGTTGCGGTAGATTTGACTTTACGTTTATATTTTTATTTATTGTAATTACTAAATCTACTTAAGAAGTATTTACTCAAACAAATATACCAGTCACTATATTATTTTAAATACAAACTATTTCTGTGTTAGTACTTTCACAAAATTATATATTTTGACTTCATTATTGGAGTTATGCATGGAGACGAAGACTTCTTCAGTTCATTTTTGCTTACTTCGGGCAAAGTCACTGTATGAAACTGGCTCTATCAAACATGCTTTCGATCTTTATTGTGAAATAGCCAGCCAATATCCTGAGGACTGGCGTCCCCAAATTGGTATAGTCCGCTGTATGGAGAAAATATCCACTCCTTTGGCCACCCTTAACAAATTGAAAGAGATTTCACCCCGCTTCCCAGAGACGTTTCAACCCCGCTGGAAAATTGCGCAGACCCTTATTAAACTTGGCCAAACTGAGAATGCTATAAAAACACTAAGGGAACTGACTAGTGACTGGCCAGACTACGATCTACCTGCTTGTAAGTTAGTGGAGCTAAAACAAAGAGATACCCCAGATTTTCAGGAATGGGAGTCAGTTAGAAAGAAGTTTCCTGAGTCTATGTGGGCTCAACTCGGGCTGGCCAATTCCCTTCGAGATCTTGGTTACCCAAAGGAAGCCCTGAATCACTACCTAGAAGCCGAACAACGCTGGCCCAAATCTCTTTCCATACTAAAGCAACTGGCACGCCTTTTTATTAGTATTGGTGAATTTGGGTTGGCGCTAGAGCGTATTAAATCTAATCTTGAACTGAGACCGAAAAGCCCAGTAGCTCGACGGCAGTTTTTGTGTTGCCATACTAAGCTTGAAAACTATGAACTGGTACGTAAGTTTGCAGCTAAGTACTTACAGGAGGCGCCCGATGAGTTATGGCTCAGACTCTTCTATGCAAGGGCCGCCCAAGGATTAGGGTTTAAGCAAAGCGACTGTTTTTTTAGCGAAGCATGGCTTGCAGACAGACCTAATGACACAAGGTTCATACAGTTTCATCTTGAAAATTTACGAAAATCTGGCCAGTTTGGAAAAATTAAAAATGTAATCGCAAATACACAAAGGCTCAGTACAGGCTCTCTCAGTTCCGTATTATTAAAAGATCAGTTAAATGCAATCATGCCCGGTGGAGAATTGTTGACAGGTGACCTTCCTCTACTGCGCAGGATCTGGCGAACGAATATCTACGGAAATATGAGTTGGGAGAGCTTTTTAAAAAAACTTGCCTGGCACAGGGCAGCAAATAAGATTGTCAATGAAGCCATTAACATGCGAAGTGATGCCGCTGAAAAACTGGATAACCTTATTTCTCTTTCTCATCCTAAGCTCATCAGTTCTGCGCAAAACTGTGGATCAGGCGGCCTACTGGTCGGATCGCATCAGGGCCCGACACTGGCGGCCATGTATTATCTGGAGCGTCATATCAAGCCTTACTACACATTAGAAAACAGATTTAGTCTTAACAGTTTGAGGATGTCCAAATTTGCTACAAACAAACATACTCAACACTCTATTTTAACGGGACAAAGACCAGTGATGACAATGCGCAGGCTGCTAGAAGCCTTGAAGCAGGGAGCGTTTGTTGGGTTGGCTGCAGATATTGTGAAAAAGTCGTCATATATTTCTGCCCCTTTATTCTCAGGGGTGGCAAGGATCTCAACCCTAGCACCCAGAGTAGCCTATCAATATAGAGTCCCAGTATTTTGGTGTCAGCCCTCATGGAAACAGCAGAAAATTGTTATCGAGCTCAGTAAACTCACCAGCCCAAAAGACGGGGAGGAACTTGAAGACTTTACCCAAAGGTGGTGTAAAATGTTCGCTGGGAAGCTTGAGTACCACCTAAGAAGCAATCCGGGTAACATGGATATGAACCACCAACTATGGTGGCACGAATGCCTCACACCTCGGCTGGCCTGTCTCGTGAAAGGATAGATTGCATTCAATATGGTCCCTGTCTGTCTGAGTATAGTCGCTCTTTGTCTCTGCCAAGCCCTCGAAGAAAGCTACTCCTTCTCATACCCTCGTGTTCCGACCACCTCTCTAGCATGTTCAAAGGATCTTCCATGCTGACTCAACTAATAGTTACGAAGCATGCTCGAAAACTCACTCATTTATGAACGGGACGGAAAAAGTCCAAGCATTGCAATTTCGAAGTTAAGGCCCAGATATGGATTCTGTATTGTAAAACTCCGACTGCCTCCAGTGTTACCCGTAGAGCTTAGTTGTCCCGATAAAGTAGTGTTGGCTTGCGCCTGATCTATGTACCCTTGCCCTACGACAGTTCCGGCTGTTGGTACGGCTGGAACCCTATTGGATGCAGGATCTGAATCACCAAATGTTGTTGACGCTCCAATTTTAACATTTCCATGAGAGTGGGATGGAAGTTCATTTACCGTCAAAACTCGGTCGTAACTCCCTCCCTTTTCCCCTAGTCCATAGGGAGGAAGACCAGGACCGCTTCCTGGTTGCAAGGGAAACCTCCCACGCAGATCCGGTAGGGCAAATGTAGTTCTTCCGTCTCCCCCGTAGATTGTGCCCAGCAAACTAAACAGGGCAGTATTTGAGGCAATTGGAAGAAGTTGCCCTTCACACAATGCCCATCCACGAACAGCAAATTTTAGTCCAAATAAGGTAATTTGAGAAAGGAAAGGCTCTGCCATCGTCGGCCCTCTTCGGTTGAGACGTTCTACTTATGTAATTCTAGGTTGATTTATGATTTAAATAAACTATTAAGTGCACCCTCAAATTGAGATTAGTAAATAATTATATATGTAAAGAAATATTACTGAACTATACGCATTAATTACCCCTAAAATTACAAGGATACACCCATTTGGTGCAATTTACTACAAATTCACTTATTGGGTTAATTCAAGTATCAATCGAAATCCACGTATGGAGTATCTCACATCTGAATTCTCTTTCTTAAATCGAAGTACTTAGTTCAATCTTATTAAGTACGCAGCTAACCAATGAACATGGTTTAAGCAACGTCAATTTTTTGCAGTACCATTATAAATCACTTCGCAGCGTTGCGTTCTACCCTTGAACTATCCACCCAGTATACAAAGGTATTAATGTGAGTACTGAATTAAACCCCCTTGATGTTTCCATACGGCCAGCGAGAGCTGGTGATGAAGGAATCCTAGAACTCATCCATAGAGATGAGCGGCACTGGGAGTTTTCTTCCTTGAAAAATTTTGGGCAAGAAGAACTTTATCATAGCGTGCTGTCACAGCAGTACACTGCACAACATAACGTATACTTCAATCAATATGATTTGGCGAATTATGGTCTTATTTTGTGGTGTGAAGCCCCTGTCGGGCGCGTGTACCTTGCCGAAGATGAGCATATGTTAAAGGTACTTGACTTGTCACTTTTACAAAAATTTCAGCGCAGAGGTATCGGAACGGTTGTCATGAAAGGCATCTGCGCAAAAGCTTCAAAGCTGAAAATTCCTGTCATGCTTCATGTCCTTAATATGAATAGACCTGCCTATAAATTTTACTACAGGTTTGGATTTGAGCCAGAAACTACAGGGAGGCACCATACGTTGATGAGGTGGTATCAACCAGACTATGACGCCTTGTTACGAGGTGAATTCATATCTGCAGCTGTCAAAATCAAACGAATGAATACTTCTGTAACTTCGACACCCTTCAGGCAACAACAGGAGAGTGATCAATCAATTTCAGATTCCCAATGAAAATTGGGACGCATATGACCATGGCCAATCATAGAGATTTTCTAAACAGATATTAAAGATAGGAAAATACAGATGAAAGATGACCTTAAGTCTTTGGAATATGCCGATTTTGAAAAGCTGAAGGGCGACATTTTTTTAATTGATGGTGAGAAGGTCCAGCTAAAATTTATAGAGAAAGGGCCTCAAACACCAGCAAGATTCCGGGAGCAGTTTATACTTTTGTTTGACTGCCCAGAAGGTTTCGAA
This sequence comes from Pseudovibrio sp. M1P-2-3, assembly GCF_031501865.1. Classification (NCBI taxonomy): domain Bacteria; kingdom Pseudomonadati; phylum Pseudomonadota; class Alphaproteobacteria; order Hyphomicrobiales; family Stappiaceae; genus Flexibacterium; species Flexibacterium corallicola. The sequence continues at coordinate 2,971,777 of NZ_JARRCW010000001.1, forward strand.
GTCAAAGGTAGGATCTCGGAGGTACAACACCCAACAATTGGAGTTCATAATCTCCTTGTTACTAAAGTCTTGGAGGGTGGAGATGAATTCAACCTACAAATTATTTTTAACTGATCGATTTTAATGGAGCGGATGCCCCTTTTCCGATATTGCTGGGCAACTAGTCCACCGGTTTCCCTTGCATCAAAATTGCGGTACCCCGAGCATCTCTTCATAAAAACAGTCCTCAAGGCTCTGATGGAATGGATGCCCCACCCGGCGAGTCTCTGCCATATTAGGCAAGAGGACTGGCAGTGAAGGCTTTTATAATCCAATTCGAAGGCATTCGGCCATAGGATATCAATCACTTTTAACGTTCGAGCGACAATAGACAAATATTGAGCCGGAGGATCTCCACTTTTCTTAGGCCACTCCAGTTTACGGCCTGCGAAGTTCTCTAGGTTTCACTATGCATCATTTTCTCCCCATTTTTACTTCCAGATTCCAAAGTATCAACCATGCACTATCTTTTTGCTCTTGCAATCTGGCTTGTCTCTAATCATTATGCGCCGCAATGGTTTTCGAGGTCAAAAGCCTCGGAATTAAAAGGGAACACGGTGCAGTTTCACGTTTTGAAACTAACTCCGTGACTGCCCCCGCAACTGTAGGCGGAGAGCAAAGCTAGATATGCCACTGGGGAACCCGGGAAGGCTGGCCGAGCAATGACCCGTAAGTCAGGAGACCTGCCATTACCTGTTACTTCAACCTGGGCGGGGCGTCCTGGAAAGAGGCCATAATGTTTGCTTTCACGAAAGCCACTTACATATCCGGTTTCTATTGCCCCCGCTACATCGACAAGGGCGTTATGAGACCTGTATTTCTTCCAGTTAAGTTTCTGAGGCGCCGCCAGTTCATACTGGAACGCATGCCATGAGCACATCAGTCTTAGTCAACAATGTTTCTTGGGCGCCTAAAAAGAGCAAAAACGAGCCGGTTTTAAAGCCACTCAGCTTTGAACTGCCAGCGGGTGAAACCCTTGGGGTTGTGGGGGCAAACGGAGCAGGAAAGTCCACATTACTGCGATTACTATACCGCTTTAACAGGCCAGCAAGTGGTCATATCAATATTGGTGATGATGACATCTGGTCGCTTCCAGCCAAAGTAGTGGCGCGGCGTGTAGCTGCAGTGTTGCAGGAACAGCCCACGGATTTCGCACTCACTGTACGCGAGATCGTCGAGCTGGGACGAACGCCTTACAGCTATGGATTAACTAGTTTATGCAAACAGGGCCAACAGGTGGTAAGCCAAACGATCCATACTTTGAATCTAGAAGGGCTCATAGACCGTTCATTTACAACCCTTTCCGGCGGTGAACGGCAACGGGTTATGGTGGCACGGGCACTGGCGCAAGAACCTGATCTGCTCATTATGGATGAGCCAACCAACCATCTGGATATTCGCCATCAGCTGGAAATCCTGCAGCTCATCGAGGAGCTGGATCTGACAATCATCACCAGTTTGCACGATTTAAATATGGCAGCGCGGGTCTGTGACCAGATCCTACTTCTTGATCGAGGGCAAATGCTTGGGTTTGGAACACCGGACCAAATCCTCTCCCCGGCCTTAGTCTCAAAAGCCTTTCAGGTGAGCACAACACGCGACCACTTGATGACCACACAACAATCTCTCCTTACGTTCGATCTATACTCATAGGAATTATTTTCATGAAAAAACTTGGTTTGACGCTGGCTGCAGCGCTGCTGTCCTCTACACCTGTATTAGCAGAGGTTACCATTAAAAGCTGTAACCGCACCGTGACATTTGATGATGTACCAAAGCGGGCTGTTTCCAACGATTCCAACCTTACAGAGATGATGCTGGCACTGCAGCTACAGGACAAGATGGCGGGATATACCGGTATTTCTGAGTGGAGAACGCTGGATGATGGGCTAACAGATAAAGTGGCAGTCCTATCGGAACTGTCCCCACAATACCCAAACAAGGAAGTGTTGATAGGGGCTGATGCGGACTTTTATTTCGCGGGCTGGAACTACGGTATGAAGGTTGGCGGCGAGGTGACACCGGAAACACTGGCCCCATTCGGTATCAAGGTCTACGAGCTGACAGAAAGCTGCATCCATATTGGCGAGAAGCAGAAGGTATCAATGGAGGACTTGTACAATGACCTTTTGAACCTTGGCCGTATCTTTGCAGTTGAAGAGCGTGCGCTTGAACTGGTGCAATCCTATCGTGATGATCTTTCTCAGTTCAAACAGGGACTAAATGCCGGCACCACGCCACTTCGCGTATTTGTTTATGACAGCGGTGAAGATACCCCCTTTACTGCTGGCCGTTATGCCATGCCCACAGCACTGATTGAGGCCGCCGGTGGCAGCAACGTGATGGATACACTAGAAAGGAGCTGGGCACGGGTAAACTGGGAGGCCGTGATCGAAGCTAACCCCGAGGTTATTGTGATAGTGAACTATGGCGAAGTAACAGCAGAGCAAAAGCGTGAGTTCATGCTCAATAACCCGGCCTTTGCCGATCTGGATGCAGTAAAGAACGACCGGTTCGTAACGCTACAATATGCAGAGGCCACACCAGGACCACGGAACATAAAAGCCATCAAAAAACTGGCAACTGCATTCTGGGGTAACTGAGTATGAGCGAAGGAACCAGTATCCCCGCAGCCCCCAAAGGGGGCACTTCTTTTGTTATGCTGCAGATCTTTTGCGCAGGGTTGGTTGCTCTGGTTCTTCCTGTTTGTCTCGCCGTTTCAGTTGGGGCGGTTTCCATTCCCATGGAGACCGTTCTGGGTGTGCTTGTTAATAAGGTTATACCGGGTGCTATTGAGCCCAGTTGGTCGAAGGGACGAGAGACCATCCTGTGGGAGATTCGCCTGCCCCGCGTTCTGCTGGCGATTATGGTCGGGGCCGGACTTTCAATCGTGGGCGCTTGCCTTCAATCCGTAACCCGCAATCCACTTGCCGACCCTCATCTGATCGGAATTTCAGCAGGTGGCGCGTTTGGGGCCGTATTGGCTTTGCTGCATACTGGTTTATTTTTTGGAGTGTTAACGGTACCTCTGCTGGCTTTTTTAGGGGCTCTTGGAGCAACTCTTCTTGTTATCGGGACCGCAAAGTTCACAAATGCCACGAGTGCTGACCGGCTGGTTCTGACTGGAGTTGCTGTTAGCTTTATTTTGATGGCAGGAGCTAACATTCTCATTTTTCTGGCAGATCCGCGCGCTACTCACACTGTGGTCTACTGGATGCTGGGCGGCTTAGGGCTGGCCCAGTGGGGGTACCTTATCTACCCCTTGGTCACCATGATAGTTTGTGGAGGTTGGCTGTGGCTACGAGCTGGTCACTTTAACGCCATGACCATGGGCGATGAAACCGCAACCACCCTTGGCATCTGCGTTGCAAAATTTCGGCTAGAGACCTTCATTATTGGGGCGTTGATTACAGGTATCATGGTAGCATTTTCGGGCATGATAGGTTTTGTTGGCCTGATGATACCTCATATTGTAAGAGCGTTTATCGGGGGCAATTATCATCGCCTCATCCCGGTCTCGGCCTTGTTTGGCGCACTTTTTTTGCTTGTCGCCGACATGGCTGCACGAACGCTGATGAAACCGGAGGACATCCCGGTTGGAGTCATCACCGGACTTGTAGGAGGAATCTTCTTCATTTGGCTTCTTAGGAAAAACAACTAGGCTCAGGACTCGTAACCAGAATATTACGGTTGCAGCAATATAGATTGCCGATTTGAATATGTTTGGGCATCGGTCGTATCCCATAGCAATACGCCTCCAGTCCTTGAGCTTTACAAACATGATGTTAAGCCTCCCCCAATGAAGTGGTCCACGTTTATGATTAGGAAAACGGAGGACTCGATATGGGAATCAAGAGACCAAAGCCAGAAGAGATTGTCGTTAAGTTGCGGCAGGTTGAAGTCCTGATGGGACAAGGGATGTCGCGCGTAGATGCAATCCGCCAGATGGGTGTTACTGAACAAACCTATTACCGTTGGAAGAAGAAGTACGGTGGCATGGGTACAGAACAACTCAAGGAACTGAAGCGGTTGCAGAAAGAAAATGAGCGGTTACGCCGTGCTGTCTCCGATCTGACACTGGATAAGCTGATCTTGAAGGAGGCTGCAAAGGGAAACTTCTAAGCCCCGCTCGTCGCCGGGCCTGCATCAATCATGTTTGTACTCAGATAAAGGTATCCGAACGGCGTGTGTGCCGCGTTCTTGGCCAGCATCGCTCCACACAGCGGCGTTTGCCGCAGGGGCGGGCTGATGAAAGCCAGCTGGTCGCGGATATGATTGAACTGGCCCGTCAATATGGTCGCTACGGTTGTCGCCGGATTGCTGCTTTGCTTCGAGAAGCGGGTTGGCAAGTGAACGACAAACGTGTCGAGCACCTTTGGAGACGAGAGGGGTTGAAGGTTCGCATGAAGCAACCGAAACAGGGACGGCTCTGGCTCAATGACGGATCCTGCGTCCGGCTGCGGCCACAGGATCGCAATCACGTGTGGTCCTATGACTTTGTCCACCATCGAACCGAAGATGGCAGGGCATTCAGAACGCTGAATATTCTGGATGAATACACGCGTGAATGCCTTGCTATTCGGGTGAAGCGAAAGCTGAACTCGAGCGCGGTCATCGATGTGCTTTCACGGCTGAGCTATTGATCTGCGCGGCTCTTGGGCATGACGGCAAACGATCTTGTAAAGATGAAGAAGCAAGGTACAACCCATGCCATGGCCCTCGCCTGCGCAGCGCTACTGGCTGGACTTAATACCTACGACCATGTGTCCAAGATTGGAGACTAAAATGACCGAGTTTTCTAAAGAAGATTGTACCAAAATTTGTACCGAAGTGGATGCGTATTGACATCTAGGGTATGTTTGTCAATGACCTTGGCCAGAAGCCTCCAGAGGAGGCAAGCGCTTTGTGCCTGAAATAAAAACTGATGGCCCTCTGCCCTCTCGTTCAAGTTAACGTGTCAACACCTTCGGTAGGAAAACACTGAGACTGAGAGGCCTTGTGTTTCTTAGACCAATTCAAATCTCTTTTCTGTTACAGCATCTGTAAATAGCTGCTCAAACTCTGGTACAACCGAGTTTTTAACAGCGTCCAATTTAAGTACAGTATCACTCCAAGCTTTGATTTTTGGAAATGTCGAGAAAATTTTCCTAGAGCCAATTTTTTCCAGAATGCTAAAGCGCATAAATGCCGGTGCGTAGGCGATATCAACCAAGGACAGAGCGTCCCCGTTATAAAAGAGAGTATCGTCCAACCGGTCCTCGATTTGTTGCAATTTGGTGTTTACTTCCCCCAGTCTCTTCTCAAAGTCTGCATGGCTTGCGGAATTCCAGAGCATATATTGAGAAACCAAAAGACTTGACCCAAATTCAATTTCCGCCCTATTTTCAGCTCTTCGCAACGTTGATTTGGGGTGTAGAGACGGCAGGTACTCCTCATCCAGATACTCCAGTATTACAGATGACTCAAAAAGAGTAGTTTCTCCAATACGTAGGAGCGGTACCTTTCCAAAAGGAGACAGAGACAAAAACCAGTCAGGCTTATTTGATAGATCAACATAGCGAATATTAAATTCGACTTGCTTCTCCAAAAGAGTAATCACTGACCGCTGAACAAACGGGCAAAGTTTGGCGCTGATCAGTTCAATGTTCTTATTTTCCATCGGGGAGGTTTCCTTTAGACGATAGCTGAGCGAAAATATGTTTCGCGCATATTATTATTCTACTCGTTTGTTGAGAAAAGCCCGCCGGCAATTTGTCTATGCCGTACGGGCCCAATCTAGCTTATCCTACTGACATGCCTCCATCGACTGCATATTCCTGTCCCTGAACATATGAAGCCTCATCGCTGGCAAGAAAGAGCGCCACATTTGCAGTTTCTTCGGGTCGCCCCAGCCGTCCTAGTGGAACACTTGCCGCGGTCTCTTTAATCATGTGTTGTATTTGTTCTTCACTCATTCCGGTCTTGTTGAGCAATGGCGTTTGTACTGGGCCCGGGCTCACTGCATTTACACGAATGCCACGAGGGGATAGTTCGGCAGAGGCTGTTCGAACCAACTGTGCAACGGCTGCCTTGCTAGCAGCGTACGCGCTCCCCATAGGCCTACCCATTTGATTTACGACTGAAGAAGTAACAATGACAGAAGCATTGTCATTTAGGGCGGGAATGCCATACTTGATTGCAAGCAACGGACCTTTAACATTGACCTCAAACATGTGATCAAAGTTTTCTACGCTGTGATGTTCCCAAGGTGCGAATTGAGCCACACCTGCGTTTAAAAACAGCACATCAATTTTTCCGTATTTGGAAGTGACCTGCTCAAAAAGAGATTGAACATCTTCTTGTTTTGACGCGTCGGATTGGATGATAGCTGCATTTTCATCCCATTTCGGATCTAGCAGCTTCTAGAGTGTCAGGATTGCGACCGGTCAATATGACTTTTGCCCCTTCTTCGCAAAACGTTTTGCGGTGGCCAGTCCGATACCAGTGGTGCCGCCAGTGATTAGTGCGAGTTTTCCTTCGAGTTTCCGTGTCATGTTACTTTCCTGCTGTGTTGATTTTTTGCAGATCTGACCAACAGATGAGGCTAGATCTAATATTTTATCTTGATGTACAGTTGGTTTTATTTTTAGGCATGCGGAGAGTTTCTTAGTTTCCGCCAGGACCATATGGCTAGCGGCTTGTACCCTACGCTCGGGTCGAGACAGCTTAGCTACCTAATCAACGCGTTGATGACCTGTTATTTCCCAGCAATGCGAATAAGTGTAGATGTCGACTCCTCCGAGACGGTCACTCCACTTTTTTTCTACTTCTGCGGCACATTGAGCTGTTACTTTATCGAGCATGATTTTGACATATACCCATGGATTGCCCTTACCTCCACGTGCCTCTGCTTCAATTAGTGCTGCACCGAAGTCCATGGCTGCATTGGCTTTTTCAGCGGCAACCAAGGTATCATTGAAGTAGGCTTTCTGGGTTTCTACATCTTGGCGTGTGCCGTATCGACTTTGATGCCCGCCAATGAAGTAATCAAAATCGTAGCTAAGGGCGACGTCATGTGCCTCAAGAAAACCGGCTACAGATTCTGCGATCGCAAGATCTTCAAATGGAGTCCAGCCTGGGAAAATAATGTCAACCAACATCAATACTTTCTGCTCAAGAGCGTAGATATAGATATTGCCTGGAGTGTGGTTTAGCCCGTTATATGTTAGTTTCAGGGTCTGTGTGCCGACCGTCAACGTTAATTCATCAGAAAAAGTACGTGTTGGAATTGGGCGGTTTGGGTCATTTTTCTTCACAAGATGAGCGGCAGTTTCCTCATGGGCAATAATCTCTACTCCATCTGGATAGAGTGATGCCGATCCTATGTGATCGTTGTGAGAGTGACTGTAGATGACGTGAGTAATAGGCTCATCCGTAACGGTAGCAATCGCTTCAAGAATTTTTGAGCCAATGAAAGGCGGCGCGTCTACAACTATGAGGCCCTCTCCGGTGGTGAGGAACATCATCTGATAGGCACCATTATTTATGAGATAGAGGCCACGCCCAAGTTTCTCTACAACATACCCGATCTCCGGGTCGATTTCTGGTCCGATCGCAGCCTCAGACAAACTTTTAAATAGCATCGATTGAGGGAGATGAGCCGCAGCGAGGCCTCCTCATCCAAATAGAGCAATCAAGGCTGTAAGCAGGATCCGTTTCAATCGCATCACTACATTTCTCCGATTTGTGCAAATTGATCGACAATGCCAACAGGTCTCAAGCAAGTTTGATAGGTGCTTGATCCGCCGTCGGATACGTGCGATCCATGCGTCTAGAAAATATCTATCCGGGCGGATAGCTATCCATATGACTAGATATTGCAAGGAGTTTTTTAAATTATGGCAAGAATGCGCAAAATTACGCATCAAGATGCATAGGAAGCTGCACAGGTACTTTTCTGGCAGGACGGCTATTCCGGGGTGAGTACTCGTCAGATAGAAGAGAGAACAGGCCTGACCCGATTTACTTTGCAGGCAACTTATGGGGGCAAGAAAGCTCTGTTTTTGGACGTGCTTGATAACTATTTAGAAAAATCAATCGCCTATTTTATGCCGCGCCCAACTTCAGATATTCTGACAAGCTTAGCCGATTGGTTTGAAAGCCTGACTACGCCAGAAAATCTACCGGCAACAACAGATCATGGGTGCCTTCTTCTCAATACAATTTATGAGTTCAGTCGCGGAGAAAGCGATACAGATCAGCGCATTGACCTATTCTTTTCTGAATTGCGTCGTAGTTTCGGTGATGCGCTAAGTACCGGAGTGAAGCTAGGAGAAATTAATCCTGAATTGGACATCGCAACCAAAACCGAACTTCTCCTCTCGTCTTTCTTAGGGATCAATATGATGATCCGAGGAACAAGCGATCCCAATATAAGCCAGAGTATGAGCACTTCAATTGCCCAGATGATCAGGGAATGGGGACCTTAATTGAGGCATTACCAGATTGCCTTCTATAAATTGAACAGGAGCTACTTGGGCAAGCTTTATGCTCCCATTCCGACTGTGTAGTCAGCCAAAAGGGAGAAGGCATCATTGCGTGACGGTTGGAGACTGCGGATAGTTTATAACGGCGAGGGCGGAAGATCGTATTGATCTGGTCATGTACCAATAATGCCAATCCGCTTAATTCATGACCCATGTGCCCATTTTCACCTACCGATTGAGGTTATTCTCTCTGGTTGCTTGATGAGTTTATTCCATGCCTCACAGCATTGCCTTACAATCTCTTCATAGGAACTGAATATCAGATTTGAGAGCCAGTTCTCGCGTATAAATTGCCAGAGGTTCTCAACTGGATTTAGCTCCGGCGCCAGCGGCGGCAAAGGGAGTAAAGTTATATTCTGCAGAACCTTTAGCTTGGTTGTTGTATGCCAACCTGCCTTAACCAGTAGAAGCACAGCGTGTGATTGAGGCTTCACAAGTTTGGAAATCTCAATCAAATGGGTTTGCATGGCTCCGGTGTTACAACATGGCATGACAAGACCTACTCCGCCGCCCCGCTCTGGGCAGATGGCACCAAAAATATAGGTGAATTGTGTCCTTTTATCTGCAGGAACTTGGGGGCGGGAGCCCCGTTGTGCCCACCGGCGTGTGAGCTTGGTTTTCTGTCCTACTCTCGCTTCATCCTGCCACCAAATCTCAAGCGAAGTGTCAAGGCCTATCGCCTTTTGGATCCGGGTGACTTCCTCGGGAAAACTTTTTTAAAATCTTCAAGCTCTGCCGGGTCCTGAGCTGCATGACGCGGCCGTGCAGTCAGTTTAACAAAACCCAACTTCATCAACTCGCGGCTGATGGTATCCTCACTCAGAGTTGAGGGACGACCTGAGCTTTTGCGACCTTTTAAACCATCGGGACTTTGCGCATTAAATCGCAGAACCCAGTCTCGTACGATTTGTAACGTAACTCCACTAATGCGGGCTGCTTTGGAGCGAGAGTCTCCATCATAAATCAAAGCAAGAGCTAGTAACCGTCGAGCTTGCCGAACCTCCTTGCTAACCTTAGCCAAACCACGCAGGCTATCTGCATCAAAATCATCTCGCAGGGCAATCGCAGTACTCAAAACACCCTCCAAGTCTAGAGGGGCTATAGATTCAGAAAAGAAGAAATTGGGAACCCTACATAAGGCGAACTTTTTCGGGATTGGTATTAGGCTTCATTGTGAGGTTTAAAAAGTTGCCCTTTTTCCGTAATGAACACGACAAGGATTGCCATGAGACCGAAAACTGCGCAGCTTACTGTGTAAGGCAGAGTGGAGCCATCAAAGTAATGCCCAATACCTGCCCCAAGAAGTGCCCCAATCATCGTAGTAAAGGCACTGAACATAGCAGATCCGGTTCCCGCAGTCTGACCGAGAGGGTCCATAGCCAAAGCATTCCAGTTAGCCCCAATAAAACCAACAAAGAACACGGCAATAAACTGAAAGAAAATAAAACTCCAAAGCGTCTCATGATCTGTATAACCAATGGCAGCATTGATAGTATTGGCTAAAGTAAAGCACAGAATTGCTATATGAGATAGTTTACGTAAGCCCCAGCGCTCAACCACTTGAGAATTAAGTAAGGAAGAGGAAACTGGTGCCAGAGCGATGAGTCCAATAATGAGTAAAAAACTATCCTTCAGGTCAAAAACATTCATGAAGATCTGTTGCGCTGAGTTGAGAAAGCCGAACATGCAGCCCATTATCAAAGAGGTTGCAAGCATATACCCGAAGGTAAAGCGAATGGTCAGGGTGGACTTATAGGCAGTTAGTACTAAGCTGAGGCCAATAGCACGCCTCTTCTCCTTCGGCAAGCTTTCTGGCAGGCGAACCGCAGACCACAGAAAAATCAAGGCACCAACGCCGGTAAGGAGAAAGAAAGTCCAGTTCCAAGGACCAATCAATAGAATACCCTGCCCTATACTAGGTGCAATAATGGGGGAAATCATTATGACCGCCATGGCAAGAGACACCACTCGACCCATTGCCCGCCCAGCATACCAGTCCCGTACCATGGAAATGCTGACCACGCGGGGAGAGGCTGCCCCAACGCCTTGTATCAACCGCGCCACCAACATGGTCTCGAATGTTTCCGCAGTTGCAGCATACACCGTTCCCACTGTAAACAAGGCCACTCCAAAGAGTAGAACCCGCTTACGGCCCAGCCAATCAGAAAGTGGCCCGAAAACTAGAGAGGCGACAGAAAGGCTGGTCAGATAGACGGTAATCAAAAACTGCCTATTATTAGAATCATGAACAGCGAACTCTTTCCCAATCAACGGTAGAGCAGGCAGAATAATGTCAGTGGAAAGAGCACTGAGCGCCATGAATGCCGCGACCAGCCCAATGAATTCCCTAAACCCAATTCCATTATGAGGCGGTGTGTTCTCATATTTAAAAAGAGATGACGACATTCCAGTTCCTTATAAAAAAGATTTTGCCGCCACATCAAGCCTTTTTGAGCAGGCAGGAGATTTTATTAGCAACACCTGTCGTTGAATATGCATTAAAGGTCGTTTGGTCTATTATCAAAGCAGTTCTGTCAGTCTTAGTCGTTTCATACTCTTTCCGGACTGGGTATCACTGAAAAGCTTTTTGGCCCAGCCTTTTGCAAACGCAGGGGGTAGTGATGGAATAGATGCCTCTCTCGGCGCATTTCTGCAATACTGAGCAGAGTGTAGCTTTTGGAAAAAGAGGGATGCAACCATGAAGAACCTTGCCGTTGTTGGAGTTGATTTATCAAAGAACGTTTTTCAACTGCATGGGCCGATGCAGACGGACATGTCGTGTTTTCAAAGAAGGTTTCTCGTGCGGGTTTTTTGAAGGCTTTGAGTAAGCTTCCAACTTGTCTTGTCGCGATGGAGGCTTGTGCGAGTTCCCAGAACCTGCGGATCCTAGTGGCCACACGACCTGTTCAGTGACAATACCACCGACAATGACCTTAATGGCACATTCAGGATCAGGTTTTGGGGACTACTCTTTCACAGACGACTACCTACCTCCCCGCTCCCTTCAATTAATTTTGTGTATTAATGAATATTTAATGCGCACAAATTCAATAAAACACACAGCAATATAAATACACATTACAGTTATTATTATTTTATTTAAATATTAACTACAATATATACTTTATATAAAATTACATATACATGGACAATGCTAAAATGATCTATATACGTCCATCATATAACAAGATTAATTTGAAAGTACTTCATGCAATTTTGGCTATTGGAAGTATAGTCGCATCAAACTCCACATCCTTGGGCAATGATTTAATCATTGGTACACCCTCGGGGCAATCTGTAACATTTAAGGACGGAGCCACTCACCCCTATGATAACATTGAGGTTTCCGTAGATGCAGATGACACTGGGGTAATTAATGTCAGTGTAAATGGCACCACCCTGACCTCTTCGGGCACCACAACCGTTGGTGAGGCTGGCGTTGGAACCGTGAACGTGACAAGTGGCGGGGTGCTTTCTGTGGTCTCCCTAACACTGGGTTCAGATGTTTCGCCTGCAAGTGGAACAATGAACCTTACAGGAGAAAACACAACATATACAGCAACTGGGACCACGCAGATTGGGGATAGTGGTACTGGTATATGGAATATGTCTTCTGGTGCGACGGCGACTTCAGAAGATTCCAGTTCTCTGGGACTGTCTGAGGATGGAACAGGAACGGCGACCATTACTGGAGCCGATACTAGGTGGGACAACCAAAAAACTTTATACGTAGGAAACAACGGTAGTGGTACCTTCTATGTTGAAGAAAGCGCCGAAGTTTCCAGTAAGGGGGCTAGCATCGGTGATCAATCCACTTCCACTGGAAACGCCGGGATCAGTGGCGGGGCACTTTGGAGAATTGACTCAGACAGCCTCATTATTGGAAATGCAGGTACGGGTACCCTTCTTGTAGAGGGCGGGGCAAATACCACAGCCAATGGCGGTGTAAAAGTAGGAGATCAAGCAGGTGGAACTGGAACGCTAACAGTAACAGGATCAGGCTCAACATTTATAGTAAGTAGCGGTACCAGCCTTGGAATTGATGGAAGCGCCAGTCTGATCCTTCAAGCAAATGGGTCTTATATTACTGAAAGCGGAACTGGCACACTCCATCTGGCCGCCAATAGTAATTCAACGGGCTCTATCATTATAGGTAGCGAGGAGGGGGAGGACGCGATTTCCCCCGGGTCTCTCATTGCTAGTAGCATACAGCTGGCTAATGGTGAGGCGTCAATCGTGTTTAATCATAGCGCGTCCAGCTACATCTTTACCCCCGCAATTACGCAAAGTGGCACGGGAACCGGCAGTGTGCAGGTTTACAGCGGTACAACAAACCTTGTTGGGACTTCTTCAAATTATACAGGAGATCTGCAAGGAGTTGGGGGAGAACTTATTGTAACGGGCGGGGCCGACTTCAGCAATGACAACTCCTATATTGGTTATACGGCAGGTTCAAATAGTACTTTTACCATTTCCGGTGCCAGTCATAACGCCCGTACAGCACTTTACGCAGGCTATGAGGGAACCGGAATTGTCAATGTGACCGCGGGGGCGAATGCGGGGGGCGGAGACACTGAAATCTATGTTGGCTATGGGGCAGACGCTACCGGGACTTTGAATGTTACCGAGACGGGGTCAATAGATATAAAAAGCAAAACCCTCGTTGTTGGCTACCAGGGAGATGGCACAGTAAACATAAATACCGATGGCAAAATTAACAGTAATGACGGATCCATTGGGGCTCAAAGTGCCAGTACAGGAACTGTAAACCTTTCAGGTTCCGGCAGTCAGTGGACCATGGTGTCAGACCTGACAGTGGGTGACTATGGCACTGGGACCCTATCTATAACCGGCGGTGCACATGTAGAAAATTACAATGGACATATCGGTTCGCAAATAAGCGGCACTGGTGAGGTTCTAGTAAGTGGGAATGGTTCCACCTGGAACAACGAGGAGGCGCTGATTATTGGCGAGAACGGGACAGGAACTCTGACCGTAGCCTTCGATGCGAATGTGGAGGTTTCTGAAGACGAAAAAACGATATATCTGGCGCAAAAATCTGGCAGCATTGGTGTACTTAACATTGGAGCGGCAACGGGGGATACAGCTGTAACTGCAGGGCGCATTACAGCCGACACGGTGGATATGGGATCTGGAACCGCCTCGCTGACTTTCAACCATACAGCGCCTGCTAATAATGCCCTTGTTTTTAGCTCTAATATTACCGGAACCGGCACAGTCAACATGGAGGCGGGCAATATGCAGATGACCGGAAACTGGGGGAGCAATGTAATTACGACGATTAAGCCAAACAGCGGTGATGGCGGAGTGTGGCTGTTTGCAAACGGCACCGCCAATGGAGACTTTACGGTAGGCAATGGAGGCTACCTAGGGGGATCTGGAACTGTCGGCTCTGTTACTTTTGAAGCGGGTTCACAAGCGGCACCGGGGGATGATTTTGGCACAATTGGCCAGCTCACAGTTGCCGGTGATCTGATTTTGGGGGCGAGCGGCGGCGGCGCACTCTATAATGTGCACATCATTGGCACCGGTGACAGTGACTTTATCGACGTGGGGGGCACCGCTACCCTCTCTGACACCTCCAGCGTGGTTTTGTTTGCCAACCAAAGTGAGCCCTATGCCAAGTCCACCAGCTATGACATCTTGCAGGCTGGCGCTCTGTCTGGAACCGTAAGCGCGGTTACCAATGGCAACTATCCCAGCTACCTTGTTCCCACACTAACGGTGTCAACCAATAACACCGTTGTGTTGACCGTCGCCAATACCCAAGCTGCGGTGGCCAGCGTGGCGCAGACTTATAACCAGAACGAAATGGCCGAAGCCGTGGACGCACTGCGGCTGCAGTCCTTGGACGACCAATTGGCTGCTGCCAGGGCTGGCGCCAGTGTGACAGAGCTGATCGCCACTTACTCGCCGGTTTATTCCGGGCTGATGTTTTTAGGCCCATCTGATACCCGCCGGGCACTGGACCTGTTGGGCGGGGACATTTATGCCTCAATCACCAGCGTGATGCTGGAGGACAGCCGCTTTCTGCGCGAAGCGGTGTTGGCGCAGCAGGTCCCCGACAAGGACCGCTACAGCTGGGCACAAGGCTTTGGCGCGTGGGCTGACTGGGACGGCACCGGCAACGCTGCCGCCCTTTCACGCAGTACTGGCGGCTTTTTCACCGGCGTTGATGGACAGGTCGCCGCACAGCTGCGGGTGGGCCTGCTGGCCGGGTACAGCTACGCCAGTTATGACGCCCGCCACCGCAGTTCGACTGCCCATGCCAACTCTCTCCACTTAGGTTCCTATAGTACGGTGCAGGGCGCGTGGGCCGATCTACACCTAGGGGCTGCCTATTCGCTCGGCTTTGTGGATACGGGCCGCACCATGGCCTATGGTAATTTTTATGATGACCCCGGCGGCAATTACACCACCGGCACCCTGCAGCTGTTCGGGCAGGCCGCCCATACTTTCGAGACTGCCTTTGCCAAGCTGACGCCATTTGCTGGCGGCGCCTTTGTGGCGCAGACCGCCACCTCGTTTCAGGAGGACGGCGGCGACGCTGCCCTTCAGGTGTCCCCAGAGACGGAAACGGTGTACTTCTCCAACATCGGCGGCAGGATCGAAAAGGATTTTCAGCTGTCCGGCTACACCTTCTCCCTCAAATTGGGCGCTGCGTGGCAGCATCTGTTCGGTGATGACACCGCCAAAACCCGCAATACCTTATGGGGTCAGAGTTATAGCTCTCATGTTAAAGGGATTGCCCTTTCGCGTAACACCGCCCACTTAGGTGCCGGACTTTCCCTCAACCTCACCGACACCATCCGCGCTAGCCTCACCTATGACGGCCTGTTCAGTGACAATGCCATCGACAATGGTCTCAATGGCACGCTCAGGATCAGATTTTAGGGATATGGGGGCGGTAATCAGCAGCGTGAAGCAACTCTACTCACATTATACCAACGGCACCTGTTTTTGACTCGGGATGAGGATTCCCAAATCACTTGAATTGTGATTCAACATTGGGAAAGGAGATTCCCAATGTCAGCGATCCCATTGCGCCGAGACTATGATGCTTCTTCGTTACGAACTCTTGCTTGTCAAAGTAAGGATGTCAGGCAGAGCCGCCGCCTTCTTGCTCTTGCTGCTGTTTATGATGGGTTGTCGCGCTTGGAGGCGGCACGCATGGGCGGCATGGACCGCCAAACACTGCGAGACTGGGTGCGTCGGTTTAACGCAGAAGGGCCGCACGGCCTGTACAATCGTAAGAGCCCGGGCCGTGTCCGGTGGTTAAATAAAGAGCAAATGGCTGAATTTGCAGATCTGGTTGAGGCTGGGCCTGATTTACAACAACACGGCGTAATTCGCTGGCGTCGGCGGGATCTGCAAGGTGTGATCGAGCAGAAGTTTGGGGTCAGCTATAGCGAAAGGGCTATTTCAAGCCTCCTCAGAGTTCTGGGATTTTCTCGGGTCAGCGTTCGGCCACAGCACCCGGCACAGGACGAGCAAGTTATGGAGACATATAAAAAAACTTCCATGCCCGGCTTAAAGAAATAAAAGTGCGCTTGCCCTCACAAACATCCATGGAAATCTGGTGGCAGGACGAAGCCCGCATTGGTCAAAAAAATGGGCTCACCAGAAGGTGGGCAAAAAAAGGAACGAGACCACGGGCTCCCAGCGACGGGCGCTATCAATCAACTTATGTATTCGGGGCCATCTGCCCCGCCCACGGCAAAGGGGCAGCACTTGTTTTGCCCAAAGCCAATACAAGTGCCATGCAGTTACATCTGGAAGAGATCAGCCGAAACATCGCCAAAAGGGCACACGCGGTGGTCCTGATGGATCAGGCGGGTTGGCATACAACAGCAAAACTGGCTTTCTAATCGAAGCTTTGAAAACTATCAGGAAATTGTCGATGCTACCTGTAACGCTTGGAACAAGCTTGTTCAACAACCCCACACAATCACATCAATCGGCTACAGAAACTGGGCTAGTGTAGGTCAATCATAAATGCCGTTGGTATTACAACTCGCCTAACAGATTTGGAAACGTTCCGCAGATCACCATACCGGCCAGCAGCTTCTGGAAGGGCTGCAAGTAAAGGCCTGACAGAAGACTGTACTCGATCACATGTCTGAACAGGCAAAACTTCTTGCATTACGGGCGGCAACCACAGAAGAAGAGGTCCCTCCATTTTTCCAGGTCAGTCCATTTCTAAGTGGTTGCAGCATTGTACGCGCAAAGCTAAAATGTCACCCATGAGCAATTCAAGAATGTCACTCTCCCTGCAAAACGATGTGAGGATGAGTGGACATGGGATGGGTGAGCGTGAGTTGAACAATTCACAGTAATCCAATTCGAAGATGTCAGTGTAATCCGGTTTCGTATTAAGACCTGCCAGATTGAAAGGGTCTCTACACCCCGCAGCGTAAAAATATCCAATAATTAAATTGGAAGTTGTATATTGAACAGTTTTACAAATTTTCATATGCCGTACGCAGTCTGAAAGACTTTAATGGTGCATAAATTACAGGCACTCTTCCCCTGATTTACGGCGAGGACAAGGGGCCTAACAATGAGAGTTGAGGGACGGACGTGAATGATTACAACATGATATTTGTCGTGGGGACAGGTCGTTCCGGCACCACGATCACAGGGACCTGCCTGAAGAGCCATTCGGAATGTGACGGCGTGAGCTTTGAGATGCGGCTGCTCGGACAATCCACTGGCAACAACGGCCTTTACATCCTCTTGGAGGAGATTGCTGCGAACAGGACTTTGAGGATGAAAAGACTGAGACAATATCTCTTGGCCCGATTCCGTCCGGACGAACTGGCTGAGCTTAACCTGCCGGACGAGAACTCGTATGAGGCCCTAGTTGATCGACTATTGGATCGCGTAGGCCACGATGGAGAGGGCGCGGGCGAGAAGAACATCCCTCACGTCAGGGAATTCCTGGATAGTTTGTTATTGCCTAACCTAGAGCGCAGTGGCGCGCGCTACATCGTAGACGACACGCCCGTCAATGGGCTTTATATTCCGGAACTCCTCAAACTCTATCCCTCTGCTAAATTCATTCACATGTACCGGGACGGTATTTCGGTAGCCAATTCCTATTTACAAAGGGGATGGAAGAACAATTTCACCCACGCGCTCAAGAAATGGCAAGAGTTGTTCGATATGACGTGTCGGTTGGGGCGCGCCTATGGCGGAGATTCATATATGGAGATCAACCTGAACGAGATGGCAGTGGATTCGTCGATCTGGGCTCGTATTCAGGAGTTCGTCGGCTTCGACAACATCGAGGACATCAGCGGCCAATTCAGGCCGAAGGCGACGCAGACGAGGATCGATAAAATCCAACAAAGGCCGGAGCAGCTAGAATACTTCCAGAAGGTCTTTCCTGACATGTACGAACGGTTCTATGCTGGGCTGTGAAAATGGTATTGACGCATTAACTTGAGTCCGACGGCGATAACCTCTTGTGGTCACACTTCAGGTATCAATCATGGCAGCGCTTTTCCATTGAGCGAATGTGTTCCTGCGAGGGAGGAGGATGTTGATTGTGAGTAGCCCTGATAATCCCCCCATTATTGGAGGAATTTTGCAGTAGAGATAGTGCTGCCAGTCTTAGTTTTGTAACGGGTGTGATGCCGCCAAAGGCCATATTTGGCCATTCGTTGTTATATGTCCAGAGCCAGTTTGTGGCTTCTCTTTGAGCCTGCTCGATGGTCTCAAAGCAGTTTTGATCCAGCCACTCCTGCCTGACTGTTCTGTTATAGCGCTCCACATAGGCATTTTGATCCGGCTTTCCTGGCTGGATATGCCGGATCTGGATCCCTTGCGATTTAGAGTCATTGTGTTTCAGCTTGAGTCGTAGGATTCCCTTTCTGTTTTTTTTCTGTTTCAATCAACCAGCCGTTTAGGGAGGTCGGTATGAAAGGGGAAGCCATATTCACGAGACTTACGGAAACGATTTATTATTCTTTTGGATACGGGGATGTCAGCAAATGCAGCGGGACGTAGGCTAATGATTGCTCACTCTACGGCTACACGTTGGGCATGGATCTGGCGCAGGGAGAACCGCTGTGAAGCCCTGCCAATGGGTGGGGACCACCGCTCCGCCTCCCTTGAAAGGCATGCATCCTTCATTGTCTCGTGTATTCGCTCCCAACCAGATATCTTTTTACATGAGCTGGTGAGTATCTTAGCGGCTAAAGGGAGTTCAGCCTCACAAAGTGCCCTGAGCAATTTGCTGTCCCGGCACGGCTTAACGCGAAAAAGACACTTATTGCCAGAGAGCGAACCCGTGAAGATATCACGAAAACCCGCGAAGAGTGGCAGGGTGCAATGAAAACTCTTGACTGGAGATCGCTGGTTTTCATTGGTGAAAGCGGCTTTGATACAAAAATGACCCGCTTGCAGGGGCGTTCGACACGCGGGCAGCCCTGTTTCGGGTCAGTGCCCTATGGGCATTGGCAGAACAACAGTTTTATCGCCGGCCTGCGTCTAGGGCGCATTGATGCCCCGATGCTCCTGTCAGGCCCCATGCATGGCTTGGCATTTGCGGCCTGAGTAAAGCAGGCCCTTGTCCCAACTCTCAAAGCGGGAGATATTGTCATCTGCGATAACTTAAATGTTCACAAAAACGCTAAAGCACGAAACGCTATTGAGGCCAAAGGCGCACAACTGCGCTTCCTGCCCGCATACTCTCCAGACTTCAACCCGATTGAAATGCTTTTGCCAAAATTAAAGCGTGTTTAGTCCTAAGAGAAGGTGGAATCAGTTTAACATTGACGCCATCTTGTAAGGAGAGGCTATGGGACAGGTATTACACGGCAGCGCCACGACCACTCACGCGGTTCGATCCGCCATACAAAAATCGGATGCAACCATCAAAGAATTGAGCCGGCGCTATAACATCAATCCCAAAACGGTGATGAAGTGGAAACGTCGCAATAGCGTGGAAGAATCCCCGTTCCACAGTCCTGACCGTGGCAGAGGAAGCGGCGTGTGTCGCTTTTCGCAAGCACTCTTTATTGCCACTCGATGATTGCCTTTACGCCATGCAGGAAACGATCTCGCATCTGACCCGCTCGTCCCTGCATCGCTTATTCCAGCGCCATGGGATTTCGCGCCTGCCACCGCCGGATCTGAAAGGAAGCAAGAAACGCTTCAAAGCCTATCCAATTGGTTACTTTCATATTGATATTGCAGAGGTTCGTACACAAGAAGGCAAGCTCTATTTGTTCGTTGCCATTGACCCGACATCAAAATTCGCCTTTGTCAAACTCTTTGAAAAAACCACCAGAAGGATTGCCAGTATCTTTCTGCGGGCCCTGATTGAAGCGGTTTCCTACAAGATCCATACCGTACTGACCGATAACGGCACCCAGTTCACCGACCCCAAAGGGTACAGTTGGAACGCCAGTGAGGTTCAACATTTGCTCGCCACAGGCCAGTTGTTGCGCTGTCATACCAACGGCACCTGTTTTTGACTCGGGATGAGGATTCCCAAATCACTTGAATTGTGATTCAACATTGGGAAAGGAGATTCCCAATGTCAGCGATCCCATTGCGCCGAGACTATGATGCTTCTTCGTTACGAACTCTTGCTTGTCAAAGTAAGGATGTCAGGCAGAGCCGCCGCCTTCTTGCTCTTGCTGCTGTTTATGATGGGTTGTCGCGCTTGGAGGCGGCACGCATGGGCGGCATGGACCGCCAAACACTGCGAGACTGGGTGCATCGGTTTAACGCAGAAGGGCCGCACGGCCTGTACAATCGTAAGAGCCCGGGCCGTGTCCGGTGGTTAAATAAAGAGCAAATGGCTGAATTTGCAGATCTGGTTGAGGCTGGGCCTGATTTACAACAACACGGCGTAATTCGCTGGCGTCGGCGGGATCTGCAAGGTGTGATCGAGCAGAAGTTTGGGGTCAGCTATATGTTAAGTCCCGCGAGGAGATGGTTAGGCTGTTTTATGAACCTGTCCGGCTCGTTTGTCCATTGTTTGGTAATGTATTCAAAGGGTGTTTGTCCTTTGAGAGCCTTGAGGCGTTTGGCGAAGTTATAAGCCTGTATGAACGTTTCCAGATGAGTGCGCAGCAGGTTGTGTGTCTGGTAATAATAGCGTCGAACCGTGGCCTCTTTGATGGTGCGGTTCATACGTTCGACCTGACCGTTGGTCCAGGGATGGGCCGGTTTCGTTAGCCGGTGGTCAATATCATTTTGAGCGCAGGCCAGAACAAAAGCATGGCATCGAAACCGCTGACCGGTCGCGAGCATACGCTTCACGTCCTGAGCATTCCAACTGTCGCCTTTGGGATCGGTGAAATGGGTCCCGTTGTAGGTCAGCACGGTGTGGACTTTATAAGGTACAGTCATGATGAGGTTGCGAAGAAAGTTGCCAGCAATCCTTCTGGTGGCTTTCTCATGCAGTTCCACAAAGGCAAACTTCGACGTTCTATCAATGGCAACGAACAAATAAAGCTTGCCTTCCGCAGTTCGCACCTCCGCGATATCGATGTGAAAGTAACCGATCGGATAGGCTTTGAAAGGTTTTTTGGTCTTGTTCTTATCTGGGGCTGGCAGACGCGAAATCCCGTGGCGCTGGAATAGACGGTGGAGGGATGAGCGGGTCAACTTCGGGATCGTTTCCTGCAGAGCATAAAGGCAGTCATCCAGCGCGAGTAAAGAGTGCTTGCGAAAAGCAATACACGCAGCCTCTTCAGCCACAGTAAGAACGGTAGAGCGAGGATTTTTCCGGCCCATAGGTTGATCTTCTACGCTGCTACGTTTTTTCCACTTCATAACCGTTTTGGGATTGATGTTATATCGGGTACTCAGCTCTTTGATTGTTGCATCCGATTTTTGGATGGCCGATCGAACCGCGTGAGTAGTCGTGGCGCTGCCGTGTAATACCTGTCCCATAGCCCCTCCTTACAAGATGGTGTCAACGATAAACTGATTCCATCTTCTCGCGGGACTAAACAGCTATAGCGAAAGGGCTATTTCAAGCCTCCTCAGAGTTCTGGGATTTTCTCGGGTCAGCGTTCGGCCACAGCACCCGGCACAGGACGAGCAAGTTATGGAGACATATAAAAAAACTTCCATGCCCGGCTTAAAGAAATAAAAGCGCGCTTGCCCTCACAAACATCCATGGAAATCTGGTGGCAGGACGAAGCCCGCATTGGTCAAAAAAACGGGCTCACCAGAAGGTGGGCAAAAAAAGGAACGAGACCACGGGCTCCCAGCGACGGGCGCTATCAATCAACTTATGTATTCGGGGCCATCTGCCCCGCCCACGGCAAAGGGGCAGCACTTGTTTTGCCCAAAGCCAATACCAATTCCATGCAGCTTCACCTTAAAGAAATCAGCCGAACCGTCGCCAAAGGGGCGCACGCAATGGTCCTGATGGATCAAGCGGGTTGGCATACAACGGCAAAACTGAAGTTGCCTGATAATATAACCATCTTGCTGCTCCCACCCCGTTCTCCGGAGCTCAACCCGGTTGAAAATGTTTGGCAGTACTTACGGCAAAACTGGCTCTCTAACCGAACCTTTCAAGACTACCAGGAAATTGTCGATGCCGCCTGTTCCGCTTGGAATAAGCTTATTCAACAACCCCACACAATCACATCAATCGGTAGACGAAATTGGGCGCATACAGGTCAATTATAAGTGCCGTTGGTATAACACCCTTCGACTACATTACCAGACAATGGACACAAGAGCCGGACAGATTTATAAAACAACCAGACCATCTCCTCACGGGACTAAATATTTAGGTCGGTCAGGCCAAACGTTCACATTGGGCTTGCTTAAATTGTAGAAGACCCGGTTTGACCTGACCAGCAGCTCGCTAAATTGATGCTTCAACCCAGCACAGTTTCAACTGCACGAACTGTAGCCCCTACAACAGTATCCGCTTCCTCGCGGGTTAGGCAGAATGGTGGGGCAAAGCCGAGAATGTCTCCTTGTGGCATAGCGCGTGCAATCACTGAATCTTGAGAGAGCAACGTCGCCGAGATCCGGGGCCCGACTTTGTCTGATGCATCGAAAAATTTACGGCCAACTCGCTCTTTGACAAACTCAACTGCGCAAAGCATGCCTTCACCGCGAACCTCACCCACGTTTGGGTGATTACCCAAAGCCTCTTTCATGGAGGTATTGAGATAGGCACCAACGGAGCTTGCGTTTTGAATGAGGTTCAATTCATCCAGAAGCTTGAGGTTAGCAACACCTGCGGCAGCGCCGATAGGATGCGCCGAATAAGTCCAACCGTGTCCGATTGGCCCATACTCGTCCGTACCTTGCTCCAGAACTTTCCAAACCCTATCGGAAATAATCGAGCCAGATAGCGGAGCATAAGCAGATGTCAGACCCTTTGCGATGGTGATGATATCGGCTTCCATACCGTAATGATCGCAGCCAAACATGGAACCAAGGCGGCCAAACCCAGTCACCACTTCATCAGCAATAAGCAGAATGTCGTGCTTTTTCAAAACCGCCTGAATAGCGGCCCAATAACCAGCAGGCGGGGGAACAATACCACCTGTTCCTAGCACAGGTTCGCCGATAAAGGCCGCGATCGTATCAGCGCCTTCACGTTCAATAAGTGCTTCCAGCTCAGCAGCGCAATGGGCTACAAATTGATCCTCACTCTGGTTAAGATCATCACGGCGGAAGTAATAGGGCGCTTCGGTATGGATGACCTGTTCGACCGGCAAATCGAATTTTTTATGGAATAAGTCCAGACCAGTAAGCGATCCGGTTACAAGACCCGACCCGTGATACCCCCGCCACCGCGAAATGATGCGTTTTTTCTCGGGGCGGCCTAGAATATTGTTGTAATACCAGATCAGTTTGACATTGGTTTCATTGGCATCAGACCCACTCAAGCCGAAATAAACTTTGGACATATTGCTGGGTGCGCGGTCCAGAATTATTTTTGACAATGTGATAGAGGCTTCTGTTCCATGGCCCACATAGGAATGATAGTAGGCCAGTTCCCTCACCTGCTCAGCAATGGCTTCTGCAATTTCCTGACGGCCATACCCCACATTGACACAGTACAATCCAGCAAATGCATCCAGCATTTTTCGACCATCACGGTCTTCAATAAAAGAGCCGGAAGCAGTTTTAATCACACGGGTTAAGGTCTCACCACGCGCGTGTTGCGCAAGGTGGGTTGAGGGATGGAAAAAATTATCTCTATCCCACTGTGCAAGTTCATCGTTTCTCAGCATGACGTATCCTTTCCTATGCCCAGTCGCGGCAGACGTATTTAATTTCAGTGAATTCTTCCATGCCCAGCCGTGCCCCTTCGCGGCCTAAGCCGGATTGCTTTGTCCCTCCAAAGGGAATGGGAGCGCCGGTCACTTTCGTACGGTTGACTGCAACCATTCCAAATTGAAGAGTACGGCTAACTCTGTAAATTTTGTGGGGGTCCTGACTGTGCAGATAGGCAACCAAGCCATATTCTGTGTCGTTTGCACGAAAGATCACTTCATCCTCGGTATCGAAGGGAGTGATCGCAGCAACTGGCCCAAAGCTCTCTTCCCGCATAATGGTGGCATCAGCAGAAACATCCACCAGAACCGTTGGCTCATAAAACAAAGGGCCAAGAGGATGACGCGCACCTCCACATGCAATTCTCGCACCTTTGGCAACTGCATCAGCAACGTGCTCTTCCTGTTTTTGAACTGCCTTTTCATTCATCAACGGACCGATATCCGGATCCTCTAGCCCACAACCGATGGAAAGTGATTTTGCAGCACGCGTGAATCGCCTACAAAAGTCCTTATAAACTGGGCGTTCGACAAAAATGCGGTTCGCTCCAAGACAGTCCTGCCCAGATGTGGCAAATTTGGCTTTGATAGATTCACTGACAGCGTTTTCCAGATTTGCATCCTTAAAAACAATCACCGGAGCATGCCCTCCCAGTTCTAAAATAAGGCGTTTTACTGTTGTCGCCGACTGCCGGTAAAGCAGCTTTCCCACGGGAGTTGAGCCTGTAAACGACAAGACCCGCACACGGCTGTCGCGGGTCCAAGGTTCAAAAATCTCAGGAGCAACGCCCGTGACCACATTGAAAACGCCCGCAGGAAACCCTGCCCGCTCCGCCAATTCAGCTAAAGCAAGTGCACTGTAAGGTGTTTCAGCAGATGGATGAGCAACAATTGTGCAACCTGCAGCCAAAGCGGCTGCCGCTTTACGCGTCAACATTGCCGAAGGGAAATTCCAAGGCGTAATCAAGGCCGCAACGCCAATGGGTTCGCGCCACAGTTCAACCTCGGCATCGGCTAAATGGCTGGTAACGCCCTCAATGTTAGGACGCTTAGCTTCCTCGGCATAAAACTCGACAAAGGTCGCACCATACTCAATTTCACCGCGTGCCTCTGACAAGGGTTTCCCTTGCTCAAGCACCATAATGCGCGCAAGGTCTTCTTTATGGGCAAGTTGAAGCTCAAACCACCTGCGCAAAATAGCAGCGCGTTCTTGTGGCAACAGGCTCGACCATTGAGGAAAGGCTTTATATGCCGCCGTTACGGAACCAGTCGATTCTACTGCGCAAAGACTTGCGACATCGCCAAGATTGGCCCCATTCGACGGATCATTTACAGCAAATGTATCGCCTGTTTTCGCCGCACACCACTTTCCATCGATATAGGAAAATGAACGTACCAAGGCCTTGTCTATTATATCTACCCGCGCAGATAGAGCCGTTTCCGACATGCAACATCCTCCGTCTTCACCAAGGACTGTGCCCGTTTCCAACAGAGGATGTGACCGAATTTACTGTCTGTTAAAGAGGAAACAACTGTTAATCTGCATTGAAAAGTAGATCTAGCGGCGGAACAGCATTTCCTTTAACCGGTTTCGTCACGATGTAGGTGAAATAGCGGGACAGTCCTATTTTTGCATCCAGCATCGCATCAATCAAACGCTGATACGCATCTATATCACGCGTTACAATTTGCATCAGGTAATCAAACCCTCCACCCAAAGCCCAGCATGAAACAACTTCATCATATCCTTGCATGGCTTTTTCAAATGCATAAAAACTTGCGGCTGTATGATCCGCAATTTCAGCAGCCACAAAAACCGTAACATGAGGTCCCAGTTTTTTAAGATTGATCCGCGCTCCATAGCTTTCGATAAGGCCGGTTTTCTCCAATTTCCTTAACCGATCCCAGCAGGGGGTTGCAGATAATCCGATACGATCTGCCAGTGCTGATTTGGTAATGCGCCCTTCAGAAGAAAGAACTCTCAAGATGTCCAGATCACGTTGATCAAGCTGCATGGGGTGGCTCCAATATTCTAGCCTTTTAGCTCTGTATTTCAGCGCTTAAAGCTGTCGCTCGGGTTTCAGCCAATGTGGCTATGGCCGTGTCTTGCACCCCAGTTCCGGTTAGATCACAAACGGTTATATCCTCTGCCGATCGGCGTCCCTGTTTTTGGCCCGCAATAATTTCACCCAGCTCAACATAATTAGTTGTCTTTGTAACTGTACCCGCTTTGATAGCGGAACGTAGTTCTCCAAGTTTGATTGATTGAGACAGGCGATCACATACGAAAAGTGTGGTTGCGGGAATAACACATGGAGCGAGTTCTGCTTTAAGTTCTGTATCCGAGCCCATTGTAGTAATATGCTGGCCAGGAGCTATCATTTTTGACGTGATTAGAGGTTTCTGGGAGGGGGTCGTGGTCACGACTATATCCGCCTGCTCCATAACCTGATCAATACTGCCAGTTATGACTTCAATTCCCAAGCGGTTGGTGCAATCATGGGCACATTGCGCCGTTTTATCTGCATCACGCCCCCAAATAACAGCCCGTTTGATATTCCGAACCAGAGTTAGCGCTTCCAGCTGAAGACGGGCCTGCATTCCACTGCCAAGGATGCCAGCAGCTTCACTGTTTGCACGGGAGAGATGTTTGGCAGCAACAGCACCTGCCGCTGCTGTGCGGATGTCGGTCAAGTATCCATTATCCAGCAATAAGGCTTTGACTCTGCCGGTCTTTGCATCGAACAAGGTCATTAAACCATTCAAACTTGGCAGGCCTATTTTGGGGTTGTCAAAAAAACCTAGGCTCATCTTAATCGCGAAACTGTCGATACCGGGCACATAGGCCGTTTTTACATCCACTTCCCCATTGTGGTCTGGCACATGAAAGCTCAGGATTGGGGGCATTACAACATCTTTTGTTGCAAGCAGATGAAATGCATTCTCAATACAAGCAACCGTATCTCTATCTAAAGCGATGGCCCGTCGCAGCTCAGTTTCACTAAGAATTTTGATTTCAGACATAAGAGCTTAGATCCCTAGAAGTATTTGTAGTCACCTTGGCGAAAAAGATTCAGCTACCTCATTCCTACATTCAATTATGCACCCTGTGTTGAAACAACTGTCCAAAACCTGAGGTGTTCTGATCACTGTTTAGATGCTGAAGGCAGCGCCATATCATGGCTTGATTAGAGGTCACAACTGGTCTGCCAATTTGCGCCTCTATCCTTTCAATGCACTTTGCAGCTCTAAGGCCCGTACAGGATATAAACAGTGCCTGCGCAGATGGATCCATGACTGCACAAGCCGCATCAACGATAGTATTTTCACAAAGGCGCGCTATTTCGCGGTCATCATCAACTCCGAGATAATTTGCACTGGCAATCTCTGGGCCGTTACCTGAAAAATAGTGGAGTAACTCATTTGAAATCGCAGAGGAATAAGGCGTTAACACGCTGATCCGGCTGACATTCAATGCTTTAAACGCATCAAGGGCGGCTGAGCTTGGCGTTACAAATGGTGTGTTAGGTTTACCGGCATTCAAGTACTTACCAACTGCACGATCACCTATAACGATGGAAGCTGAAGTACAGCTGTAAGCAATCACATCAACATCTTCACCGGGAAAAATCTGGGCAGCTGCCTCAGTTAGTCTTGGCCCTGTCGCCAGCAGGTTGTTTCGTGTCCCCGGGTTTTGGTAGTCAATCCGATTGGCATATACACCCACCTCATCAGGATTACACATGCGCATAAAATCGCATTCGCTGGTATGGTCTGTTGCCAAGACAACGAGACCGATCCGTTTTCTGACAGGCCTTGCGTCCAGTTCATTTTTTATCGGTGATCTGGCAGAAACAAATGGAACAAGGATGGATTTAAACATCGAATGGTCTTTCTTATTTCGAAAAGGCCAGATCACGCAGAAACAAAGCAATCTGCGGAAAGAAAATCAGCGCGACAGAGACGCCGATCAACATGAAGATAAACGGAGGCGTACCGCGTATGACTTCAGCATAAGGGCGTTTGAAGACTGCGATGGCAGTAAAAATATCGCATCCAAATGGCGGGGTAGCGGAACCTATTGCAACTTGCAAAGTGATGATGATCCCAACCAAAACGGGATCCAGCCCAACCGCCTTAACAACTGGCGCGAAAATAGGGACGAGCACCAAGATAACTACAACGGGGTCTACAAACATACAGCCAATGAAGAAGGCCAGAGAGATAACGAACAGGATGCCGATCGCCCCCATATGGGTGATGCCGATAGCACTCAAAATTTCCTGTGGGACTTGCGCAAAAGAAATTACCCATGAAAATGCTGCACCTGCCGCAACCAAAATAAAGACGACAGCGGTGATCAATCCGGTCGATTGAGCCGTTGAGTAAACGTCCGCAAAAGACATGGACCGGAAAACGAAAACTTCCAGAACCAAAGCATAAAGGACACATACAGCTGCAGCTTCAGTTGGGCTGAACACTCCCCCATAAATGCCACCGATTATAATCAGCGGAAACCCCAAGGGCCACAATGCATTACGAAGTGCCATAAAACGCTCTGACCAGCTTGTTTTGGGTTCGGTCGCTACGTTATTTCGCACAGCATAAAGGTAGCTGTAGGTCGAGAATAGAACTAGAATGAGCAGTCCGGGCCCTATTCCGGAGATAAATAGTTCAGCAATGGATGTATTTGAAACAACGCCATAAATGATCATCCCTATTGATGGAGGGATCAAAAACGCGATGTCGCTGGCGTTGACGATCAAAGCCAGAATAAAGCTGTCTTTATAACCTGCCTTAAGCATACGTGGGCGCAGTGGCGACCCGATAGCAACAACAGTTGCCTGAGTGGAACCGGACACCGCGCCAAACATGGTGCAAGCCATTGCTGTTGAGATTGCAAGACCACCACGCATGTGGCCAACAAATGCCATGACCAGATCAATCAAACGGCTTGCTGACTGTCCTCGTGTCATTATGTCCGCAGCGAAGATGAACATGGGAACGGCAATGAGTGATGCTGGACGAATACCTGCCACCATTTGCTGGACCATCGTTTCCATTTGCCCGAAACCACCGAACATCATCAAGAAACCGATGAAGCTCCCTGCGATCAACGGGATCATCATTGGAAATCCAAGAAGGAGGAGCACGATCATACTAAGGAAGATTGTTGCCGCCATCACCTAGCCCCTCTAAATCTCGATTTCATCTTCTTCATAGCCTTCCAGCATGTGGGTCGAGAGATACACGTCAGGGGCTGTCAAATTCTTGATGGCAGTCAGCAGGTACTGTGTCCCTGTCATGAAAAATCCAACAGGAACCCAAACAAGAATAATCCAAACAGGAATTTGAAGCGCAGGCAATACTCGGCCACGTGATGCCTGAGTATCTATGTAGTTGACCGAATAGTAGCAAAGTAGAAACAGGAAGGCTGCGGTGACAAGCGAGATAATCACCATCATCACCTTGCGGTATCGAGAAGGCATTTCGTCATAAATCGCGCTCATGCGAATATGTCGGCCATGGCGCGCGGCGTAACTGATGCCCGCAAACGTGATCAGAATGATCAGTATACGGTTCAGTTCTTCGGAAAAGAATATGGAATTTCCAAGAAGAAATCGCCCGAGCACATTGGCGATCGTGTTTGTTGCCATCAGCAATACACCCACAGCCAAAAGTGCGGACTCGATGCGACTAATGCTTCTGTCAATAACTCCCAGAATGCCCGGTAAATCTGATTGGTGCCGATTGCTCATCCCACCGCCTTGCAACTTATGAAAAGAGCCGAGCGGGATTTACCGCTCAGCATAAATAGATCTGGTTCCAACGGCTTTTTAGTCCGCAGTAGCCACCAAATCAGCTTTCAATTGCGCAAGAATTTTCTTTCCACTGTCGCCAGTCATTTCAATGAATGTGTTTTCAACTTCCAACGCAGCCTCTTTAAAGCAGCCCCGCTCTTCTTCTGTAAGAACAGTAACAGTCATCTCCGGTTTGGCTTCCAGAATTTTAGCAAGCTCAGTTTCACCAGCTTGTTTCTGGTAGACAACGGTGTGGTCATAAGCTGCCGCGGCTGCTTTTTGAATAACTTCCTGATCCTCTGAACTTAGGCCATCATAAAAGTCTTTGTTTGCCATTACAGCGGTGGTGAAGTTGTTGTGTCCGGCATAAGTGATGTAATCGGTGACTTCATATATTTTGGTCGAATAAAGGAAAAATGTCGGGTTTTCCTGACCTTGAATAAGGTTGGTTTGCAGGCCCCCATACACTTCACCCCATGGCAGAGGCGTTGGGCTGGCGCCGAAAACGCGATAACTTTCAACCAAAAGTGGGTTGGACATGACGCGGAATTTGACTTCATCGAGATCGGAGCATGTCTTAACCGGCGTTTTAGTGGTCATTGCCACTTCGCCTTCAGGGAACATGTTGAGCAGCTCCAGCCCTTTTTCCGCATACAGCGGCTTGAATAACTGGTTGATCGCTTTACTTTCGCGGTAGAAGCGCGCCAGATGGTTTTGGTCTGTTGGTAGAAGATACGGCACAAAAAAGACCTGAGCTTCCGGGATCAAAGCACCAGTAAAGCCCGGAGACTGATCTACAAACTGCAATATGCCATCTTGCGTTTGTTCCATGATGTCCGTGGATTCTCCAAGTGTTCCATAGGGAAACAGCTGGATTTCATGGTCAGAATTTGCTTCGATTTCTGCCTTGAACTTTTGCGCGTAAACCCCTTGAACATCAGTCATTGCCTCTTCAAAAGCATAGCGCCACGTATCAGCTTGAACCGATCCCGTTGCAGCAAGCACCAACCCCATTGCGGCACAGGACTTCATTGCTCTTTTAAAAATATTTGTCATAACGCCCTCTTAGATTTTAGAAATACTTGGTCTTTAATTGGCACGGCGTCTTGTGCGCCGTTTGTTATCAAAAAGTGAATTTACTAAGTGTTCTGCGGCAGCCTCAGGCATCATAGGCAACACCTTTGACTTGCAATTCCCCAATTGTAACGTCCTGCCCCATCATGATGCGTGCAAACGTTGGCATATCAAGGTTTCGGCCCGTGATAATTGTAGCAACAGGCCCGTTCAGCACTGGAACTTTTCCCGCTAGAACAGCCGCTATGCCAACAGCCGATGCCCCTTCTGCCACGATGCGATCTTCATAAAACATCACCTGCATTGCACGGCGAATTTCATCTTCCGTTACAAGTATGTAGTCATCAAGCAGATCACGGCAAATTGGAAAAGAAAGGCGGTTATGAAGGCCAATGCCTCCACCCAGAGAGTCAGCCAGAGACGAAAACTCAGGAATCTGAACCGGTGTATTTGCTTTAACGCTTTCATACATGGCTGCCCCGCGGTCCATAGTAATTCCAATTACGCGGATATCCGGGTTGATCGCTTTAGCAGCCGTTGCCACTCCCGCAGCAAGCCCTCCCCCAGACAGCGGCACTAAAATTGTTTCCAAATCCGGGCAAACCTCAAGCATCTCCAACCCGATCGTACCTTGCCCGCCAATGACAAGAGGGTCATCAAATGGAGAGATTTCAACCAGCCCTTCAGCTTCGCACAGGCGCTGACTTTCGCACATAGCTTCATCTTGTGTTGTACCGATGATACGAACCTCAGCTCCCAACGCTCGGATAGCATCGACTTTGGCCTTGGGAACCAATGAAGACATGCACACAGCAGCTCGAATGCCACGCTTCTTGGCAGCAAACGTTACAGCCCGACCATGATTACCCGTTGAACAGCATGTTACACCGCGCACATCATCACCAAGCGCCATCACCGCAGAGACTGCCCCGCGCAGTTTGAACGCACCAACAGGCTGCATATTTTCCATTTTCATTAGAAATTCCTGCCCGCAAAAGTCCGACATGAAAGGAGAAGGAATAAAGGGCGTATGGTCAGCAATTCCCTTTATTCGTGTCCGGGCAGAAAAAATGTCTGCAAGTGTGAAAGTCATATCAGCCGTTTTTACAAGTTGAGGGAGGCTCAGTTACCACCTCAAAACAGGTGCTATTGAGACCTTAAGTACAAACACTTGATGTATACAACATGATTGAAATTTTCATACAGTCAACAATAAAATTGCTTTTACGCGAACAAAATAGCAATATTAATACTTGCATCTCTGGTTATTTTGGATCTAACTGGATGGAAAATATGTAGTTGTGTACAAATTGAACTCCAAGCCATGAGGTAAACGATGGGTTTGCAGAACGTTCCATTCAGCAAAGCCGAATATGACCGCCGTCTCGCCAAAACCCGTAGCGCTATGGTATCAGCTGGTATCGACGTTCTGTTCGTCACCGACCCTTCAAACCAAGCGTGGTTGACTGGTTATGACGGCTGGTCATTTTATGTTCATCAAGGCGTCATCTTACCCATGGAGGGCGAACCTTTGTGGTGGGGCCGCATTCAAGATGCCAATGGAGCACGCCGCACGGTTTGGATGAGTGATGATCAAGTGCTTGGTTACGCAGATCAATACATTCAATCGACAACCTGTCATCCGATGGAAGATTTGGCACAACACCTACAAAAGATGGGTTACTCCACATCTCGAATCGGCGTGGAAATGGAGAACTACTATTACTCTGCCAAGGCACATGCGGTTCTAACCGCGCAATTGCCCAGTGCACATCTGATAGATGCCACAGCGCTGGTCAACTGGCAGCGCGGAGTGAAGTCTGAGGAAGAACTGGTTTTCATTCGCAAAGCAGCACGGATATCGGAGACAATTATCGGAATCGCGCTGGAAAAAGCTGAACCGGGTCTACGAAAAAACGAACTGGTTGCCGACATTTGCCACGCAGGCATCATGGGCACTGGTGAAGATTGGGGCGACTATCCAGCAATAGTCCCACTCACCCCTTCCGGACTTGATGCAACTGCACCGCATCTAACATGGAATGGCAATCAGATGGAAACTGGCGGAATTACGTTTTTCGAGCTCTCAGGTTGCTACCGCCGCTATCACGCCCCCCTATGCCGCTCCGTCTTCTTAGGCAAGCCACCTCAAACAATGCTCGATGCATCAGCTGCCCTAACTGACGGTCTGGAAGCTGGCTTGATAGCTGCAAAGGCGGGAAATCGAGCCTGCGACGTGGCAAACGCCCTCAATGAAGCATTGACAAAAGTGGGCATTGAACGCGGCGGACGCTGTGGTTACCCAATTGGCTTGAGCTACCCACCTGATTGGGGGGAACGCACTGTATCCCTTCGGCCAACAGACGAAACGATCCTCCTGCCAGGAATGACCTTCCACTTCATGCCTGGCCTTTGGCTGGATGATTGGGGCCTTGAAACCACTGAAACTATTCTCATTTGCGAAACAGGTCCGGCAGAAGCCCTGTGCAATGTTGAGCGAAAATTGTTTGTGAAGGACTGATCTATGAACGTTCTTGACACCACCAAAGCCCTATTGAAAGAGCTGATTGCATTCCCGACAATATCGTCCAATAGCAATCTGGATATGATCGATTGCCTTGCCCAGTATCTGTCCAGTTCAGGAGCGACGGTTGAAATCTGGCGGGATGAAAGTGGGAGGAAGGCAAACCTCTTTGCCACGATAGGCCCCAACATTGATGATGGCATCGTACTATCTGGGCACTGCGATGTTGTTCCGACTGCTGATCAAGACTGGACAAACGACCCGTTCGAAATGATTGAGCGGAATGGAAAATTGTTTGGCAGAGGAACCTGCGATATGAAGGGGTTCATTGCGGCAGCGGTCGCCATGGCCCCGCGATATGCCCAGCTTAACCTCAAACGTCCGATCCACTTTGCGTTTACATATGACGAGGAAGTTGGCTGCTTCGGCGCTCAAGCTCTTGCCCAGTCACTTCGCCAGCACAGACTGAACCCTGCCGTTGCTATTGTTGGCGAACCCACATCAATGCGGATTATAGAAGGTCACAAAGGATGTTACGAGTACATAACCCATTTTACGGGACTAGAAGGTCACGGTTCCAACCCTGATCAAGGTGTTAACGCTGTTGAGTATGCAACCCGATATGTGAGCCGCTTACTTGAGTTAAAAGATGAACTGCGTAGTAAAGCGCCCAAGAATTGTAGATTTGAGCCCCCTTGGACAACCATCAACACAGGCGCACTCATTGGGGGTACAGCCCGTAACGTGATCCCCGGGAAGGCACGTGTCGAGTGGGAAATGCGTCCAGTTCAACCCTCTGATGCGGACTTCGTTAAAAATCATCTAGATCAATACTGCACCCATGCCTTACTACCAGCAATGCAGGCTATTTGCCCTGATGCGAGTGTTGTTACCGAAATTATTGCTGAGGTGGATGGTCTTGAGCCCGTCCCGGAAAATGAAGCGCGTACAATCCTTAGCGAACTAACCGGCACGCATGAGACAGATTTAGTGTCATTCGGTACTGAGGCAGGCATGTTTCAAGCATTAGGAATGACAGTCGTTGTTTGCGGTCCGGGCTCAATTGAACAGGCACACAAGTCTGATGAGTATGTTTCGGTTACCCAGATATCTCAATGCCTTGAGATGCTGGATCGTCTTTGCGAACGGCTGGTTTAATATGAAATTGCGCTATGATCTTGCGTATGGCTTGGAAACATTGCGCACCTCAACTTCGCGTCACCTCCTCCTATCCTGAGAGTTGCTACCTATCAAAAAGCTCTTTACAGAAATTAAGAAAAGCAGCCGGAACAGTGGCTTCCCCCACGACTTTATCGGTGTATACAACACAAAGAATTGAGAGAGTTAAACCGGTGAACCTTATAGATAAAACCAGCGTAGACAACAGCGCCCGAGATCGATTTGATCGGATGTACTACGAAATCAGGGACCGAATTTGTCTGCTGGATTACTCCCCAGGAACACGCCTATCAGAAACCGAACTAGCCGAAGAATTCGGGGTGAGCCGCACACCGTTGCGCAGAGTTCTGGTACGGCTGGAAAGCGACGGCCTATTACAATCAGTCCACGGGGTTGGCACGTTTGTCACAGACGTAGATATCACTGAACTAGAACAGACTTACCTATTGCGGATGGAACTGGCAGAACTAAGCGGGAAGCTCTCGCCAGCCTCCCCAAAACAGACCATGGTAGAAGAATTAAATGCCCTGTCTTTACGCTCTAAACAGTTATTGAAAAGCCCTAATGCACGCGAATTTTCAATTCTTATTATGGAGTTCTTTCTCGCACTCCTTCAGCTTACAGAAAATATTCCACTTAGGGAAGTTTCCGAACAGTTATATATGCAGACCACCCGAATCTGGCTAAAATCCCTTTTCGCTTCTGTCATTGACTTGGGAGATGAAGTTGCCATCTTTAACCGCGAATTAGATGACATTCTAACCGCATTAAAACTCGGCGACCTGCAAGCTGTATCTCTAATACAAAAAGCTCATATTTCCATGAGCTTTACGCGCATGAGGGTTTCATATCAGAATTCTGAAAACACGTAAAACGGCATTGCCGGAGCTATGAGCTCGTTAACTTGATTGGGTGTTGGTCTACAAATTCCATCAGGGCCAGCGGAATAGACCGCGAGAGCAGGCCGGATAGATGACTGCAAACCTACTTTGCCATAATTTATATAACTCTTGCAATCCGGGGCATGTTCATAGATGGCAATGCCGGGACACGTCATAGTTAAACCCTCCACTGAGGAAAGCCTAAATAAATCAACGATATCAAAAAAAGATGGCGGACACGGAGAGCGGCAGGTTATTACGGAAATTTAATAGTTTCAACTACTTACAATAAGATTTTGTTTCTGTTGGTCACTATCTTGGTTCCTAATTTGGTTTACGCCTCCTTTACTGGAGAATACAGATTTTATTGTATCCCAATAGGCTTCAAAGATTTTACTGATGAATTCTACTATAATTTAGTTCGAATGCTGAGTTAACACCGTTGGACGAGGCGATGAGCTGGGGTTATTGAGAAGTATATGCCCGGTTTGGAGAGGGGAAGCTCAGTTGAATTTCTCCTCCAAACTTCGTGCTGCTACGTAGCTTTACTTTCTGCATACAGTTCTTTCTCGTCATGACCTCAGCTGCTATTCGCTCCAGAGCGTAAAAGACAGGTGCCAAGATAATGCCAAAGAATATAACGTCGATCATGCCGGAAAAGACGGCCACACCGATGGCTTGGCACATTTTATCCCTGTCACCGCTAGAGATCACTTGCGGAATGACACCTATGATGAAAGCAAAGGACGTCATCACGATAAGACCTTAAACACAAGCGGCTCGCTTCAATTGCGGCCTCAGTTATACTGTGCCACTTATTTTCCAGATCTCTTGCAAGCTCCACAATCAAAACTACATTTTTCGACGCTAGGCCAGTCAAAACAAACAGGCTGATCAAGGTGAGAATACTGTTCGTTCCACCTGAAAGATACACGCCGACAAGCAATGCTACTCAAAAGATGGTCGCTATGAAAACCGGGTAGCAGCATACTCACATTTTTAGTTATTGAAAATTCACCTCACAACTCCCGTGGGTGGTACCGCGCCTATATTCGTATAGATTGTATATGAAATATTAATCAACTTATAGATGCGTAGATTAAAGTTTACTTTCTTAGGGAAATTTGATGGCTGAACCATTCCTTTCAGAGATATCTATCTGGGCCTTAACTTTTGCGGTAAGAGATTGGGCTTTTTGCGATGGTCAAGTCCTCGCTGTATCCCAAAATCAAGCACTTGCGAGTTTGTTGAAGGATTATTATGGCGGAAATGGCCAAACAACCTTTGGCCTACCTGACTTTCGGGGAAGAAGTCCAAAAGGATGGTATGCGGAACGTCTAGGGACAAAAGCAGGACAGGAAGCACAGACATTAACTACTGTTAGCTTAACCACGCACTCTCACAGTAATGTGCGACTAGGTGTTAGGGATTCAGATGGTGAGACCAAAGCAGCTGCTGGCCTAAGTCTGGCACAACCAACATTCACAACTGGTTCTGGCGCAAAGTTCTCCGGTTTTTCATTCGTTGATGACTCAGGTGCCGACACAACCATTTCTACTGGTCTTAATGAAACATTGTCTACTGGCTCTGGGCTATCATTCTCAGTCCGTAGTCCATATTCCGTCATTAACTATGAAATCGCTTTGAAAGGGGCTTATCCGCCTCGAAATTAAGCTTTTTTTTCTGAGGGAAGTATAAAATGACTGAGCCTTTCATATCGCAGATTTCCATATTTGGGAACGATTTCGGCGTGAGAAACTGGGCCTTATGCCAAGGAGCGACCTTGGGCATAAACGAGTTTACAGCACTGTTTGCATTAATTTCGACTTTATATGGAGGCAATGGACGGACTGACTTTGCTCTTCCAGACCTTCGTGCCAGAGTGCCGGTGCAAAGTGGACAAGGGCCAGGTCTTACAAACCGACCAATTGGGTTGCCAGGGGGCTTCTCCAGCGAGTATTTACCTTATGTTTGCATGCCTGCCCATACACACTCTTTTGTACAGTTAGCACAAAATATAGATGGAAGCGAAGGGCCCTCGGATTCATCAATGCCCGCAAACCCCAGAGGTATTTTCGGTGGTCAACCATTTGTTGCAGATTGGTATACTGCAACAGGAGCAGTCACATCCCTAGCCTCCGCCAATGCGCCCAAAACAAATTCAACAGGTAACGAAGGTTCTTTCAGCATTGAGTGCCCTTACCAAGTGGTCAACTATCAGATTGCGTTAACAGGAACTTTCCCAAGCCGCTCATAGGGCATGTCAAACTATGATTGTGAGGAACCAATGGCTGATCCTTTTATTTCTCAGGTAAGTATGTTTGGGCTTAATTTTGCTATCCGCGGCTATGGAGTATGTAGCGGCGCCTTACTTTCCATCGCCTCTCAACAAACCCTTTTTTCTCTCATTGGAACAACCTATGGAGGGGATGGACGAACTAGCTTTGGCTTGCCGGAGCTGCGCGGTAGATTTCCAGTTGGTCCTACAACACGAGCATCCCCCCCAACGGGATTTCAGTATATATTGGGGCAGCGAGCGGGCAATGAAACTGTCACATTAATTGAGCAGAACTTGCCACCTCATACGCATACAAATGTTTTCCCAGCAGCTTCTTCGCTTGTCGGAGATTCCGTACCTAGTGCAAATGCAGTTCTGTCAGTCCCGGTTGTTGGTACTACGTCAGGTGATGGATTTACACCAACATCAACCAGTGGAGTTGCACTCTCAACTTCAGGCAACACCATGTCTACCGAAGGAGGAGGGCAGCCTCTTCCCATTATGGAGCGTTATTTAGCGATCACCTATGAAATTGCGATGCTTGGGACGTATCCGCAGCGCGCTTAAAGCAATTCCACCTGAAACTAAATAGGCAGCACTCCCCTGATATGCGTTTTTCACACTCTCTGATGTCAACAGTAAGTAATTACACAGCAATAGAAAAGGTAAAGTAAATGAAGAGAATTGGTGACTTAAAAGTTGAAAATTTCGAAGGCCTAGAAGGCGAGATGTTTTCTCTTGGGCACTTTAGAGTTGAACTTTTACAAGTTCATAGAGGTCCGGAAACTCCCAGTCGATTTCGCCAGCAATTCTCTTTGATTTTCAACTGCCCAGATGAGTTTGAAAGCAGCCATGCTGATTTAGAGCTCAGTCATGAAAAAGTTGGTAGTCATAGGCTATTTGTGAGCAAAGTACTCGGATATGAAGAACCTATGAATCTGGAAATAGTTTTCAATTAGGATACTGTAGGGACAGGCTTGTGCAGATTTTCTGCACCACCTGAAACAGTCGACACACCGATAGCCTATCTTTTCGTCAAAAGCTTCTATAGCTCCGCTTCTATCTCAAGCTGCCACCGCGCTTCGCGCTCATACGCTTCCTTACTATCCCCTATAAGCATCTCATCTGGTATCCGTACATCAGAGCGTACCTTTTGGAACTTGCCGCATCCCCATCGCTCCATCCTGGAAAGGTTGGCTGGAAGGGTCCTGTTGCAAACTCGTTTTAAGGGGGTAGTGTCAAATATCTTTCGCACTTTTTGCTTTCAAGCAACGGCTCCGGTTTGATCCTCGATGTTTTCGAAGAGTGGCTTCATGTTCATGTATCGTTTTGTGGCCCATGTGGATCCTGCGATGTGTCTTAATCTGGCGGCCGCCAGATTAAGACAGGACTTTCCGTCTGGAAACGCCCCAACCACACGGGTTCTGCGTCGAATCTCCCGCATGATACGCTCCAACGGATTATTGGTCCTGATCTTGCGCCAGTGGCTGTCAGGGAAGGCATAAAAACTCAGCGTCTCCCCGATATGGGTTTCGATCAGTTCTGCCGCTTTGGTCATCTTGCGTGCTCGCAAAGCAGCGATAACAGCCTCGGTTTTTTGTTGTGCTGCCGCACGACTTTCCTGCGCATGGATCGCCTTGAGCATATGGCTTACCTCCCGAACTCTGGTAGAGGGTAGTTAAGAAAATACATTACGGTAGCGAGAAGGAGCTGAAAACGATCCAGTGAATCGTTTTCCCTTTGAGCGAACCATACAACGCTGCCAGCGGGCCTCAGGAAGGTACTCCTCAATGCTTTCAATCAATCCACGACAGGCATCAGAAATGATTAATTGAACGCCGGAAAGACCACGATCTATCAAATGGCGTAGAAATGACGACCAGCCGGACTTGTCTTCCTTGGCCCCTTCAACGATCCCAACAATCTCGCGGTATCCTTCTGTGTTAACCGCAGAAGCCACCAGCAATGAAACATTGCGAACCTCCCCAGCCCAGGTGCGCTTCATTACAATGCCGTCCAAATACAGATAGGGATGATCCCCCTCGATGGGGCGCTGGCACCATTGTTCGATCTTGGCGTAGATCTTCT
Source organism: Pseudovibrio sp. M1P-2-3 (assembly GCF_031501865.1). Lineage (NCBI taxonomy): Bacteria > Pseudomonadati > Pseudomonadota > Alphaproteobacteria > Hyphomicrobiales > Stappiaceae > Flexibacterium > Flexibacterium corallicola. The sequence goes on from NZ_JARRCW010000001.1 coordinate 3,011,459, forward strand.
TATTGAGATTGGAAACTGTACCTGGTGAGACTCGCGTCCCCCACAGGGCCTCGGTTATGTCTTCCACACGGCGCACCGAAACACCCGCCAGATACATCTCGATAAGCGCTTCCTCAACCGAGCTTTCCCGGCGCTGGTAACGCTCGATGATCGCCGTCTCAAAGGCTTGCTTACGCAGCTTTGGCATCTTCAGCTTAACCGGACCAGCCTTGGTGCGCAGGGAACGCTCATAACTACCAGCACGCGTATCCTGACGCCCTTCAGAGCGTTCATCGCGTCCAGCCCCACACAATCGGTCGGCTTCGGCATCCAGCATCGCATTCAAGGCCTCTTCAACCGTGCCGCGTACCATCTCGCCAAGATGATCCTTGATCCGGGCCTCATCAATGCGGATGACGTTGTTCAATTCCTTCTGCTTATCGGTCTCGTCCATAATCTGATCCCCTCATCCAGTGTGAGTGGAACCGAACTCAACAGCAAATGTGATGGAGTGGATGCCCCACCCGGCGGCATCGCAATGTGCCATATTTACGATTGAAGCAATCGAAGATTGGGAAGGGACATCCATGGCAGAGGTTAGCATTATAGGTTTAGATTTGGCAAAGCACAGTTTTCAAGCTCATGGTGCGGCACCAGACGGCAAGGTTTTATTTCGACGGAAATTGTCACGCGGGCAGATGTTACCGTTCTTTGCCAAACAAGAACCTTGTGTTGTGGCAATGGAAGCTTGCGCTACTGCCCATAGTTGGGGGCGAGAAATTCGCGCTCTGGGGCATGATGTTAAATTGATTCCCCCAATCTATGTGAAACCATTTGTAAAACGTCAAAAAAACGATGCAGCTGACGCGGAAGCCATTGCGGAAGCAGCGTCGCGCCCCACAATGCGTACGGTTCCGATAAAATCAAAGGATCAGCAAAGTCGCGCCGTGTTATTCCGTAGCCGCGATCTTTTTGTACGTCAACGTACTCAGTTGATCAACGCCTTGAGAGCTCATTTGGCTGAGTTTGGCTGCCTCGCACCAAGAAAGGCGATACACGTTAAGAAACTGGCTGAGGCTTTGAATGCTCCGAACAGTGACCTGCCTCCTGTGGTGCTTCAACTCGGTCAGATCTACCTGGAGCAAATTGCACTGCTCACAAACCGGATCCAGTCCCTGGAAAAGCAGCTTCGAATAGAAGCGAACCAGGACAAGGCTGCGCAAAGATTGCAAACCATGCCCGGAATAGGGCCGATAACGGCCATGGCGGTTACAGCATTTGCCCCATCAATGAGCACGTTCCGCCGAGGGCGGGACTTTGCCGCATGGCTGGGGCTTGTGCCAAAACAATATTCAACAGGGGGAAGGCAGATCTTGGGCCGAACCTCGAAAATGGGCCAGCGCGATATCCGAAGGCTTTTGATCATCGGAGCTATGGCACTCATTGGTGCTGCCCGGCGGACGGGGAGGCCAGAAAGCTTATGGCTTGGAAGAATGCTTGAAAGAAAACCAAGTATGGTGGTGGCTATCGCGCTTGCAAACAAAATGGCTCGTAGATTGTGGGCTATGTTGGTCAAAGATGAAGACTACCGAAACCTGTCCCCGGCTAAATAGGTGCTTCAGGACAGGTCCGTCGGGATGTGAGGAGGGCTTTGAGCAGTAAGGGTAAACGATCGACTAGATCCGACTTGGCATAACCAGTCTTTCGCACCGGGCAAAAAGCCCGCAAATGTGTATTGGAGCCAAGTTGCGTATCTCCATACCGGCCCGCGGCAAATGCAGCGCCGCACAACGAGGCCTGACAGATGACCGCAACCGATCACATGCCAAAATTGCTCGAAAAACAACTTGCAAAACACGGGGCATCCACAGATGCGAAAAATATTGTACGTTATCTTTAAGGGTGCCTTTGGTAAGGCTGTTCTGCCTTAAGCAACTTCAGGAACCATGTTCTTTTCGATAAACTCAATTGCGTCTGCCATCACGCTATTGCCGAGGCCAAAGGCCCGCTCAACAAGACGCACTTCGCCCTTTACGCCAGCATGCAACTTTAAATGATTTGCCTGCCCCTTGCGAAGGGCGTGCATCACCTCAATGCCCTTGAGGGTGGCATAGGCGGTCTTTCTCGACTTGAAGCCAAGCATGGGCTTAATCACACGCTTGAGCTTGCCATGATCGGCTTCCACTACATTGTTAAGATACTTGACCTGTCGGTGTACTGAGCAGCCCCGTTTGAGTGGTCCGCTTTGAAAGTTAGTGCATGGTTGGCCTTTGGTCTATCGGAATAATGACTTCCGGAACTGGAGGGCGGTAGCCCAGAGCACTATGCGGTCGTTTGGTATTGTAGTGTTTCCTCCAGCGTTCTATGATTATTTGAGCTTCATGTAGCGAGTAGAAGATTTCTCCATTCAATAATTCATCACGCATTCGCCCATTGAAACTTTCGCAATATCCGTTTTCCCAAGGCGATCCTGGCTCAATGTAGGCTGTTTGGGCTCCGACGGATTTGATCCACTTTTGAACCGCCTCCGCCACGAACTCCGGGCCGTTATCTGAACGAATATAGGCAGGTATGCCGCGCAGGATAAACAGGTCCGTCAGCGCATCGATGACTTCGCTCGCATTCAGCTTTCGCTTCACCCGAATAGCAAGGCATTCACGCGTATACTCATCCAAAATATTCAACGTTCTGAATGCCCTGCCATCATCAGTGCGATGATGGACAAAGTCATAGGACCACACGTGATTGCGATACTGTGGCCGGAGACGTATGCAAGACCCATCATTGAGCCAGAGCCGCCCCTTTTTCGGTTGCTTCATGGGAACTTTCAGCCCCTCTCGTCGCCACAGACGTTCAACACGTTTATCGTTCACTTGCCATCCAGCCTCTCGGAGCAAAGCGGCAATGCGACGGTAACCGTAACGGCCATATTGGCGTGCCAGCTCAATCATATCTGCAACCAGCTGATCTTCATCCGCTCGCCCTTTGGGGAAGCGACGCTGTGTGGAGCGATGCTGACCAAGAACACGACAAACACGCCGCTCGGAAACCTTCACCTGACTGCGTATATGGTTAATGCAGGCTCTGCGACGAGCAGGGCTCAGAAGTTTCCCTTTGCAGCCTCCGTAAGGATCAGCTTGTCCAATGTCAGATCAGAGACCGCACGGCGCAAACGTTCATTCTCTTTCTGCAGCCGCTTCAGTTCCTTGAGTTGCTCCGTACCCATTCCGCCATACTTCTTCTTCCAACGGTAATAGGTTTGCTCGGTAACGCCGATCTGGCGGATCGCATCCATGCGCGCCATTCCTTGCCCCGTCAGAACTTCAACTTGCCGCAGTTTAACTACAATCTCTTCTGGTTTGGGTCTCTTGATTCCCATGTCTGATCCTCCGTTTTCCTAATCATAAACGTGGAACACTTCTTTGGGGGAGGCTCACTTAAGACATTCAAAATATTGATTAGAAGCTTGCGAACTAAATCACATGAAAAAACTGAAATTCAAAAAACTTTGACTGTTATCGACAAAAGAGCGCAAAGCAAGAGCGATGCCCCTAAGTGACGACGTCACTGCTGTTGTTGCGGACAATGAGTTTGGAAAATCAAGTTTGGTAAAATCTCTCTATGCCACTTTGGGAGCCGATCCGCACAAGCTGCCTGAAAGCTGGAAAAACGCTAATGTAGCAAGCTTATTGGGCTTCTCGCTTGATGAGGATGATTATTTCATGCTTCGCTATGGGCCGATGTTTGCGCTGTTTGACGCAAACAAAAAGCCCTTATGGGCAGTTAACGGAGTGACAAAAGGGCTAGCACCGAAGTTATCTCAGTTGCTTGATTTTGATATTGAGATCACCACAAAACAGGGGGGTATTGTTGCTCCAGTCCCTGCTCTTTGTTTCATGCCATTTTACATCGACCAAGATATTGGATGGACCGATAGCTGGACGTCATTTTCAGGCACAGGGTTCATAAAAGACTACAAAAATATCGTTGCTGACTTTCATACGGGAATGAGGCCGAAAGAATATTATCAAGCGAAGGCGAAAAAAGACGAAGCATCAAAGAGGCTTCAGAATTGCGTACTGAACGAAGCGCATTAGGGCGCGCTCAAGATAGGATCAACGTACACCGCTCAACTATAGGCGTAGCATTTGAACCTGAAGCGTTTGCTGATCGTATACAGGCGCTATTGAACGAGCAAAATGCTTTGCAAAAAAAATATGATGAAATCAAGCTTAAGGTAGCTGAGCTTCAATCCACTCGTTCAATAGCTTTAGAAGAAATGCGGATTGCGAAAAAGGTACTCGATGAACTGGAAAAAGATATAAAATTTCTTCAGACAGAGGATCAATCAGAGATCCTTTGCCCAACTTGTAACACCGTCCATTTGAATGACTTTTCTAATCGCTATGGTCTGATGAATGACGCTGATGCTTGTAGAGAGATTTATGCCGCCAGTATGATGAATGTTGAAAGGTTGGACGCTGAAATACAAAAAGCAACGCGCCCGACGCCGTTTCTGTCCAATAAAATTTCTGAAATTGAATCTATCCTTGAAACAACTCGCGGAGAAATGAAGCTGCGAGATATGCTTCAAGATGAAAGTGGCCGGATGGTCGAAGAAATCTTTGCAATTGAGAGCAAAGCATTAGCCACCGAGATAGGGCAAGTAGACGAAAGAATTGAGGCGTCTAATGCTGTGATGAAAAAATATGACGACCGCAAGCATAAGTGTTTAGTCCCGCGAGAAGATGGAATCAGTTTATCGTTGACACCATCTTGTAAGGAGGGGCTATGGGACAGGTATTACACGGCAGCGCCACGACTACTCACGCGGTTCGATCGGCCATCCAAAAATCGGATGCAACAATCAAAGAGCTGAGTACCCGATATAACATCAATCCCAAAACGGTTATGAAGTGGAAAAAACGTAGCAGCGTAGAAGATCAACCTATGGGCCGGAAAAATCCTCGCTCTACCGTTCTTACTGTGGCTGAAGAGGCTGCGTGTATTGCTTTTCGCAAGCACTCTTTACTCGCGCTGGATGACTGCCTTTATGCTCTGCAGGAAACGATCCCGAAGTTGACCCGCTCATCCCTCCACCGTCTATTCCAGCGCCACGGGATTTCGCGTCTGCCAGCCCCAGATAAGAACAAGACCAAAAAACCTTTCAAAGCCTATCCGATCGGTTACTTTCACATCGATATCGCGGAGGTGCGAACTGCGGAAGGCAAGCTTTATTTGTTCGTTGCCATTGATAGAACGTCGAAGTTTGCCTTTGTGGAACTGCATGAGAAAGCCACCAGAAGGATTGCTGGCAACTTTCTTCGCAACCTCATCATGACTGTACCTTATAAAGTCCACACCGTGCTGACTGACAACGGGACCCATTTCACCGATCCCAAAGGCGACAGTTGGAATGCTCAGGACGTGAAGCGTATGCTCGCGACCGGTCAGCGGTTTCGATGCCATGCTTTTGTTCTGGCCTGCGCTCAAAATGATATTGACCACCGGCTAACGAAACCGGCCCATCCCTGGACCAACGGTCAGGTCGAACGTATGAACCGCACCATCAAAGAGGCCACGGTTCGACGCTATTATTACCAGACACACAACCTGCTGCGCACTCATCTGGAAACGTTCATACAGGCTTATAACTTCGCCAAACGCCTCAAGGCTCTCAAAGGACAAACACCCTTTGAATACATTACCAAACAATGGACAAACGAGCCGGACAGGTTCATAAAACAGCCTAACCATCTCCTCGCGGGACTTAACACATAAGAAGGGCATTAAGGACTTTTATATAAAAAAAATGGCACTTTTCTGCGAAAAACTTGATATTAAGAATGCGCCGGAATCAGTGTACAAAAAAAATAGACCAACAATAAGCGAAGCTGGCAGCTCTCAGCCTCGGTTGTTGCTAGCTTACTATTTCGCAATACTACATACCATAGCTAAGTATTCAACGTGCTGCTTCTGCCCAATCGTCATTGATACCCCTAAGCAACAAGACCCAGATGATAACCATGCTGAGACAGTTATCAAATTTTGTCTCGAAAATAGGCCCCCAAACTCCCAGTTAATTCTGGCGTCTGGTAGCATTCATGGCGTCGAATTTGATGGAAAGCTCATTGAGCCGCAGGTGAAACACTCTGTACTCGAAGAGGCGCAGTACGATTCCGTGAATGAGTTTATGCATCCATTCATTAGCTCTGCAATGCACTGATTAAATTTTGTGGGTTTAGGAATGGCTGAAGATACACCGTCATTGGACATCGATATTCCTCAGGATTTTGCTTTTCAGCAGCAATATAAAGAAAGTTTAAGCGGTTTTGATACAGCATTGTGTGAAGCCTGTGCGGTGTCACAAGCTACTAGTGGGCGTCAAGCGCATCCCACTTTAGGTTATGCAACCCACGTATTTGTACGCATCCTCGCACACGGGCGTAATCTCATAAGATCGTTGCCCGGTACCCGTTGGGTTTCATCTGATCACGAAGATTGGGATTTCGGGGCAAATGCATCTAGCTTTCGATCCATATTGGAAGCGGTATTGTTATTCCACTACCTTTGTGATGCCTCTCCTGAAGCTGACAATCAAAAAGCTATCGTGCAGCTTATGCATCTTTATGACCTCACGAAGCGCACAAAAATAATACACAACCGCGCGATGAGCGAAGATGAAGAAAAAGTCCGTGCAGAAATCGTAGAGCGGCTAAAGGACACACGGCGCTTCAAAGAGCTTTCCCCAAGAGTACAAAAAGATGCTCTCAAAGGCGGATACCTGATGTTTGAATCAAAAGATGACATTATGTCAAAGATTGGGTGGGATAAGTCATCGTATTATTTTTTGTGGAATCTCACATCTCAATACGCCCACGTTTACTCACTTGCCT